>JAAUPI010000013.1 GCA_012035135.1 Microcoleus sp. CSU_2_2
AGTTTCTTTCTCACGAATTGTTAGCAAAAGATCGAGAAGCAGAAATTCACCAAGCTTTATCGGAAGTGATTCACGTCAATGCAACTCCTTTGTCTAAGTCTAACTGGATTGTTGCTTACCAAAACGCAGGTTTGCAAGTAGAAAAATATCAAACTGGTTCGATGACACTTCTCAACGGTTGGCGGATGATTCAAGATGAAGGTTTTGTGGATACAGTGCGGATTTTGTGGAATATTTTAAGTAAATCGCAAATTCGCGATCACGTTTTAGCAATGCGTCGAGTTTTCCAAAAGTACGATCGAGATTTAGGCTACATCATCCTTTGTGCAATCAAACAATCTTAATGGAGTCAAAAATTATGACTGCTACTCTTTTACCGCTACAATCTTCCGCAATCCAACTCCGAGAAGCAATTGAATATCCAGCCGCCGGAGTGTTGAGCCAAGTTTTAGTCAAAGACAATAATTGCCAATACACCCTACTTTGTCTGGCTGCTGGTAGCGAGGTTTCCGAACACTCTTCGGCGCGCAATGCCACAGTTAATGTAGTCGAAGGAAAGGGGATTTTAACTTTGGAAAGTAAAGATATTCTCTTGGAACCGGGGGTGTTTGTTTTCATGCCTGCACGCGCTCCCCACGCCTTGAAAGCTGAGTCAAATTTGGCATTTATCTTGACATTTTCTGAAGCTAATTAATCCGATCGATATTTCTGTCTATCTCAACCTGCCGATTGTATGTAGGGTGCGTCGCTGCCAATTTTTTGAGCTTAGTTGTAGATTTTAACATTTAAGTATGGTGCGTCGCTGCGGGATTTTATAGCTTCGTAAGTAGATTGTCGATCGCGACGCACCCTACGGTATTTACGAAAATTGGGATTTTAACATTTAATCTATGTTTTCTCCCGAAGCGATCGCCTCCAGCTTTTTCCAATCTAATACCGTAATTTTCCCCCCTCTATTATAAGATACAACAGATTTGATTTTCTTAAACAACCGCACGCATTCTTCGTAGGTAATTCCAATACTGCGAGCAATTTGATAATAGGGAAAACGTTTTTCTAAACATACACTATTCTCCACAATTTTGGTACTTTGCTCGACGGCAAAGTAATGAATAAATCGGGCTAAACGGACGATCGCCCTTTCCGACACTAAGCCGTGTACCGTTTCGTGAAGTAGCTGCAACCGCTGGTTGAAAACAGTCAATATTCGCAAAGCAATTTCAGGATTTTCTCCAATTGCTGCTAGCAAAACTTCCCGATTTATGGTAAGAACTTGCACATCAGTTTCTGCTGTCACCGTTGCTGGGGCGATCGCATTACCAAGCAAAGCAGGTGCAGCAAACATATCTCCCCCAGATAAGGTGCGGAGAATTGTTTCTTTGCCCGCCATCGCTGTTTTTGCCACCTGCAAAGAACCGATCGAAAGAGTGTATAATTTTTCCGGGATGCGATCGCCCTCATACATCACAACTTCTCCCTGTCGGTAAGTGCGAACTGCTGTATGTTCTTGCAATTGCTCCAATTCCGCGTTGCTTAAAGCCCCAAATATCCAAATTTTAGCCAGTTGATCGACGGTTGCTTTCATAAATTTAACTTTATCTTATTGGAGTCCGTTGAGAGTACAATCAAGGTGAATTCAGAATATATCCAGACAAGCAGAGCCATCTACGAAAATGCAGAACCCCAATATCGGCGATATTATTTTGATGAAGGATCTGGCGGATTTGTGCTAATTCACCAGCAACACAATCTTAATAATTCTGAAATCTTTGTTGCTGAAGTTTTGGCTAAAATAGGAAAAAGAGTTACACTTTTGAGCGAGCAAGCAGCAGAAGGTACAAGAACCCCAGATGCTGAGATTGACGGTCAGATTTGCGAATTTAAGGAGCTAACAGAATCTACTAGAAACATCAGGTATCGAGTTCAAGAAGGAATCAGCAGGGCAAAACGTCAAGGTGCGACAGTCGTAATTATTCATGTCAATCGAGAAACTTACGAGTTTTGGAAGATAAACGACGGCATCAGAAAAGCTTTTTATTGGGACGAAACACAACTGATTCAGACACTTATATTAGTATTCAACAGCGAAGAAACTCAAGAAATTGCTAGGGAGGAATGGGAAAATGGAAGACGTTTTTAATGAGTTTGAAGAAGTTATACAAACAGGTTTAAAAAATGATATGCCACGAGATGCAAAATTGATTACACTCGGGCAAATTGTTTATGCAGTTACCCGCGACGAACTGACAAATAAAGAAGGTTGGCACCTTGAAGAAATGTTGGGAGGCCGGGAACAATGGGAAGAGGCACTTGAGTACAGTATTTTTGGCTATCCAGTAGATACCGCAACTCCACCTTTAGACAAGCCTTTAGTTATCGCGGGCAAAACTTTTCATTCTCGCTTAATGACAGGTACGGGAAAATATCGCAGCATCGCAGAAATGCAGCAAAGCGTCAACGCTAGTAGGTGCGAAATTGTGACTGTAGCTGTGCGACGAGTGCAAACAAAGGCTCCCGGACATGAAGGATTGGCAGAAGCTCTCGATTGGACTAAAATTTGGATGCTGCCGAATACTGCCGGCTGTCAAACGGCAGAAGAAGCAATTCGAGTAGCTCGTTTGGGCAGAGAAATGGCAAAACTTTTAGGGCAGGAAGATAATAATTTTGTCAAGTTAGAAGTGATTCCTGATGCTAAATATTTGTTGCCAGATCCGATCGGCACTTTGGAAGCAGCAGAACAATTAGTTAAAGAAGGTTTTGCCGTTTTGCCCTATATCAATGCCGATCCCCTGCTAGCCAAACGCTTGGAAGAAGTTGGCTGCGCGACAGTCATGCCCTTAGGTTCGCCGATCGGTTCCGGACAGGGAATCAAAAATGCTGCTAATATTCAAATCATCATTGAGAATGCCAAAGTTCCTGTGGTTGTCGATGCGGGGATCGGCACGCCCAGCGAAGCTGCACAAGCAATGGAAATGGGTGCTGATGCACTGTTAATTAATTCGGCGATCGCTAATGCTCAAAATTCCGTAGCAATGGCAAAAGCAATGGGAATGGCAGCAGAATCCGGGCGTTTGGCGTACTTAGCAGGCAGGATGCCAGTGAAGGATTATGCGATCGCTTCGTCTCCCGAAACAGGTACGATCGCCTCAAAATAACTTCTCGAATTTTACCACCGTTTTTTTGGTAAAGTTGTAAACATCAAAAATATTAAGGATTGTGCCTGATGCCTTACATCAACGATGACGATGGACGACTAAATAACTTTGCCAAAGAGCCGAAAATGTACGGAGCGGAATATCCCGACAAGAAACAGCAACGGAACTACATCATTCTAGGTGTTGCCGGAGCAGCGTTAGTTGCCTTATTAGTGTTTGTGGCTGCTTCCGTCTAAAAACTAGGCTGACAGTCAAAGCTGTTTCAAATCGCAATTTTAAGTAATTCTTGACTAAACCATGTTTTCCAACAAATGAAAACATGGTTTTTATGTTTAAATCAAAAGCAGGAATTTGCAACATTCCTGAACTGGGTCGCGCAAGCTGAAAAACTAAATATAGCAGTTGACAGCTTGCCCGCTCGCCGGCCGTTGGGTTGACAACCCCCCTCGCCCCCCTTGGGGGGAAGACAGTTGACAGTTATTTGACGGGTATCAAACCGTTGATGCTGCAAGGGTCGCCGGATCCATTCATGAGCTTATTTCTGTCCTTACCGATGTGGCGGTTGCTATAAGACCAACCGCATCGATCGATATTGTAATTAATCAGATTGGTACCTTACCAGCATAAGATTGCTAACCTAAAATCTATCATCCGAAGAATTATCATCGGTGCATTTTAAGATCCTCAAGGTCGAGTTCGAGTTATGAACCGATCGGGATTTCAACTCTAAAATCTAAAATCTAAAATCTAAAATCTAAAATCTAAAATATCCTGACCGTGATGTCTATTCCTTCCCAAAAAGTTTCTAGCTCGAACCAGCAGATTTACCAACGCTTGAAACAGGCGATCGACCTTAATTTACGCCGTCAAATTTTTATTGCTGCTTGCGACGACTTGTGGCTGCGGGACTGCTTAGCTGCCCGCTTAGAGGCAGAATTAGCCAGCCCAGAAACAGACGAAGTTCCTAGTTCCTCGATCGACTATCCCCGATTTGTCAGCTTGCAACTCGACCTCGGCGATCCCAATCCCTGGGGTACGATCGCAACGTGGTTGACCCAACACCCGCCGCGCCCAAATTCCCGCGGCTACATCTGCTTGCCGGGATTCCAAATTCTCGGCACCGAACACCTGACTCGCCAGCCAGCAACCATCCAGTGGTCGTTCCTGAGCTATTTAAGGGACATCGAATCGCACTTGCAAATGTGGGAGTCTACTCTGCTGCTGTGGGTGTCGCGACCTTGGCTGAGTTCGATCGAACAGTCAGCCCCGGAATTTTGGCATTGGCGAACCGGAGTATTTGAGTTTGCAGGCGAACCGACTCCAGCAAAGGGTGACTTCGGGGACTCCGAGGACTGGGAAGATGCCGAGGACTTGGGATTCTCTGGAAACTTGGGAAACTTGCGAGACAAGGGAGAGTTGGGCGAGAAACTTTTAACCTCTTTTTTGTCTGGACATTCCTCAATTCCCAATTCCCCAATTCCCCAATCCCCCATTCCCCATTCGCCATTCCCGATTCCTAAATCCGTTGAACTAGCAGACTTGGTACTAGCAGCAGCATCCGAGGATTTGGAAGCAGAAAATAAGACTGCATCGGGGGAAAATTTTCTGCCACTGCAAACGCTGCAATATATCGAACTCCTGCAAGAACATCAATGTTGTTCCGAAGCGTTGGCTTTGACTTATCAAAGTTTGGGGAATTTCTATCGCGATCGCATTCTAGCCGGAGAGGCTTCGCCGCAAAACCTGACGATCGCCATCCGCGCGATCGAGCAAGTAATTGCCTACCTCGAACTCGATCGTCACTCGCACGAAGATCGGCAACCAACTCCCGAATGCGCGCGGCTGATTGCCCAATTGAAACAAAACTTAACTTTCGACGATCCAGAGTCAAATAGCCTCCCACCAATTTCCGATTTGCTCAACGACCTCGGTACCCTGTACTGGATGCTGTCGCGAGATCGCACGGCCGGCCTCAACGCCTCAGATCCGGTATTCTGCCTCGAACGCAGCATCGCCCTCTACCAAGAAGGTTTGACCAAAACAGATGCCGAAACCGAACCCCAAACCCGCGCCAGATTAAACAAAAATTTAGGCATTGCCTCCGCTGATTTAGCCCGCTACCAAGACAAGACAAAGAACTTGCAGCAAGCAGTTACAGCCTACCAGCAAGCACTGTTAGATCTCGACTCAGGTACAGAACCCCAACAGTACGCAGCGGCTCAGAATAATTTAGCAACAGCATACTGGAATTTAGCCCAAGACGATCGGCCGTTAGCGAAGCCCTCGGAGAGGATCGTCCACCTCAAAAGTGCGATCGCAGCCTACGCCCAAGCCCTCACCTGTTACAGCCCCGAACGAGACCCCCTCAACTATGCCGGAGTCCAAAACAACATCGGTACAGCCTGCTGGAACCTCTGCCAGCACGAACCCTCAGAAATCTTGCTCGTTAGAGCGATTGCAGCCTATCGAGAGGCTTTGAAATACCGCACCCCAGAATTAGTACCCGCAGCAGCAGCGGCCACTCAGAACAATCTCGGCACGGCTTATTGGCACTTAGCAAACCAGTTCCAAGAAAAACGTACCCGAACGGAATCGTTGCAAAAGGCGATTTTAGCCTACGAGACCGCCGTAGATATTGCCACAGAGATCGATCGAACCCAACTCACCTTTGACCTTTTAGCCGCCCGCAACAACCTAGGACTAGCCCACTATCAACTAGCCACAGACCCAGATTTCGCCTCAGACAAAGCCGCCCAGACCCGCCACCTAGAAGCAGCGCTGCACCACCAATTACAAGCCTGCGCTGGAGGAGTGCAACATCTTCAGAACAAAGGGTTAATATATGAGGATAAACTCAACCCCCAAGTCCCAGCCAACTCTCTATCTGCCGATTCCCGGCAAACAGCTTTGAGCAGTATTGTCAAAACCATTAGAGCTTTCTATAGTGAATGTGGGCTACAAGGTCAAAATTTAGCGTTATCCCAAGTTCCCGGAGATTTATTGCCTGAAATATTGCGTAGGTTATAACTAGTGAAGGCTCAATTTTCCTAAGTCTGTATCCAATTTTCCATTAATATGACTAAATATTCTTGCCTTATTCTTCAAGCAAATTTGTGGTCATGGCCCCTGTAAAACTCCTTGTGGTTGATGACGACCCAGCGATCCGAAATCTAGTGCATAGGTATTTGAGCCAGCAAGGCTATCAAGTAGAATCTGCCGGTGACGGTGAGACTGCTTGGGCATTGTTCGAGCAACTCAAGCCAAAATTAGTGATTCTTGATTGGAACTTGCCCGACACCACTGGCTACAGACTTGGTGAACAAATGCGAAAGCACACCGACGTATTTGTGGTAATGCTCACGAATCGTACTGATGAAGCTGACAAAATTCAAGCATTTACAATTGCTGATGACTACGTTACTAAACCTTTTAGTCTGGTAGAGATTGGAGCTCGCATAGCAGCTATTTTGAAGCGCGAGCGCTCTCTGACTCCACCCGAACCACAAAGTCTTGCCTTCGGACAGCTAGTGATAGATCCCGTCCGTCGTGAGGTGACTCTGGGGGATCAGATAGTTGTTTTGACCGCCTTAGAATTCGACCTGCTGTACTGTTTGGCCAGCAAGCCCGGTCGCGTGTGGAGGCGAGCAGAACTGCTGCAAGCAGTTTGGGACTACGAGTATGTAGGAGATCAGCGCGTGGTGGATGTCCATATCGGTCAAATTCGCCGCAAAATTGAAACCGATCCGAATCATAATTCCATGATTAAAACCGTCCGGGGTGTAGGATACCAGTTTGAAGTAACAGCCTCCTAGTAGCAGTCACCCACGTTTAAAAACGTGGGATTGAAACAAGGAAGCTAATTCTCAACTCAAAACTCTTATTGTTGGTTCTGCAAATACTCGCTGACTTCGATCGCGCGCTCAAAACCCCGCCGCACGCAGTCTCCCAAAGCTACCCCGCCCAGGTAGTTGCTGCACAAATACATCCCCGGCAAGGATTCCAAGCCCTTCTCAATTTGTTGCAGGCGCTGCAAATGACCCAAATTGTACTGAGGAATCGCCCGCTTCCACAGATGCACGGTTAGAACTTTGGGCTGTGCCGCATCTGGCTTGAGTAAAATCCGAGACAAATCTCGATGTACCTCCCGAACGATTTGTTCTGGATCGAGATTGCCGATTTCCGAGTCTGTTGCCCCGCCGATATAACTGGTGAGAGTTTGCCAGCCCGCAGGCGCTCGATCGGGAAATAAACTCGAAGTCCAAATCGTCCCCAGAGTCCGAATTCCCTGCCCCCTCGGAATTAAATTTCCAAAACCTTCTAACTTTCCCTTGACATCCGATAGCGGATATGCTAACACCACGGAAGCAACCGTAGGATAAGTCAAAGCTTGTAAAGCGCTGCTAACTTCCGGTTGCAGTGGCTCCAACAACTCGGCTGTAACGTAGGCGGGTGTTGTCAACACAACAGTACGCGCCTCAACTTGTTTCTGGCCGTCGGGTGTAGAGAATTCGGCAATGTAAGTTTTGTTTTCTGTGGGTTGGAGGCGAGTGAGATGCCAGTTGAGTTTCAGCCGATCGGCCAATTCGCTCGCGATCGCCTCTGGCAGAGCCTTCAACCCCTGTTTAAACGAACCCAACTCCCCCGGCTTAGTCTGAGGAATATTCGCGTCTACGGGCATTTTCTGCGGTCTTTTCTTCGCAGAAAGCAGCGCGCCCGCCACTAGCCCGCCACCTGCATCAGCCATCTTCGTTACCCGCCCAAAAGCCGCCGCCGCACTGAGTTGTTGCGGATCGCCCGCATAAACCCCAGAAACAAAGGGTTCCACCAATCGCTGCATCACTTCCGTACCCAGGTGGCGCCGGAAAAATTGAGAAACCGTTTCCTCCCCGCCCTGCTGCGAAAGTCTATCGCCCATTGCCGGTCCGACAAAACCCAAAGCCCCGAACAGCGCCCGTAGTTTCCCCGGAAAACTCAGCAACTTCGACTGAATCATCGCCGGCGGAGTCATCGGCACCGGTTGCAGCTTACCTTGCCAATAAACATAACGAGGCAATTTTCGATCGGCAAAAATCAACTCCTGCTTCAGTCCGACATCCACAGCCAACTTCATCAATTCCGCAGTTGGTGAAAAACTATTCGGGCCCTCCTCCCAGAGAAACCCCCCCGCCGTCGAAGTTGTGATATTCCCGCCCACTCGCCCCTGACCTTCAGTAACTAAAATCTTCAGGGGAGATGCACTCGTTGCTTGCCTGTGGAGTGCGTGTGCCAGACTCAAACCGCTAATACCTGCACCTACAATCAAGGTATCTAGTACATTTGTCATTGGTAATTAGTAATTAATTGGTAATTGGTAATTGGAAAGCCCGCTCGATCGAACCTACACAAATCTAGACAAGCCAGATTGAAGTCTACTTCCTGCTTCAACGAGGGCATCGGAGCAGTTAACTCTCCGCAGGCTCAGTATACTATTTAAGCTCGTATCAGAGCTGGGTACTGGCACGGCCATTCGACTACAATCGGGAACTACGTCATCGAATGGTAGGAACCACGCAGCGGAAGTATTCCAGGTTACGTGCAGCGTTATCAGTCTTCCTGCACAAACTCCTAAGAAACTCGGAGGGGAGATGGGGAGAGGGGGAGAAAGAGTTTCTTTCATCCATAACCGGTGCTGGGCCTCCGTGGGACGCTCTAAACAAACATGGACAGAAGGTAAGACCGCTGGCGGCACATCTCAGTTAAGTGTTAAGAATCCCCGCCCTATAAGGGCGAGGATTCTATCAAAATCTTCGATTTAACCGGGGAGAAGTCACCAGACTATTATTTAGCTTGAGCTGGGGCGACAACTGCCGTAACGTTCACAGTTTTGACACCCTTAATCTCTTTAGCTAGCGGTTCAATTTTAGCTAAGTCTTGTTGGTTGGGAACTGTGCCACCGACAGTGACAACACCATCTTTTGCGTCAACTGTTAGCTGACCTTTCGTGATATTTACTTCCAACTTCGATCGAACTTCGCTTTGGAGGTCGCCGTCGGCTCTGATTGCATCGCCGCCCGTTACATTGTTGCGCTGTTCTCGCGCCCTAATATCTGAATTTGCTTGCGCTTTGCGAACATCGCTAGTTGCGTCGTCCTGAGTTTTTTGAACTGTCTCGGCTGCGGGTGGAGAAGCGGTAGTTTCTGTGGTAGAATTAGGAGCATCGGCGCTAGTTTTAGCTCCTTCACTGCAAGCAGCAGCTCCAAATAATAGTAAGCCGCACAGAAGAAATGGTGTTAGTTTGTTCATACTTAATTACCCTCCGGGTAAGCTTTCGACGAGCCAGACAGACTCTTTGACTGTGTTTTCAACAATTTGAAAATCCTTATATCCAACATATAAATTTGTCGGTCTGGCTACATCGCTCCACAGGTGTAACTTTTATCTATGTCGTTAGATAGAGTACAAAATTAAACAGTTGACAGTTGACAGTGAGCAGTTGACAGTAAAAACAAGCGTGTGAATTTTCGCGCGTTTTCTATGAACTATTAACAATGACCGAAGAACGAGACGCAAGCCCCTGGCTTGAGACACGGGGAAAAGTCGGCAGCGGTTTGAACCGCCTTGAATATTATTTTACATATCGAAACACAATATACAGACTCGGCGGTGTATACTGTGAATATCAAAACAAAACTCAATTGTCGGCGGTGCGCCCTTATCTGTTGTTAAGCAGTATATTGAGAATCAAAAGAATGTCTAACTACGGCTGTCAGCAAAACTTGATCAGTCCCGATTCTAGTTTGAAAGCAATTTTAGAGTTTGTGTGCAGTGAGTCGAACAAGTTGGCAAATTGTGCCATCTACTATGGCCGACAGTTATATTTCAAGACCCGGAAAATTCCTGGTAAGTACGATTTTCATAAACTGTTCAAATCGAACTTGCATTTTAAGGCTCTGTACTCTCATGTCGCACAGCAAACTTTAACTAGCGTTGCCGAATCTTTCAGTTCCTATATTGGACTTCTAAAAGGAATTACATCGGGAATGGTAACACAACACCCCAAGTTGCCGGGATACAGGAAAAATTCTCTAAAATTGGTAACATTCCCCAAGGCTGATGTCAAATTAAAGGATGGATTATTGCGCTTCCCGTTGGGCAGTAAAGTCAAGCTTTGGTTTGGGATTGGAGAATTCTTTTTGCCAATGCCGTCAAATCTTGATTACAAAAAGTTGGTTGAGATTCGGATTCTTCCTAAAAACCGTCACTTTTATGCTGAGTTTGTGTATCGAACAGAAGAATTGGTCGTGGATATTAACCCAGATAATGTACTGGGATTAGATCACGGGATTAACAACTGGTTGACAGGAGTATCTAATGTGGGAACTTCTTTTATTGTGGATGGACTGCACTTAAAGTCCTTGAATCAGTGGTATAATAAGCGTATCTCTGTCTTGAAAGAAAATCAACCCCAAGGCTTCTGGTCAAATCAATTAGCCCGAATTACCGAGAAGAGGAATCGACAAGTTAAAGATGCGGTAAATAAAGCTGCGAAAACCGTCGTAAATCACTGTATCGAAAATAGCATAGGAACAGTAGTATTTGGATGGAACAAAGACCAGAAACAAAATGTAGACATGGGTAAAAAAACTCATCAAAAATTCGTGCAAATTCCCACAGGTAGATTAAAAGATAGGATATCTCAGTTGTGTCAACTGTATGGAATTAATTTTGTAGAAACCGAAGAAGCGTATACTTCAAAAGCTAGTTTTCTCGATAATGATTCACTACCTAAGTTCGGTGAAAAAACTGAAGGGTGGAAGGAATCAGGAAGAAGAGTAACTCGCGGACTGTATCGTTCAGCAGACGGTACAAAAATTAATGCCGACTGCAATGGCGCGGCGAACATTATTAGAAAAGTAGCGGTAAAGCTGGGATTAAATCTTAGTGGAATCAGTAGCGGCGACTTGATAGCGCCTTTGAAAATCCGATTGTGGACCCTTCAAGAATCCCCTCGCCTTTAGGCATGGGGAGTATCAATACTAACTTTGTTTAATAAAGACGAAAAGATTCTAGAAATTTTTGAGCATTTTCGGATTTTGGGGTACTGACAATAAGTCCGTAAATGCGTCGATCGACCAAAAAAACTTGACCGATACCTATAGGTGATTTCGGGGAAAGTGGCTGAAACTCAAATTCTTTTCCCGGATAGTCGCCGAGGGAAATATCGCGGACTTGCAACAATTTAGCATTCGCCCCTACCACAAAGAAATCAACTGCATTATTTAAGGTGATTTTGATATTATTATTGCTGTGGGGAAAATCGAGGTCGAAGTATTGAAGCAAATAAGTTTCTTTGTTTTTTAATATAGACCTGTAGGTATGAGCGGTAATTTGAGTTGAATAAGTTTCGATATTAAATTTGGTAGTTCCCGGCATATCGATCGAAAACAAACCCTCTGCGGAGCAAAAAGGCCGCCATTCTGGTTGAGGAATTGCTACCCGCAGCGGGGCAGGTTGAGCTTTTAGAGGACTAGCAAACTTGACGGGCGAGACCAGCAAGGCAGCAGTAACTAGGAGTAAATGCAACTGTTTCATTTTTGAAAAAATTATAATTGCCCGATCGATATGCGCTAGCCTAGAAATATATCCGCAAATGGGGGATTTATGTTGCATATTATATTTACTCAACGGCGAAGCTCCTTTGGTCGGCGATCGAATGCTAAAACCACTAAAACCAATATACTCGCTGCTGTAAATACTTGGCTGGTCATCTGTCTGCTTGCTTCGCTGACTGCTTGTGCCAACAGCCCCAACAGCAAGGCCCTCGAAGAATCCTTGGCCGCCGATCCCAAATTGACAACAGAAAGTCCCCTGCCTGTTCCTGTCCCGCCGCCGGTTACAGCAGTTGACAACAGCGCAACTGCCAAACTGCCTCCCGATTTTCCCATCGAGATTCCCCTCTATCCTAACGCTCAGTTGCTGGCAGTCGATCGGTCAACCGATGCGTCGGCAAAAAAAGTGCGCCTACGCTGGACGAGTACAGATCCGGTTAATTCGATTCAGAACTTTTACTCCACAGAGTTTCAGCGACGCAACTGGGAAATAGTCAGCAGCCCGACAACAGACGGAGAAGGTTCTTTGGTAGCAACGCAAGAGAATTTGCGCGTTTCTGTGTCGCTTTCTCCTACTCAGAAAGTAGGGGGTGCTACAGAGTTTAGAATTGAATACGGCAACAGCAACGGAGAAATTGCTGCTAGTCCCAAACCCAGCAATTCCGAGTCTAGCCCATCTCCTTCGCCACTACCGAATGCACCTAATACAGGTGAAACTACTGCAACGCCATCGCCTTCGCCGACATCGGAAAAAGTCAGCGTACCAGACACCGAAAGTCCCCAACAGTTGCAGCAGTACGCCACAGATTTAGCCCAATTGGGAGTGCTGAAAGTGCGATCGAAATCCGGTGGTAATTTAGAAGCTGCCAGCACGCTTCCAGAACCAAACAAAGTGATTACTCGTCGCGAATATGCCCGCTGGTTGGTAGCTGCAAACAATCAGATTTTTGCTGGTCGTCAAGCGAAACAAATTAGATTGGCAGTTGAATCTAGCGAACCAGCTTTTTCTGACGTACCGAAAACTGACCCGGATTTTCCAGCTATTCAAGGTTTGGCAGAAGCGGGTTTAATTCCGAGTTCGCTGTCTGGAGAAACTAAAGATGTCAAATTTCGCCCGAATGCACCATTAACTCGCGAGACAATGGTTTTCTGGAAAGTGCCTTTAGATACCCGTCAAATTTTGCCGACAGCTAACATTGAAGCGGTGAAAGAAAAGTGGGGTTTTCAAGATGCATCGAAGATTGACTCTCAGGCGTCGCGGGCAATTTTAGCCGATTTTAATAATGGAGATTTGGCTAATATTCGCCGGGTTTTTAGTTTTACAACGTTGTTTCAGCCGAAGAAATCTGTTACCCGCGCCGAAGCTGCTGCGAGTTTGTGGTATTTCGGCGTTCAGGGTGAGGGATTGTCGGCCAAAGATGCACTGCAAACTAAGTCTCCAACCAATTGACAGTTAACTGTCAACTGTTAACTAATGACTCAAAGATCGAGATGCTAAAATTAAACCGTACCATTTATCTATTGGTATTTGCTTGTCGATCTTAAATCCTAAGTTTTTAATAACTTGTCGAGTTTCGGCATGGCTGTGTCCATACCACAAGTGATATTCTAAAGACAGGTTTTGTACGAGCTGCCAAGCATCTCGATCTTCAAATAACAGCCATTCTGCACCTTCGCAGTCTACTTTCGCTAAATCGACTCTGCCACCAATTCGATCGATCGCCCTCCGAAACGATACCATCGGTATGTCGCCATTATCGCTAACAGTCGATCGAGTTTTTCCCGACACTTCCCGAATGTCAAGAATTACTTTTCCATCTTGGGCTCCGACCGCTTCCATAAAATATTCAAAATTTGCTATTTGAGATTGATGTTTTAGATATTTCTCCAGATTTGGATTGGCTTCGTAGGCGTGAATAATAGCTTGCGGAAATCTATTTCTGGCTGCGATCGGAAATAATCCGACATTTGCCCCGATATCTATAATTTTAATCAGCGATTTAGATAATCGATCGACTCCGTAGCAGTCGTCTAAAAGCACTTCTATAAATTCTCCGTCCATGCCTTTCTCCGCAGGCAAGTTGACTTTTTGGCGCGTTTGTCGCACAATTAAATGGTCTGGCAAGTTAAAGTTAGCAACTCTGTTGAAGGTGATGCCTAATTTTTTAGCCCGATTTTTTCGTTGCAGAAGTCGAACAATTTTAGTGAAAAACATACCAAAGATATAATTACCTGTAGATAATGTAGAGTGCGTCGCCATCAACAATCTACTTCTGAAGCTTGAACATCCCGCAGCTACGCACCCTATAAGAGGCTGGTTTTACCAACAGTCATTGCCTAAGATCGATAATCTCATAAACCCGCCTCACCCAACTCAATTGTTATCTGTATATTAACCTGCGCTAGTAAACCAAAAAATTAAAAATGTTAGAGTTCGATCGACTTTTTCAAACTATAGAAGAGTTAGTCATGCTGCACTCTCCCAGCGGTGTGGAATCGGAAATTAACCAGCGCCTAATGGAAAAATTCGCCGCCTTGGGAGTCAACGCTTGGCTGGATCGGGCGGATAATGCGATCGCCCTAATTCCAGGGCGCAATTCCGAAAAGTCGATCGCCATTACCGCCCACAAAGATGAAATTGGGGCGATTGTCAAAACCGTCGGTTCTCGCGGGCGCGTGGAAGTTCGCAAATTGGGCGGCGCGTTTCCTTGGGTGTACGGCGAAGGCGTTGTCGATTTGTTGGGCGACAAGCAAACAATTAGCGGGATTCTCAGCTTCGGGAGTCGCCACGTTTCCCACGAATCACCTCAAAAAGCTCAGCAGGAAAAAACTCCGCTGACTTGGGAAAATGCCTGGATTGAAACTAAGTGTACCGCTGGGGAATTAGCAGAGGCCGGAATTCGACCGGGAACGCGAATGGTGGTCGGAAAGCACCGCAAACGGCCACTGCGGTTGAAAGATTGGATCGCGAGCTACACCCTCGACAACAAGGCTTCCGTAGCGATTTTGCTGGCTCTGGCTCAATGTTTGAAAGAGCCTGCGGTGAATGTTTATTTGGTGGCATCGGCGAAGGAGGAAGTTGGGGCAATTGGCGCTTTGTATTTTACGCAGCGGCAGCCGTTGGACGCGCTGATTGCTTTGGAAATTTGCCCTCTAGCGCCCGAATATCCGATCGAAGATGGCGAAAACCCGGTGTTGCTTTCCCAGGACGGCTACGGGATTTACGATGAAGGATTGAACCGCCAATTGCGCGCAGCAGCCGATCTCGCGGGCGTAGAGGTGCAGTTAGCTACAATTAGCGGTTTTGGTAGCGATGCTTCGATCGCCATGAAGTTCGGCCATGTCGCCCGCGCGGCTTGTTTGAGTTTCCCCACGCAGAATACTCACGGCTTTGAGATTGCTCATTTGGGGGCGATCGACAATTGTACTCGCATCCTAGAAGCATACTGCAACGAGCTTTCCGACGAATAAGACGAATAATAGGATGCCCCCCTGGGCGACTTGAAAATCTCAAATCTCAAATCGTTCGATCTTATCCTCAAAGCTTACTGCGACGAGCTTTCGGACGAATCGCAAAAAAACTTTCTTAAAGTAGTTGACAGACTGAGGAAGATTAGTTATTGTAATAAAGGTGCAAAACCCAAGCGCCCCCATCGTCTAGAGGCCTAGGACACATCCCTTTCACGGATGCGACGGGGATTCGAATTCCCCTGGGGGTATCTAAAATTTAACTCTGATATCAAAGCGATATCTACTCTGCGGGGCCGGCAAGATGTTGGCCCCAAATGCTTTATACTTACTCGCGGGTAGCTAGAAACCGGGTTTTTGTCGAAAATCCCGGATAAAAATCGATAGATGCGATCGAAAACCCGGTTTTTTTGATTTTGATGTGTAAGTCCCCTTATATATCAATTATCATATGAACAAGCGGAATACGAACGTTGGGCAGCATTAAATAAGCTAAAAACGCAGGAGACAGCATGAGCCAAATTCGTCTTTACTTAGATGAAGATTCAAGCAGCAAAAAACTATATTAACAATTACAGATAATTTAAGCAATCTGCCATGCTGTGGACGCCCGGAAAAATCCTCCAAACTCGCCCCTACCGCATCGAAAGTATCCTCGGACAAGGAGGATTTGGCCTTACCTACAAAGCAACACAGTTGCAACTCAACAATCAAATTGTGCTTAAAACACCGAATGCGGATTTACAAAATGATCCGGAATACGCCAACTTTGTTGGCAGGTTTATTCGCGAAGGGCAAATGTTAGCGCAATTTTGCCAAAACCCTCGCCCTGGAATTGTCCGCGTCAGCGATTGGTTTGAGGAAAATAATCTTCACTGTTTGGTAATGGATTTAGTAGTCGGGCAAAGTTTATTTGATACCGTACAGCAACGAGGCCCTCTCCCGGATACGGAAGCAGTGGCAATTATCCGCCAAATTGGAGAAGCATTAATGGATGTTCACCAAGCCGGAATTGTCCATCGAGATGCCCATCCGGGTAATATTATGTTGCCTCCTAACGAGCAACCGATATTAATTAATTTTGGCATTGCTAGCAAATTAGTGCCAATGGTTCCTACTAGCAAATATTTTTCCCACCGTGATTTTGCCCCTTGGGAACAGCAAATGGAAGGCAGTAGCGAACCAACGGTTGATATTTATGCTTTAGCTGCATCTTTATATTATGTAGTAACTGGACAAACGCCAACACCTTCCGTCAAGCGACAGTTTGAAAATGCAGCGTTGCCGCCTGCTAAGGATTTTGGAGTGAAAGATTGGGTGAATTTAGCAATAGAAAAAGGGATGAAATCTAATCCGCAAAACCGGCCGCAGTCGATGCAAGATTGGTTGAGTTATTTGCAGGAAACGCCAACGATTCCCAGTGTCTCGGTACAGCTTAAATCGGCGCGGGGTGTTGACTATACTCGCCTGCGGGATTTATTAGTAGCAGGGGAGTGGAAAGAGGCGGATCTCGAAACCAGAAATGTGATGCTGAAAGCTGCTAGACGCGAACAGGAAGGTGATTTGGACATGGATTCGATCGAGAGTTTTCCTTGCGATGATTTACGGACGATCGACCAGTTGTGGCATAAATATAGTTATGGTCACTTTAGCTTTAGCGTCCAGAAAAAAATCTGGTTGTCAGTTGGTGGTAAAGTCGATCATAAGACTGAATGCAAGCTGGGCGATCGTGTTGGTTGGCGAAAAGGAAAAGGAAAAGAAGGAATTTGGTTGAAATACTCAGACTTAACCTTTAATAAGACTGCACCTCGAGGGCATCTCCCATGTTGGTTGGGTTTATGGGGGGTGGCAGACCATTTTTGGTGTAGGGTGCATTCTTCTCTCGTATCGAGAACTGCAAGCTGTAATCTATAGCGATTTTAGGCGCTTGTCAATTCTTTTTTGTCGAACCTTTTTCTAAGAAAGATTTACCCGGATGTGCAGCCACAGGTGCTACCCTTTGACTAATTCAATCGCATAAAGATGGTGGCTTTGCGAATTCCTGCTGTTTCTCCGGTAGTGGTGATGGTTAACGATCGCAAATGGTCGAAAAATGGTCTTGCTGAAAGTTCAATCAATCTCAACAACGGGATTTGTTTTTCCCAAATTGTTCTGCTTGATGGCCAATCCAAATAAAAATAGCCATCATTAGATGGTGGTAGCGGTTCGATGCTGGTTTGAAAGTCTCGATCGCCCACCAAAGAACCTGTTTCAGCAGCTTTAAGAGCTTCGTCCATTGCTTCTACTGAGGTGGTGAAAATTTCGTATTTACCAACAGTAGCTCGGATTCCTTTTGCTTCGGTTTCGATCGCAGTTTCTCTCTTATTTTTAATACCATAATTTGGGTTAGTTGTCAACTGCGTCCAAGCGGTAATTTTTTGGTTTCTGAGAGTGAAACTGCCGATACTATATTCTTTGCTGCGGGCAATTTCGTCAAGTTTGTCGATCGCCTGTTGAGAATCAGCAGATTGTTCGGCTGCAAAAATCCAATCGCTACTATTTGACGCACCGGGCAACACTGCTAAAGCGTACTCTCCTTGCACCCAGTTAAATATATCTTGTGGTAAGTCAATACCCCAACCAGTCTGAATATCCGCAAGGGTGCGATCGACTAATTTTGAGAGTTCTGGATTAGCGGAAACCGCAGATGAAAATTCAGACCAAAAATTGTTTAAACTAATGCTGGCAACGGCAAAAGGGCTAGCTGAGGGAATGTATTGCAAAGCTTGTACTGGTTCCGAGAGCGCGGGAGTAGCTGTGTTTTCGCGATCGGTCACTAAAGCAGTTTGAGCGACTAATCCTCGTCTATTTATTCCGACAGCAACTGCTAGAGAATTTAGGGAAAATTGAGGTTTTTGCTCTGTTTCTAGTTGGGGTAGATTGACAAATCCTAAGGCGATTCTGCCTTGAGTTAGCTGCTGCAACGCTTTTTGATATTCGGGAGTATTGTTGAGATTTAGGTTGCTAGCTTCGACATTATCAATTGCATCTCGCAGCACCTTCTGATTATTGGCAAATAAAACAAAACTGCGACGAGCTTCAGAATTTGAACTACCGCTGATTAATGCAGTAGCAAAGCTTGATGGCAAACTCGAACTTGGCAAAGCTAACCGATTTAAGGGTGAGATAGTATCGGACTTTTGCGGGACTGTGGGTAATTCTTTGTAACTTAATTTGATGCCTTTATATTCTGCAAACTTTACTGCTTTGGTAGTAACAGATTGTTTTTTCCAATAGGATTCGAGAAATTGCTGACTGCGATCGGCATTTTGGGAAGAAATTGCCAACAGAAACCCGGTTTGCTTGCCATTGTTGCTGTCGCGATCGAAATCTGGTGTAGCGATTGCGAAAGTAATTTCGTCACCTATCCAAGGTTGGATATCTCGACTGTAATCGAGTCCTGTATTGGCGAGGAGGGTTTTTTTGATTTGTTCAAATTCCGCGTGCGATCGACTTCTTTCTGCGGGAGTGGCAAAGACTTGGCGCAATGCTTCGAGTCGATCGGGATTTACCAACATTGATACTAACAAAGGTGCTTGTTTCGAGACAAACACGGCCGCAGCCGGAGTCGTTGTCGGCCCGCCGTTAAGTAAATGGAGGGGAGTTTGAGTTGTCAGCCAATAAAAACCGCCTGCACTCAGGGTTAAAAGCGCTAAGACACCAGCAATTAAAAAATAGAAGAACGATCGCAACTTCATAAGCCAATGACAAATTACCACAGTCTACTATTAGCTAGGGTAGCGCATTATCGATTTTAGATTATTGCATTTAATCCAAGGCCATTTAAAATAAATCCTGTAGTTTATGCCGAATTTCCATGTCTGTCATCTCCGAATCTCCATTTTCCGCTGAAGAAATAGCCTCCGAAGGCATTAAGCCCCAAGAATACGAAGACATTGTGCGGCGTCTCAACCGCCATCCCAACAAAGCAGAATTGGGAATGTTCGGCGTCATGTGGAGCGAACACTGCTGTTACAAAAATTCGCGGCCGCTATTAAAACAGTTTCCCACAGAGGGCGATCGCATCCTCGTCGGCCCAGGAGAAAATGCCGGCGTTGTAGACTTGGGAAATGGTTTACAATTAGCCTTCAAAATCGAATCCCACAATCATCCTTCAGCAGTCGAACCTTTTCAAGGTGCCGCCACCGGAGTCGGAGGAATTCTGCGCGATATCTTCACAATGGGTGCTCGCCCGATCGCACTTTTGAATTCCCTACGTTTTGGCAACTTAGACGATGCCAAAACTCAGAGGTTATTCAAAGGAGTAGTATCCGGTATTTCCCATTACGGAAATTGCATTGGCGTACCCACAGTTGGTGGCGAAGTTTACTTCGATCCTGCCTATGCGGGCAACCCATTAGTTAACGTCATGGCATTGGGTTTAATGGAAACTGAAGAAATAGTTAAATCCGGCGCTTCCGGCATCGGAAATCCCGTGCTTTATGTCGGTTCTACTACTGGCAGAGATGGTATGGGCGGTGCAAGTTTTGCCAGTGCAGAATTGACCGACAAATCAATGGACGATCGCCCTGCGGTGCAAGTAGGAGATCCGTTCTTAGAAAAGTCTTTAATTGAAGCTTGTTTAGCAGCATTCAAAACTGGTGCAGTCGTTGCCGCCCAAGATATGGGTGCAGCCGGAATTACCTGTTCGACATCAGAAATGGCCGCTAAAGGTGGTGTCGGAATTGAATTCAATCTAGACAAAGTTCCCGTGCGAGAAAGCGGCATGATTCCCTACGAATACCTGCTTTCCGAATCCCAGGAACGGATGTTATTTGTGGCCGAGAAAGGACGGGAACAGGAATTAATCGATATTTTTCATCGCTGGGGATTGCAGGCTGTAGTCGCGGGCACAGTGATTGAAGAGCCGATCGTCCGCATTCTCTTTAAAGGTGAAATTGCCGCCGAAATTACTGCGACTGCTTTAGCAGATAATACGCCAATTTATCACCGCGAATTGTTGACTGAACCGCCAGAATATGCTAAAAAAGCTTGGGAATGGACGGCGGATTCGTTGCCCGAATCCACAGTTTCAGGTATCGAGATTGATGGTAATTTGCAAAGTTGGAATCAAATTTTGCTCAAACTTTTAGACACTCCCACGATTGCTTCTAAACGGTGGGTTTATCGCCAATACGACCATCAAGTACAAAATAATACTGTTGTTTTGCCTGGAGGTGCTGATGCTGCGGTTGTCCGATTGCGGCCGCTAGAACCATGTCAAGCTTCTGTTAGTAAGCAGGGATTGGAAGAACCCCCCCAACCGCCCCTTGCTAAGCAGGGGCTTCAAGACGAAGAACCCGCCCTTACTAAGGCGACGCTACAAGAGGAAGCAGAGGCTATTCCCTTATTTAAGAAGGCACAAGGTAGAGAAACTCCCGAACTTTCTCCCCCCCTTATCAAGGGGGGGCAGGGTGGGGTAATTCCCGGAGTTGCAGCCACGGTTGATTGCAATTCTCGCTACGTTTATCTCGATCCTTATGAAGGTGCAAAAGCCGTCGTAGCAGAAGCAGCCAGAAACTTAAGTTGTGTCGGTGCGGAACCTGTAGCAGTTACTGATAATCTGAATTTTGGTAGTCCCGAAAAACCCATAGGATATTGGCAGTTAGCATCAGCTTGTCGCGGGATTGCGGATGCTTGTCGGGAGTTGAAAACGCCTGTGACTGGGGGGAATGTTTCTCTTTATAATGAAACTATCGATTCTGAGGGCAATCCGCAACCGATTTATCCAACTCCGGTAATTGGAATGGTGGGGTTGATTCCAGATTTGACCAAGATTTGCGGTCAAGGTTGGCAGAAGAAAGGTGATTTAATTTATGTGTTGGGAATTGGGGAAAATAGTCAAGATGAACTGACATTTTTTCAATCTGCAAATTCAGAATTGAAAACAGAAACTCCCAAACATCCGGCTTGTGCTACTCTCGGAGGTTCGGAATATTTGGCAGCAATTCACGGGATTATAGCTGGGAAACCGCCAACTATCAATTTTGAATCAGAAAGGAAAGTGCAAGCAGTTTGTCGCGATGGAATTCGGCAAGGTTGGGTATGTTCTGCCCACGATTGTGCGGAAGGTGGAATTACCGTCGCCCTCGCGGAATCCTGTATTTCTGGTAAACTAGGTGCCCAGATTCATCTGGGTTTGAATTCGGCAAATGTTAGCCGTTGGGATGAAGTTTTGTTTGGTGAAATGGGCAATTGTATTGTTGTTTCTGTCGCGCCTAAAAATCAAGGAATTTGGGAAGCTTACCTGCAAGAACATTTGCCGAAAATGTGGCAGAAAATTGGTGTGGTTGGGGGTGCTGATTCGCCTTTGCGGGTGGTGAGTGCGGATAATCTAGGGTTGATTGAGGTTGGGATGGGTGATATGGGCGATCGATTCTATAATGCGATCGAGCGTCGAATTGGATCTGTTTGACAACCTGAAGTTTCGCTCCCCCTAAATCCCCCTTAAATCTGATGGGGAGGAAATAGAGCGACTACAAAGTGCGATCGCCAAAATACCTATCGCCGGACAAATCATACTAAATCCGGGTTACTTACCCCCTTTATAATCAGCAGTCTCGTAGGGTGCGTCGCCACGAATGATTTTCGCTATAAACCAATATTAAACGAGCGACGCACCATACAGTAAATGATTTGAAATATTGCCGAGTTTAGATCGATCGAACTTCACAAACAGCTATTTATTCCACCACAGCACGATTGACAACTGACAGCAATTGTGATAATCTTAACAAGATTAAAATCCAAAATAAATCTCTCAAAAACACTTTATTAAATTTGAAAATTCAAGCGCGAACTTATGAGCGAATTATCAACCCGGCCAGCCCTAATCAGCAAGGTCATCCCCGACAGCATCGCCGCCGAAATCGGATTTGAAGCTGGCGACGCGCTAATTGCCATCAACGGCCAAAAACCCCGCGACTTAATCGACTATCAATTTCTGTGCGCCGATGAATTTCTCGAACTCGAAGTATTAGATAGTAAAGGCAAAACCCACAAGTTAGAAATCGAAAAAGATTACGATGAAAATTTAGGATTGGAATTTGCAACCGCTCTTTTTGACGGTATGATTCAGTGCAACAATCGCTGTCCTTTCTGCTTCATCGACCAGCAGCCACCGGGAAAGCGCGAAACTCTCTATCTTAAAGATGATGACTATCGGCTCAGTTTTCTTTACGGTAGCTATCTGACTCTCACAAATTTGCCTCAAAAAGAGTGGGACAGAATTGAACAAATGCGGCTTTCGCCTCTCTATGTTTCCGTACACGCTACGGAACCGGAAGTGCGAATTAGATTGTTAAAAAATCTCCGGGCCGGGCAGATTTTAGAACAAATCAAATGGTTTCAAGAACGGCGATTGCAAATTCACGCTCAAGTTGTTGTTTGTCCTGGTATTAACGATGGCGAACATTTAGAACGCACTTTGTTAGATTTGGCAAAGTTTCATACGGGAAATATCCCCGCCGTCGCCTCGGTGGCTGTCGTACCCGTGGGTTTAACTCGCTTTCGTCCTGCGGAAGATGAACTAATTGCTGTCACGCCGGAAAAAGCGCGGGAAGTAATCGCGCAAGTTCAGAAAATTCAAGCTGTTTTGAGTCAAGGTAAAAATGGCGAAAAGGCGCAGAAAAAGAATTCAAAATCGCGGTGTATTTGGTTGGCTGATGAGTGGTTTTTAATCGCGGGTTGGGATTTACCGCAGGCTGAGGATTATGCAGATTATCCCCAAATTGGGAACGGTGTTGGTTCGATTCGCCAATTTATCCAACAGTTTGAAACGGCTTTCGATCGACTGCAACCACCGCAAGTTAATCCGCCACGAAAATTAATTTGGGTGGTGGGGAATGCTGTAGAAAAAGCTTTTGAGCCGATCGCCCGCCAACTCAATCAAATTCCTGGCTTGGAAGTTAAGATGGTAGCATTGTCCAGTCGCTATTGGGGACAAAATATTACTGTCACTGGTTTGCTGACTGGGCAAGACTTGCTCGAAGTTTTGCAGGGGATGGACTTGGGAGATGGCATCTTGCTGCCCTCGGTGATGCTAAAACAAGGGGAACCGCGTTTTTTGGATGATATGATGCTGTTTGAGCTCGCTAGCTTCCTGAAAACCGAGATTTTCCCCGTTAGTGGAGTTGAGGAACTAATCTCAGTTGCGATCGGTCTGGCAACAGTTGACAGTTGAGGTGGAGGTCAATAACCTTTAATATTTTTGGTAAAATGTAAACTTTCGATCGGGCTTTCAACAAAGGTGCGACTGGAAACTTGAGGCCAAATCTTGCTCTAGAATTGTCTCTGGAATTGCAGATTAATTTAAGAAATTATGCGTGTTTTTCGTCAAATCGTGGTAGTGGGAGTCGGTGCTGCAATTACTTTCAGCAATGTGGGACAGAGCGCTTCAGCACCGGCTCCGGCTCAGTCTCAGGACAGTTCGATCAAAAGCGATCGGCTCCCTGTTGGGCAGAAAGTGGCATTAGAACCGAAAACAACGCCAGAACAAGCATCAGAACCAGGAGAGTTGATCGCACTTTCCCCCTCAAGTCAGTCTCAGGAAAACTCCGCGACAGGTAATCCGGCGCAACTTGGCTCTAATTCCGAAACTGCCAAAACATCGCAAGTAGTTGCTGTTGAAAGTCCCCTCCCAGCACCAACCAGGAACCCTCAACAAATACCGATTCCCAGCAGCCCCAACAACCCGACGGTGCCGAGTTTACCAATACCAGCTCCCCGGAACACGCCACTCGAAAGTTTTCCGCCCAATCCTCCCAACGGTACTTTACAAACCCAGCCTCCCAGTTTCCTCGAACCCAACCCCAATCCACTGACGCTTCCGACTCGGCCAGAGGATGTCAGGATTGAGCAAACTCAGGCAATTACCTTGCAACAGGCGGTGGATCTGGCGCGCCGCAACAGCCAAACTTTGCAAGTTGCCGATTTACAAGTCCAACAAAGTCGATCGGTCCTCCGGGAACAGGAAGCCGCTTTGTTTCCCAACCTCGATTTTCAAATGGGCGCAAGTCGCTCTGTGAGCGCCGGCCAAGAACTCCAACTGCGGGCTCAGCAGCGCAACTTAGATTCTGATGCAAGGCGAAGCGGACAGCCAGCCCCCCAAGTAGGCCCAAATTTCGCCAGCAACAGTCTCAACAGCACTTTGCAGTTGAACTACGACATCGATTTGTTCGGCCGCCGGAACGCTAACATCCGCGCCGCCAGGGAACAATTGCGGTTTCGGGAACTAGAAGCCGAACGCCAAGCCGAGCAACTCCGCTTTGATGTGACAGATGCTTACTACAACTTGCAAGATGCAGACGGACAAGTTGCTATCCGCCAAGCTTCCGTCAGAAATGCTCAGCAAAGTTTGCGGGATGCCGAAGCATTGGAACGAGCCGGGGTAGGAACCCGATTTGCCGTGTTGCAGGCTCAGGCAAATTTGGCTAACGAACAGCAGCAGCTAGCTAATGCGCGCCGGGACCAGCGCACTCGCCAGCGCCAGTTGGCGGAAGAGTTGAATATCAGTCAGTCGTCGAATTTGACGGCGGGTGACCCGGTGGATCAAGCGGGTTCTTGGCGTCTGTCTCTGGAAGAGAGTATCGTGCAGGCTTTTAAGAATCGTGCTGAGTTGGAACAGCAGTTGGTACAGAGGGATATTAGCAAGCAGCAGCGTCGATCGATTTTGGCGGGGCGTTTGCCTCAACTGAGTGTTGGGGGTAGTTACAACGTGCTGGGACAAGACCCCGATAACCCCGATCCGTTTGTGCCTCGTGGGTGGGCCGACGGGTATGCCATCCAGGCGACTCTGACTTGGAGTATCTTTGACGGCGGTGCGGCGAGGGCGAGGGCGAAGCAGCGGGATGCTGATATTTCGATCGCCGAAAGTCGATTTGACCAACTCCGCAACCAGGTGCGCCGGGAAGTGGAACAGGCGTATTTTGGCTTGGAGTCGAGTTTTGAGAATATCGAAACTTCTGAAGCGGGGGTTTTGCAGTCGAGGGAAGCTCTGCGTTTGGCTAGGCTGCGCTTTCAAGCTGGTGTCGGTACTCAGACGGATGTGATTCAGGCGGAAACGGATTTGACGAGGGCTGAAAGAAACCGACTTTTGGCAATTATTGGCTACAATCGATCGCTTTCGTCTCTCCAGCGGGCTGTGAGCAATCTCCCGGCTAATAACATCTCGGATACTCCTTAAACAGTTGATAGTTGACAGCTTGCCCGCTCGCCGGCCGTTGGGTTGACAGCGAGGTTTTTCAAACGGGAAGTTCTTAACGATCGACATATTCGTTAATATTTTGTAATAGAGATCCATGTTAACTGTGTTAAGGAACGGGCAATGGCCAATATCAAGTTTGTGAAGGAAAATCAGGAAGTCATTGCAGCAGACGGAGCCAATCTGAGGCTGAAAGCTCTAGAAAATCGCATCGACTTGTATACCTTTTCAGGAAAGATGATGAATTGCGGGGGCTACGGTCAATGTGGCACCTGCATTGTGGAAATTGTCGAGGGAACTGAAAATCTTTCGCCCCGCACTGACTTTGAGAACCGCAAGCTGAAGAAAAAGCCCGAAAACTATCGGTTGGCTTGTCAAACCATAGTCAATGGCCCGGTGAGCGTCAAAACTAAGCCATAAGAAAGGGAAGAAGGAAGAGGGGGAGAGGAGGAGAAGGGGAGAGGGGAGAAGAGATGGCTATTAATTCTCAATTACCAATCCCCAATGCCCAATGCCCATCCGATTTTCGATTCAAATTACCAATCAATCCAAAATCCAAAATCCAAAATTGCCCAATGCCCGCCTCCCTAGCTCTCCCTTCTGCCTTTGAGTGGTATTCTAGATTGTGTATTTTCATATTTTTAGATAGAGGCGGGCGTCATCATGGCAGTTAACGATTTAGGGTTTGTGGCAACCATTCTGTTTGTACTGGTTCCCAGCGTTTTTCTAATCATTCTGTACATTCAAACTGCTAGCCGCGAAGGCAAAAAAGATTAGCAATTCTTGCTATTTCTGTCTGGCCCAAGCTGGTTACAGAAAAAGCGCCAACAGCTTTTTGCTGGGGCGCTTTTTTGTTGGCTGTTAACTCTAATTCTCAAAACTCATCCAACAGTAGCTGTAGGGTGCGTCGCATCAAAAATTCTAAACAAAGTTACAATCTCACAGCGAGTGCACCTACAAAATATAGCAACCGCCAAGACGGTCAAGACTTGGGAGAATTGGTATAACTATTGGGTATGAAAGTTTAGCCGATCGTCCGGGCTAGCAATACGGGACAGTTGGCGTAGACTCGCACGTAGTCTGACAGAGAGTTTCCGAGGAGTCGATCGAGATCCACAAAGCTTTTGGCAATATTTGGCCGCCGATCCGGTGAACCAATCACTAATAAGTCGGCATTCATTTCGTCTGTAAACCGACAAATTGTTTCCCCGGGCTTGCCGATGGCACTTACACAGCGGTAGCTAACTCCCATTTGTTTCGCGAGTGCTACTGCGGGCGCTAATACGGGGTCTTTTTCCGCAGTTGCCGTTAAATCTTCTGTGGTTTTTCCGGTCAAATCTTTGGTAACGTGTACTAAAATGAGCTGTCCGCCGTCAAGTTCTTTGACAAAAGATAGCGCCAAATCTAAGGATTGTTTGGCGGATTCTGATTTGTCGATCGCTACCATGACGCGCCTGATTCTTTTGACGTAAATGTCGTCTTTTACTAACAGCATGGGTCGGGATGTTAGCTGGAAAACGTACTGACTTACGGAGTTTTCCAAAATTGATTGCAGTCTGCCAAATCCCCGCGAACCCATGATTACTAAGTCGGATTGTTCTTCTTCTGCGACTTGGCAAACTGTTGTTTTGGGATCTCCTTGTTTGAGTCGAGGATTGACTTTGCTGGAGTCTATTTTTAAGGACTGGACGGCTTGTGCTAGGATTTTACCTCCTTCTTCTAACTTCTCGGCCATACCGTCGGATGTGACTTGGGGTGGCACGACGTGCAAGACGGTGACAGAGCTTTGTTGCAAAGAAGGGATGTCCATCAACATATTAAACATCTCTTCGCATAGACCGCGACCGGCAACGGCTACTAAAATTTTTTCTATCATGGTTTTGGCGGTAAAAACAGTTGACAGTTGACAGTTGACAGTGAGGTTTTAGGATGGGGATTTAAACAGTTGACAGTTGACAGCGAAAATCTGATCGGGGTTTTTGCTGTCCATTGTCCACTATTAAACCCACTCATGGACAATTGTCAATTGTCCACTGTTAAACTAGGGCGTTGATACTCTAGCTGGTTACTGTCCAGCATAAGCCTGAAGTTTGCCTTTTGACATACTCCCCAGCCATCGATGCGTGGGGATTCCCAAACCTCACGATTTGAGTTTCTGCTTCAATGCAACTGCCTCTACCCACAAGGAGTTTTATGGTCTTATGTTCGCTCCACAGACTAACCCCGCTAGTCCAGCGGTTTTTATGTGTCGAAAACCCAAAAGGAATTCTGATCTACTGTGCGTGATTCTAGGGATGTTCACCATTGCCCTGTCCTCTTTTCCCGGTCTACCGATTTTTCTTCCCCGTTGCGATTATTCGCAAACTTTGTTGTTAGGGTTTATGTCTCCATCGTCGCGGGTGGGTCGTTGACCGCTAAAATTGTACCAAATATAAAGCCGTCGTACAAGGATGGGGTTTCCACCCACATTTTCCGATGATTTATAGAAATGTAGCGTTTTGGAACGATTTGTAACGTGTTAGAGAACGATCGAACTCAACCGGAACTCGCACCGACGGGTGCTATTCAAAGCCTGTCTGCGGGAGAATATGGGGGCTGGTTTGAATATTTGGTGCGAGTGTACCCTCACCATACCGACTATAGCGGTGCGGTTTGGCACGGTACTTATCTGGCTTGGATGGAGGAAGCTAGGGTGGAAAGTTTGCGATCTATTGGCATTGAGTATGCTGACTGGGTGGCTCAAGGTTTGGAATTGCCGGTGGTGGAACTTTCCCTGCGCTACCACCGAGCCGTACAGATGGGTCAAGCTGTGGCGGTGAGAACGCGGATGACTGCTGGTGAAGGCGTGCGGCTGCTTTGGGACTACGAAATTCGATCGGCTGACGGTCAAGAGTTATATGTAACAGCACAGGTGACTTTGGTCGGTGTCGATCGCGACAAAGGCAAGATTATCCGTCAATTACCACCGCTGCTGAAGGAGGCTTTGGCAAAGCAGTCTGTTAAACCGTCAACGTAATATCGATCAACGGCGAAATACTTTGAAAAGTAATCAGTTAAATACTGCTTTAAAAGCTGAACAGACAACAAGTATTGTTTCTGCAAATCCAGATGATTTAAAACACGGTAAATTAGTTCAAAACCCAGATAGTTTTTGGGCGATAATTTCGCTGTCGGCGGCGCTGCTAGCGGTATCGCTGGCTGCAATTTTTATTAGATTGAGCGAACGAGAAATCGGCCCGAATGCTACTGTTTTTAACCGTTTGTGGATGGCAACTGTGGTGTTTGCACTGTGGAACGGTGCAGATGCTGCGCGCCGTCGAATGTCTGGGGCGGAACCTGAAGTGCGATCGAACTACACTCTGAGCGATTTGATACTTTTAATAGCAGTAGGCGTGGTTTCTTCTGCTTCTTTGGGTTTCTGGGCTTGGTCGCTGACTCAGACTAATGTGGCTAATTCTACTGTACTGCGAAATTTAACTCCTTTGTTTACTACTTTGGGAGGATGGGTGCTGTTGGGCCGCCGTTTTGACAACAGGTTTTTAGTGGGAATGGCGATCGCTTTGACAGGTGCGATCGCGATCGGACTCGACGATTTGCAAACTGCGGGAGATCATCTTGCAGGCGATATTACTGCTCTTTTATCGGCAATGTTCTACGCAGGAAATCTGCTGATTGCAGAACATCTACGAACCAAGTTTCCGGCGACAACTATATTGATGTGGCGCTGTTTTATTGGCAGTATATTGATTTTGCCACTGGTTCTGCTGGCAGGCGATCGAGTTTTCCCATATTCTTGGCAGGGCTGGCTGGCTGTAATTGCTTTAGCAGTAATTTGCCAAGCTTTCGGTCAGGGACTTTTGATCCACAGTCTTGGCCGTTTGTCATCAGGTTTTGTAGCTCTTTTCCTGCTACTGGAACCCGTGATTACAGCTATTATTGCTTGGATGCTATTTTCGGAAAGATTGAGTTTGTTTAACTGGTTGGCTTTTTCTGTAGTTTTGGTTGGGATTTATGTAGCAAAATCTAGCGGTTATGCCGATAAAAAATGATTTTTCAAAAAGATAAAATAGGACTGACTCTGGGCATGAATCGCTTACATTACGACTTTAGTTTGCTACCTCAATATTTGGAAGTGCTGTTTGCTAAATTGCGGATTGCTGTGGTGTTCGGCGGCGACTGCGATCGAGCAGGCTCCGTGATTTACAAAACACACAATCCCCGTGCTTGGAAAAGTTACGAAATCGTAGCTCGCGAGATTTCTGAAGCACTAGAAAAAATAGGCTTTAAGCACGTTATTGTGCTGCCTGATGACATGAGTTTGCCGGAACAACTAAAACGAGAAAACATTCATTTAGTATGGCTAAATACTGGCGGAGTGCAGGGCTACAATCCTGTTTGTCACACTCCGGCTGTGTTGGAAATGTTGGGAATGCCTTATGTCGGTCACAATCCTTTAAATAGTTCGACTTTAGATAACAAACACGCTTTTAAACGCGAATTACAATCGATCGGAATTAAAACAGCTCCCTTTATGACTTGGCATCCTTCTCAAGGGATTCTCCGACCTAATTTTCACGATCGCTTTGCAATTGCTTTTGGCAATTATCAAGGGCCTTTTGTCGTCAAGCCAGTATCAGGACGCGCGTCGCTACACGTCCATTTTGTAGAGAAAATTGATGGTTTATCTCAGGCTGTTTCGGAAGTTCACCGGGCAACTCACAATACTGCTTTGATTGAAAAATATTTGCCAGGAAGAGAGTTTTGTGTGGCGGTTTGTGGCTATGTTACTTATGCTAATGGTGGTTTTTCTAAAAACACCAAACCATTTGCTTTTTCAACTGTCGAGCGAGTATTGGATTCTGACGAACTTATCTTTACTTCTATGGACAAAAAAGCGATTACTGCCGATCGCGGAAAGTTAATGGGCGCTGAGGAACCGGAATTGAAGCAGGAGTTAATTGAGTTAGCCAGAAAAATTTATTGGGAGTTTAGTTTGAATAGTTTGGTGCGGATTGATGTCAGGAGTGATGGGAATGGGGAACTTTATGTTTTGGAGGCAAATCCGAAACCGGATCTGAAACGCCCAGCAGAAAATGTGACGAGTTTGGTAGCTTTGGGTTTGGCGGAATACGGGATGAGTTATAATGATTTAATTTTGAGTTTGATTGCCGATCGACTAGATTATTTGCTAACTCAGCATATCGGGATTATTCCTCACATTGTAGATTTGCTGCATTAATTAATTATATCAAAAATAGGACTGATCCACGGGTGGTCAGAAACCGGGTTTTTTACGATAATATTTCGTTACTGCACTCAGAAACAGCCAAAAACCCAGTTTATGCAGGTTTTGATGCGTAAGTCTCCTAATTTAAACTCACATTTGCTTGTTACTTTCGCTCTGCCTGGCAGAGCAGATCCGGAGGCTCTGCCTCCTTTTACGAACCAGCTTGTAGGAGAGAGGACTGTAGGAGCTGTTTAAGTTATTAAATTTTAGTTTAAATATTAAATTGCGTTTCCAAGTGAACACAAGTGCCCAAGTCGTGATACCTTTGAGAAAGCTAGGGATTTCTTGATTTGTCCTTTGCGAGATTAAGAAATCAGGGTAGGTCATTTTATATTCATTAGATAAAGCAAATGCAAGCGTTACTTTTATTAATAGGATTTGGATTTGGTGCATTAGTCGGCTGGATAATTTTGAATAAGCGTAACTCTCGTAGTTTGATGCGGATGGAGGGTGCGCAGCAGGCTTTGTCACAGTTGGAGTCTCAATTGCATACCAGAAACTTGGGATTGCGCCAAGAAATACATGAGAGAAATAAGCTAAGTGTTCAATTATCTCAGTTGCAATCTCGGTTTGAGATGGTGAATATGGATCGCGAACATTTAACTTCTCAGGTGTCGGAGTTGGAAGGAATGTTGGCAGGAATTAATGCCGATCGCGCTCAATTTGATTCTCTGCTTTCTGACTTGCAATCGGAATTAAAAAATGCTCAAAAGTTTCACTCAAATTCATCGGAATTGGCAGAAATTCAAGCTCAATTAGCAGTTTCGGAGCAAGAGCGATCGCAACTTAATACTCAAGTGCTGGAAATGCAAGCAGAGTTAGAGACAGTTGATGCTGAACGCGCTCAATTTCATGCTCTGCTGTCTAAATTTGATAGTCAATTGGAAACTGCTAACCAAGCACGTTCGCAGCTACAGTACCAACTTTCGGAACTGCAAATTAAGTTCGATCGCAAAAATCAAGATCTGGATCGAATTCAGCCTGAATTGTCGGATTTGCAAGCTCAATTAGCATTAGTTGAAGGAGATCGATCGCAATTCACTACTCAATTCTCGGAACTTCAAACTCAATTGGAAAGCGCCAATGATGAGCGCCAACTCTTAAACTCTCAACTACAAACTACTTGCCAAAAACACAAGCAAATTAAATATCAATTATTAACAACAGAAAGACAATTAGAAGCAGCGATCGAGGAACGGGAGCTTTTAAAATCTCAACTGTTAGAATTACAGCCTGAATTGGCTAGTGCAAGTCAGGAGCGATCGCAACTTAATTCTCAACTGTCTGAATTGCTATCTCAGTTAGATGCTGCTAATGTGGAGCGAGAACAACTTAATTCTCAATTGTCTGAATTGCAGTCAAATTTGGATGCTGCTAATCGAGAGCGAGAACAACTGACTTATCAGTTGTCTGTTAAGCAAGCTCAAAATCAAATTCAATCTCAAGTAGGGGAGTTAGAAAATCGTTTAGCAACCGCTTTTGAAGAGCGATCGCACTTACAATCTGAATTAGAAAATGTTAATACAGATCGATTCCAACTGCAATCTCAACTCTCGGAACTTCAAAGTCAAATCGATACAACCAGTCAGAATCAAACTCAACTTCACGATCGAGTATCGGAGTTAGAAAATCAGTTAGAAACTCTATCTCAAAGTCGATCGCAACTACAATCAGAATTAGAAAATACTCACAGAGAGCGAGCGCACATTTACTCTCAACTCTCGCAATTCCAAAGTCAAATCGATACAGCCGATGAGGGTAAAAATCAACTGCAAGCTCAAGTAGCGGCATTAGAAAATCAGTTAGAAACAGTTTATGAAGAAAGGTTGCAGCTAAATGCACAACTTTCTGAAGCGCCAGCCAAATCCCTAAAGGGCGATCGAGAATCCGAACAATCTGATGCGGAATTAGAGCAAGTTGAATCATCAACTTCCGATTCAGAAGTCTTGAATAGTCAGGAGTTGGTGGTTTCTCAACAGGGTAACAGCAATTATAGTACGATCGGCGAAGCGCTGCAAAATGCTGCTGCGGGGGCGCGGATTTACGTAAATCCTGGATTGTATCAGGAAAGTCTAATTATCGACAAATCCGTAGAAATTATCGGCAACACAGAAGCCGGAAGCATCATCGTTGAAAGTAGCACTTCAAACTGCATTAAGATGCAAACAGACAGTGCTTTAGTGCGAGGTTTAACGCTCAATGCAACTGGTAAATACTACGCGGTAGATATTCGCAAAGGGCAGTTAGTTATAGAAGACAGCGATATCACTGCTGCGGATTATTCTGTGATGGTAATTTGTGGCCCGGAGGCTGCTTGTGAGATTCGTCGCTGTCAGATTCACAATGGAATATGGAACGGAATTTTTATTTCAGATGAGGGGAAAGCAACAGTAGAAGATTGCAATATTTTTGACAACGGTACTCTCGGAATCGGTGTCGGGTTGGGAGGTAAATTGATTGTGCGCCGCTGTCGAATCAATGGGAATGAAGGCGAGGCGATCGCAGTTTATCGAGATAGTATTGCTACTGTGGAAGATTGCGATTTAACAGGTAATTCTGGAGGAGCTTGGCGGATTGTAGATAATGGATATGTGTCGGGAAAAGGCAATCGAGAATAGAAGTAGTCAGTTGGCAGTAGTCATTAGTCTTCGGGTGCGTCGCCACCCTTAAATCCCTCAAAAAATCGACAATCGATCGGCGACGCACCTTACCATTAGTCTTCGGGTGCGTCGCCACCCTTAAATCCCTCAAAAAATCGACAATCGATCAGCGACGCACCTTACCATTAGTCTTCGGGTGCGTCGCCACCTTTTTCCTAAAATAGCTACACATTTACCCCCCCAACTCCCCTTATTAAGGGGGGAGACAGAAGTGCATCTGTAGTAAATATTTATGAAATTGGTATAACTAAATTCCTAGTAATCGAGCGGGGTTTTGTTTCATCATTAAATCAATTTCCGGCTGAGAAATGCCTTCATTCATCAATTTTTTGACAAATAACTCGTAACCTTCTGCAGGCAAAGGATCGGGTTTTCTGCCCAAATCCGTACTGAGAACAAAATGCTCGGCTCCGATTAATTTAATAGCTGCTACCATCTTATCAATTGAAACTTGATGCCAATTTCTGTGTCCTTCATCGGCAGCATTTTCTCCCATTAAATCGTTGACAAATGCGAGTTCTAAAAAAGCTCCCATCTGAGCGGCTGTTTGCATATTTTCCAGGGATAAACCGGGTACGTCTGCCATTGCGTGGGTAATCAGGATGTTCTTAATGTTGAGCAAGTACGATCGCTCAACAACTACCATCACCTCTGTCGGTGAAATATGGCCGGTTTCTAACACTAAATTATCTCTGGCTACAATCTGAAGTACCGCTTCAGTTTCCGGTAAAACCTTGCCGTTTTTCGCTACTTTAATGCCAATTCCAGACTTGTGAAAAACCTGCAAATGATAGTCAGCATCAACTGTTGGCAGCCAGACTATTTTACCGTATTTGCCACCGATACGGTGCATTGCTTCTACGGCTTGGGGATTCATCCCGCCCACAGAATGATTGAGGACAATTCCTCCAAAAACTTCGATTTGCGGTACTATTTTATTAACCAGAACTGCGCGGGCTGCTGTACTCGCAAAGTGATTTTTTAAGACAACAGCTTTCATGTGCGATCGCGCTGCTAATTTAGCTACTTCAAAATCATCTAGTCTGCGGGGAATCACATCAGGAGAAGAATGGATGTGAAAGTCGATCGCACCTTCGATCGCACTCTTTTGTGAATTGGCAAACTGCGGATATCCTACAGCATACACCGGCAGACAAAAGGAACAAAAAATTAGCCAAAATAGCGCTGTTATTGTTATGATGTAAACCGCCGAATGGAATTCGCTTTTGACCTCTAACTCTAATGTGGCGAAGCGCCCGTCATCAGAGTTAGAGGTCAAACTACACAAACTTTCGTCCGCGCAACGCGAGACTGAAGATTGAGATTGAAGCAATTTATAAAAAGGATTTAACCGCATTTGCTAAAGCTTCTGCATTCTCCTCGTGCATTCCCAAAGAACCAGGAATAATTCGCGATTCAACACCGGGTAATTCCGCCAATACTTCCATTTCAGCCTTTGATTTGGGTGGTGCATTTTCAGCGATGACAACCATCACCGGCATTGCTAATTGTTGAAAATTATCCGTAAATTCCGATCGCGTTTTTGCAGGATCTAAACCACCCGTGACGAAGGCGGCGGAACCATATCGTGCACCTGGTTTTTGCGTAACTTGCCACTTGTTTTGGATGAAATCGGGCGTGACTTTAGCTGCATCGGCCCAGACGTGACGGCGGTACATGAAACGGAGGAAAGACGGCGCAGTATTCAGTTTATATAGGAATTGTCCGAGTAAGGGCGATCGAACTAATTCTCTCACGATTCCATGCCACCCGCTTTGCTTTTGACTCATCGTCGGCAATGGCCCGCGCCAAGTTGGGGCTGCTAACACAATCTTTGACCAGACATTGGGCCTTGACTGCGCTAATTGCATCACATAACCCGCAGCGTGACCGGCCGCAACTACAGCCACAGGAATGTTAAAAATTGCCTGCACAAAATCCATCAAAAATTGATGATATAATTGCGGTTCGTAGTCAGTTCGCGGACGGGATGATTCGCCAAAACCAGGCCAATCTACACTCACAACTTGAAAGTTAGGAGCTAACAATTCTGCCAAAGGACGCATTTCTGCCCGCGTCGAAACCGTACTGAATGCCGGCAGCAGCAATACAGGATTTCCCTGTCCTCTGGTTTCGTAAATAACTTCGATCTCCATTCCTTTCCAGTTCCAAAGATATTTTTGAACTGTTGCGGGATAGTTGCTAGAGTTGGTTTTTGTTAAATCTGTAGTTTGAGTCACGGCTGGTCATCCTGTTAATTGACTTCGGCTCGATTAGTTAATTCGCAAGCAACGGCTTTATTTTTCATCATTTGAAAAATGTTATAAAATCCGTTAGCACGGGAGGGAGTCAGGCTCACATTTAATCCCGTATCTTGAATAAAATCTGGAGTAATGTTGACGATTTCAGCAGGAGTTAATCCGCTCAAACCTTCCACGAGTAAGCCAACTAATCCTTTGACTAACTGAGCGTCTGAATCGCCTTGATAAGAAACTTTTCCATCTGCCAAATTTGCAGTAATATAAACTTGTGACACGCAGCCAGAAACTTTGTTTTCTGGCAGTTTATTGCTTTCGGGAAATGCTGGGAGTCGCTTGGCATACCACAGCAGTTGTTCGTAGCGCTGTTTCGGGTCGGAGTGTCGCTGGAAGCGCTGGACTATTTTAGCTAAGGTTGCTGGTAGCGTGGTATTTGCGGACATGATTTCGAGTAGCGGTTTACTTTGCTGTTGTTAGATATTTAAGACTTGCGCTAGAGTCCAGAAACCGGGTTTTTCACCAGGGTTAAAGCCTCCCAGCCAACATTTTCGTAAAAACCCGGTTTCTTTGATCGGAGCTTGCAAGTCCTCACATTCCATTGTAGCAGCAAGTGCGATCGACCGATTTGAGATTTTGTATAGTAAATTATCCATTTGTTCGCAGCATCGGACTTCAGTCGTGCTGATCAATTTGCGCGCAGCGGTAGCGCAACTGAATTGAAAAAACAACTCCTGACTCCTGTGTGACAAGCTATTTCACCAATTTGTTCTATTTTCAGCAATATAGTATCGGCATCGCAATCGTAAAATATTTCTTTGACTTTTTGGATGTGGCCGGATGTCGCGCCTTTGTGCCAAAATTGCGATCGAGAACGACTCCAATAGTGAGCTTCACCTGTAGCTAGAGTCTGCTTAATTGACTCTTTGTTCATCCAAGCCATCATTAAAATTGTACCATCTCGATAGTCTTGGGCGATCGCCGGAATCAAACCGCGATCGTTAAATTTTAGAGTTTCAATCCACAAATATTTTTGATCCATATCTATTTCAAAGTAATTGTATTTCCTCAATTAAGTTAGCTTACCGAGAGCCGTCATCCTTTTTCCAAATAAATACTTCGCCTGCTTGTCCACCCGCAGCAAGTTGATGCCCTCGGGGATGCCAAGCCAAACAACAAAAACCACTGCTAGCACCTGTCAGCAATTGAGAGATTTGTTGTGCTTCATACCACAACAAAACTTGACCGTCATCAGCAGCAGAAGCTAAATTAAATGTACCCGGTTGAAAAGCAACATCTTGCACAATTTCCAAATGAAGATCTAACACCCAGCCATCCCATCCGGCCGATTCATCAAATTGTTTTTCTAATACTCCCACTACCTCAGCGCTGGCAACGGCTAACAGCGGCACTCCCAATTCAGTATTAATATCAGACCAAGCCAATCGCCGGATTTTACCAGGAAAACCGCCCATAAAAGCAGGTTTGAGGTTGCTCAATTTAGCAATGGCAATGTTATCATCAAGATTAGCAACAGCAATTCGCGTACCATCAAGAGACCAGCGATCGCAGCACTAGCCGAAGGTATTTCTAATCTCCTCGGTACTTCCTCCCAACGTCTGGCATTCCAAATCTTCACCCCTTTAGAACCGCTGGTGGCCAAATGCTTGCCCTCGGGATGCCAAACGATCCCGAAAATGGAAGAGTTTTCAAAATTCAATTCGGCGATCGTTTCTCTGGATTCAGCATCCCAAATTTGAACTTTTTTACCCAAACTAAAAGCAACTTGATTGCAAGTAGGATGCCACGCAAGTTGGTCAATCCACCGGCGCGGATTTTCCAACTCGGCAACTAACTTAAGCGACTTGCTACTCCAAATCCTCAAAACTCCATCCTGTCCGCCAGCCGCCAAAAATTGCTCGTCACAGGAAAAGCCAATACAGTCAGCAGAAGTATTTCCGTGCGATCGCAAAAGGAATGACTGCGCCTCCATATCTTGCCAGAGTAAAACTTCTCCAGCAGCAGAACAAGCAGCTAATAGATTCCCATCATTTGACCAGCAAATTGCAGTGACATAATCTGACAAATTGTCTTGCCAATGCACATCAAAATCCCTGATACTGTCGGCTGCGTTCATGGTAGAATTAGGAGAAATTTGTTCGCAAAATATCAATCGAGCTAGATAATATTAATTACGCCAATGGCTTCCAAATCAAAACCGCCGGACGTAACAGGTGGCGTAGTCGGCCAAGGATCGTAAATCGGTTTATTAGTAGCATCTTTAAAACTGCGGAGTTCCCTTGAGTGAATCGTTACTGTTTGTACCTGTGATATTTGCCATTTTTACTTGTTTTTCAAGAGCTTCGATCATCTTATCACAACTTTGAGAATCATTCTCATGTTAATGAATTTTTGGCTAAATACCCCAAAATGCTTGCTAAATGGAGGTAAAAGCTTGAATTCCCAGGATGTTGACGGATAAACTTGGGAGAAAGGCTAAGATTTCACGCTAGCGGCTAATGCGATCGCCACTCCATTGCTTGTTTGAAACACACGAATCTAGTCGTAAGTCAAGCAACCTGTTAACAAGAAGAAATCTTCGCCATTTTTAAGGTCGCTAATCACATCACTTCCCTGTGGCGATCGCAAAATAAACTTGTCGCGCCCCTTTCCTCCGAATAAGATGTCATCGCCGATCGACCTGGGTTAAGCCTGTTTCACTGTCACATGGAAAACCATATGCAAGACGGCTTTATGAGCCTCTTTGAGACTATCTAATCGATAATAAGATGCGTAAATCCCGATCGATTATCTGCCTGCATATTTAGTAAATTGCGATCGCGCCGTTACTAGACCTCTTGCATAAATAATTGATTCATACCGAAACCGCAGATTCAAGGCAGACAAACACAGATGCAACGCAGATAATTTCCTGATTGGAAAGCGACTTTTGCAAGAGGTCTACTGTGCCCTTTAATTATAATTAAAGGGCAAATCCAAAAACCTGACTAATCAACGGCGGGCTTCAAGTTTTCAGGAGCTTTAGGAATCGCAGAAGAGTGATGTTCAACAATCATCCATTTACCGTCATTTCCCTTAACATAAACAAAGGTATATCGGGCTGGGACGGCTTTTTTCTTGTTGCCTTCACCTTTATAAGTAAAAGTGTAGTAACCGCTATTAATTGCTACATTGTTGTAGACTCGAATCACCGGTTTATAGCCCTCCGCCTTCAACTCAGGCAGTTTGGCAAAAACTTCAAAATAATCCCGAAGTTCCTGCGAAGAATCTCGCTTTTGTTTGGATACAGTCGCCCAGAGAAGAGCATCGGGACTGTATAATGCCACAACTTCGTCAACAACATTAGGTTTCCCCGATGTCACCGTATCTATCCATTTTTGTGTTGTCGCGGCAACTTCTTTTTTACTTTCTTCAGGATTGGCAGCAACAACTTGGGTATTTACAGGAACAACTTTTTGTGAGTTGTTTGCCTCTGATGCGGGTGAAGTAGCAGCCGTGTTAGACTGGTTGGTACAGCCAGACACTAAAAGGAGGGTAATTAATAGAGAAAAAACTTGAGCTTTCATGGTTTTTACCTGGTTGCTTGAGATGCTTAGTTTGAGGAATAAAAAATTATCCCATATCAGTTTACCCTAAATCGGCACCTTTTCATCAATAGCTGACTGGAGGCGACTCTGCAAGTCTTCTATAGTTAGCGTCCCGATATCTCCCTGTTTCCTAATCCGCACACTCAAATTCTGTTCTGCAACCTCTTTTTTGCCTACCACTACCACCACCGGAATTTTATCTACTTCAGCATTGCGAATTTGCTTGCCTAAACGCTCTCTACTGCGGTCAATTTCCACCCTAAATCCAGCTTTTTTGAGAGCCTTCATCACAGATTCAGCATAAGCTAGGTGGTCATCATTAACAGGCAAAAGCCGCACTTGTATCGGTGCTAACCACAGGGGAAAATCCCCTGCATAATTCTCAATTAAAATCCCAAAAAACCGCTCCAGCGAGCCAAAAATAGCGCGGTGAATCATAATCGGTCGCTGTTTGCTACCGTCAGCCGCGACATATTGCATATCGAATCGTTCCGGCAAATTAAAGTCTACTTGAATTGTGGAACATTGCCACAACCTACCGATCGCATCTTGAATCTTGATATCAATCTTCGGCCCGTAGAAAGCACCACCTCCCTCATCTGTAACATAATTCCAGCCTTTCGCATCCAAAGCTTCGATTAAAGCTGCTGTCGCCAAATCCCACACTTCATCAGTTCCCACAGACTTAGCGGGACGAGTAGACAAATTTACCTCATAATTCTTGAAGCCAAAATCCGATAAAATTTGCTCTGTCAGATTCAGAACTCCCAGAATTTCCGCAGTAATTTGGTCTGGCAAACAGAAGATGTGAGCGTCATCTTGAGTAAATCCGCGAACTCGCATCAAACCGTGCAAAGCACCCGATCGCTCGTAGCGGTATACTGTACCTAATTCTGCCCATCTAATCGGCAATTCTCGATAAGAATGCAGTTCTTGCTTGTATGTCAGCACATGAAAAGGACAATTCATCGGCTTTATTTGATAAGCCTGTTCTTCAACTTCCATCGAATCAAACATATTCTCTTTATAGAAGTCAAAGTGTCCTGATGTTTTCCACAAATCGAGATTGGCGACGTGGGGAGTGTAAAGGAGTTGATAATCTGCATCTAGGTGAGCTTTCCGCCAGTAATCCTCAATGATGTAGCGAATTGCTGCTCCCTGCGGATGCCAAAATACTAAACCGCCACCAGCATCTTCTTGAATGCTAAATAGCTTTAATTCTTGACCTAACTTTCTATGATCGCGGAGTTTTGCTTCGGCTTTTTGCTGCAAATAAGCTTGCAGTTGTTCCGCAGTTTCCCAAGCAGTACCGTAGATGCGCTGCAACTGTGGCTTGGTTTCGTCGCCGCGCCAATAAGCACCGGCAACGCTTTCTAAAGCAAAAGCATCAGGATTGATTTCGCTTGTAAAATTTACGTGCGGCCCAGCACACAAATCCCACCAATAATCGTCAGGCGGTAGAGTGACTGGTTCAATTAAAGAAGGTTCTAAGTTTATGCTTTTTCCAGCCCCTTTCCCAATATCTGGACTGCCAATAAAGTAACGGGTAATTGTCTCCTCTTCTGGGATGCTGTCGAGGATTTCTAGTTTGTATGGTTCCTCTAATTGTGCAATTTCAGCCCGAATTTGTTCGCGTTCTACAACTTCGGAAATTACTGGCAAATTAGCTTGAATAATTCGTCGCATTTCTGCCTCAATTTTGCTCAAATCTTCGGGGGTAAATGCTTGTTTTCTGTCAAAATCGTAGTAAAACCCGTTGTCTGTGGTTGGCCCGATCGTCACTTTTGTCTCTGGAAACAGAGTTTGGACTGCCATTGCCAAGATGTGGGCTGCGGTGTGGCGAAGGCGCTGCAAGGCTTGGGAGTCTTTCGGGATATGACTTGTAGCTGTTTTTGATTGGATGGGAGAACTGACCATAACTGACAACAATGATAATCATTCTTATTCTATCCTAAGCGGTATCGTTTGTCGATCGCCCCGCCAATTCACTACCAGCCTGTAAAATAACGTTGAGATAGGTTATGGTAATTAATGAGATTTATTCGCAACTATTAAGTAAAGCAGTCTAACGCAGTGAATTTACAAAAAATCTGGTTAAAACATCAAGTTTTTCAGGCAGTTGTACTCTTAGGATCGGGCTTGCTATTAACAGTTGCTCTTTCACTTTCTTTCGGGGCGGTGCCGATGAGTGCAGCTCAACTTTGGCAAGCATTTCTGCACCGAGGCGATGCTGTTAATCAGACTATTTTATGGGAATTGCGTTTGCCCAGAATAGCGGCATCGCTGACAGTCGGTGCAGCTTTGGGAATGTCGGGAGCTTTGCTGCAAGGTTTGCTGTGCAACGGTTTAGCCGATCCTTTTGTATTGGGAATTTCGGCCGGTGCGGGGTTGGTTGCTATTACCATGCTGACTTTGGGAATCTTTCAAACTTGGGTGCCTTTGGCCGCTTGGGTTGGTGCAATTTTAACAGCGATGTTGGTCTATTTTTTGGGAAAGACTAAAACAGGTATTTCTGTCGAACGTTTGGTGTTGGCTGGAGTTGCTGTGAGTTCTCTATTTGGGGCGGTACAAACTACGCTGTTGCTGTTAGCTGAAGACAGCAGAGTGCAGGCGGCTTTAAATTGGTTGATTGGCAGTTTGAACGGTCGCGGCTGGTCGGATTTGCAGGTGGCTGCGCCTTATATTTTGGCGGCTTTGCTGTTAGGGTGTTTCTTGGGGCGATCGCTCAATTTGCTGGCTTTGGGTGACGATTTGGCGGTGGGTTTGGGGGTTTCGCTAGGGCGATCGCGCTTGTTGATTGGCGGAGTCGCTACTCTGCTGGCTGCTAGTGCTGTCAGCATCGGCGGATTGATTGGTTTTGTGGGATTGGTTGTGCCTCACGGGGTGCGTTTGTTGGTGGGAAATGATTATCGGTTTGTGTTGCCGATGAGTGCCGTTGGTGGTGCTTGGGTATTGACTTTTGCCGATTTTTTGGCGCGTTTGGGTGCGGTAGAATTGCCTGTGGGAACTGTTACGGCTTTGTTGGGTTCTCCGCTATTTGTTTGGTTGCTTTATCGGCGTTCTAGTCAGTAGTCATTAGTCAGTAGTCAGTAGTCATTAGTCATTAGTTATTACCCATTATCCATTACCCATTACCTATTACCTATTACCACAATCTTATGTCTTTAGAAATTAGGAATTTAACTGGCGGCTACGGCGAAATTACGATCGCCCAAAACATCACTTTATCTTTGCAGTCGGGTGAGTGGTTGAGTCTCATCGGTGCTAACGGTTCTGGGAAATCTACTTTTTTGAAGTTAATCAGTCGTATCCTAACACCGCAGCAGGGACTCGTGTTGCTTGACGGCAAAGCAATTCACAATGAACCGGCTGCCATTGTTGCTCAAAAATTAGCGATTTTGCCGCAGCAACAAACAGTACCAGAAGGATTAACAGTCAGACAATTAGTTAGTTTGGGGCGTGCTCCTCATCAGGGTTGGTGGCAGTGGGAATTGAGTAAGGAGGATGTGGAAAAAGTGGATGTTGCTATTAGTCAAACTGGGATGAATCGGTTTGTCGATCGCCCAGTAGAACAACTATCTGGTGGCGAACGCCAACGCGCTTTCCTTGCCTTAGCTTTAGCTCAAAATCCGCAGGTATTGCTGTTAGACGAGCCTACTACTTATTTAGATATTTGTTATCAGTTGCAGTTACTGGAATTGCTAAAAAGCCTCAATCAAGAATACAAAATGACAATTATTACTGTACTGCACGAAATTAATTTAGCTGCTAGATATAGTTCGCGAATTGCTATGTTAAATAAAGGCGAACTTTTTTGTCTGGGAACTCCCGCCCAAGTCTTAAATCCCGATAATTTAGCTCAGACATTTGGTGTAGAAGTTATTATTTTAGAAACTCCTGCGGGATTGCAAATTTGCCCGATCGCACCTGCTTCTGGCACTTAGTATCTTTCTCAGATCCCAACTTAGAGCGCCACAGGCATCAAACCTTTGCTCGGTCTGAGTTGTAGGCTATTTGTCAAAAATTAAGAAATGCTTAAAAAATCTCAAGTTCGTCAAAAAATGCCGTTTCTTGGAAAAAGTTCGAGAATAAGTTATTGATAATTTAAGTCATTAAGTGCTAAAGTGCGATCGAACTTCCCGCCAACTCAGCCTCCGCAGCCACTCAACTCGCTCAGTCTTGAACGCACGGATGCCTAGAAACCGGGTTTTTTTAGAAAAATAGTGCATCACAGCCTTTAAAAAAAGTGAAAAACCCGGTTTCTTTGATATTGATGCGTAAGCCCTATCGCTGCAAATCCAGCCTAGACTATAGACATCTTGCAAAAGTCTAAAACCCTCTCAAAATCATCTGCGTTTATCTGTGTTTATCAGCCATTATCTGCGGTTTCTGTATCATTCAAAAATTTATGCAAGAGGCCTTATGTACAAAACCTTGTTTTCCCGCACCGCGATTCTGCTGCTGAGTTTAGCATTTGCCGCTTGCTCCGCCGCCACTCCACCGCAAAGCCAGCAGTCAAATCCTAATGCTTCGCCGCCAGCAAATCAACCGAAAACAACCACAAGCGAAGCAGCTCAAAAAGTAGTAGCTTTGACACCTTTAACCGCCGATATTATCCATCAACTCGACCAAACCAAACTTGTAGGAATTCCCGGCAGCAAATTAGTCAGCAGCAACCCCAAATTCACAGGAATTACCGCCGTAACTGCCGATCGCACTCCGCCTAATTTAGAAAAAATTATCGCATTGAAACCAGATTTAGTAGTAGGTGCGGCAGGATTTCACGACCAAACAATGCAAAAATTGCAGCAACTAGGCATCAAAACTTTGCTAACTCAAATTGATAGCTGGAAATCCTTAGAAGAGTTGACTACAACCTTAGCTAAATCTCTCAATGCCAATCCAGGGAGTATCGAAAAAATTGAGCAAGCAACCTCTGAACTAAAACAAGCCCTCGCGAAAAAGTAGGTATACCTCTTGCATTCATTCGCTCGTTCTTCTTGAAATAATCTGCGTCTATCTGTGTTTATCTGCCTTACATCTGCGGTTGACCGATCGAAGTTTATGCAATAAGTCTGGTGTACTAACGCACATTCTTACAATTTACAGGAGAAAATTATGACTAAGACCCAAGTGGAACTCGGTGCTGTTCAAGAAACCCTGCTAATTACCTTGTGGGCAAGAGCAGTTGAAACAGGCAAAACAGACCCGATTATCACCGATCCAAAATCTGTGGAAATTATCGAACAAATTGAGTACGATTTCTCTAAACTTGAGAAAGCAAAAGGCACTCAAGTTGGCGTTTGCTTGCGCGGCTTAATGTTTGACGGCTGGGTTAAATCTTTTTTGACAGAAAACCCCAACGGCATAATTGTCGAGATAGGCAGCGGATTAAACACTCGCTTTGAACGGGTTGATAACGGTCAAGTACGGTGGTTTGATTTGGATATGCCTGACTCGATGGCAGTGCGGGAAAAATACTTTCAAGAGACAGAACGGCGCAAGTTTATCGCGTCTTCTGTACTAGACTCTAGTTGGGTCGATCAAGTAAAAGCAGTCGGTTCCACTCAGATAATGTTTGTGGCTGAAGGAGTGTTGATGTATTTGTCTGAATCGCAGGTAAAGCAGTTATTTGCCTTGTTAGTCGAAAACTTTCCCGGCTGTTACTTTGCCTTTGATTCCATGTCGCCTTTCATGGTAAAAAATCAGAAGCAACACGACGCAATCAAGCATTACTCAGCGAAGTTTGATTGGGGAATTCAAGATATCCGAAATATCGCCAAATGGGATTCCCGCTACCAAATCCTGGAAGTCAAAACTATGAAAGATGCACCGCCACAATATTATCAGCGGATCGGTTTATTCAACAGTTTGATTTTCTCAATTCCACCTTTTAAAAATATGTTTCGCTTGAGTCTGGCGAAGTTGGGATGAGTCGCTGGTATTTCTGCTTGGAGGGCGCCGCGAACTAACTAGGGCTTGCTGAATAACTCCAAAACATGAGTCCCATGAGAGTTTTCAGGTTCAATAAGTGGAGAGAATGCCTGTGTTGGACCTCAATGGCCGGAAAATCCATGCACTTCACTCTTGAAAGTTCCC
>JAAUPI010000189.1 GCA_012035135.1 Microcoleus sp. CSU_2_2
AAGTTGGCTGTGTAACGGCTCAAATCAGCGGCGGCAGATAATCTCGAACTCAGCACCAGTGGCTCTTAACCGTCCGCTGCATTTGAATTGTTAGCTGGCGTTGTACGCTGACGATTTGATGAACAGTAACGACATTTCGATTGTTTTCATCCGTCTCAAACTTTAAGGTTTCAAGTTGCACTTGAATCACCTTATATTGATTAGCTATAGAGGCTAATGTTATGGGTTAGGGCGGTGGCGGCAATTATAGCATCGGGAATTGTGAGTTTATGGCTTAGGGAATATTGAGCCATGAGAGAGAACAGGTTCTTAAAGTTATATCATTGTGCCTCAATATAACTCAAATGAGTGACACTCAAATGAGTGACACTCACAAAAGCGTCACTATAAAAAGCGACTGTGAAGCCATCTAAAACACCAGTTATACCTGAAATATCAAATGAAAACACTTGAATGCAGAGAGGATTCCCATCATGTATACAGAAGAAAAAAGCCTGAACGATCGAGCTATGTCTATCGTCACCGATACTGCTTCTCAATCAACTCTTGCAGTTGCTGAAGCCTCTGGAATTATGAAACCCACTTTAAAGCGCGGTTCTACAGGTCAAGCTGTCAAGGAACTGCAACAGCTTCTATTTCATTGGGGATATTATTTTGGTGCGATCGATGGTGTTTTCGGCGTCTATGTTGAAAACGCTGTCAAAGGCTATCAACACCGGGTATTTTTAGCTGAGGATGGGGTTGTTGGTTCTATCACCTGGCAAGCACTATACTCTGGTGCACCTGTGAATATGCCGATTCTGATGAATGGTAGTTCAGGTAATGCTGTCAAAATTGTTCAGAATGTTTTGAAATTGAATGGATACTATTTCGGTTTTATTGACGGATACTTCGGGACAATGACAATAGTAGCAGTGAAATACTTCCAAACGAATCAGGGTTTATCACCCGATGGAATTGTCGGGCCGAAAACTTGGCACGCTTTGAGCAAGTTACCGCACTAAACAACGGTCTATCTCACTTGTATAGTCCTGGACGCACCAGTAGTCAGAAACCGGGTTTTTTTACAAAAATCTGGCACACTCACCAACAGATTCGGTAAAAAACCCGGTTTCTTGGGCCTTAGTCGTAAGTCCTGTTAGTTAAACTTTAATCATTTATGAGGTTAATCAAATGACACATTCTGCTATCCTTGAAGCTCCAGCAAATTCTTCTGAACACGGACAAGAGCTGGCTGAATTTTTGCAGGAAGATAACGGACACTTCTCGGCAATGCGAGCAATGAGTTTTATTGCACTGATTGCAGCAATTGTATTTGGCGGCCTAACAATAACTAGCAAAAATGCTGAGGGCAAATACATTACAACTTCTTTTTTAGTTGCTGCTTTTGCACCAAAAGCTGTTCAAAAATTTGCCGAACGTCCGTAATTGACATAATCCCCGCCCGGTCGGTACGGGGATTCTAATTCATGGGTAAAGTTGAGTGAAATTGATGATTCAAGATGAGCGTCAATGGCATTTGAAAATCTCCTAGTTTGAGGTTTGGTGAAAAGATAGGATCTGCTAGCTTGTTACATGGGTGCGCGATCGAAGCCTATCTATTTATTCTACCAATTTTCTGTAGGTAAAGCTCTCGATCGAGCTGCCGAATCATCTTATATCAAATCTGAGTTATTCACCCTCTTGATAATCTTTGCGGTGCGTCGCTTTATATATTGTTGTCAATACCGAGGATTACTCGTGGCGACGCACCCTACTATTACTATTTGCTTCAATGAAGTAGAACAGTGATGGTAGCCCGTCCGATTCAATCTCTTCATGAGAGAACACCATCCCAACCTTTTCAACAACACGCTGTGAAGCCAGGTTCTCCGGTGCAATGGTGGCAAGAATCCTTATTTTATTCTTCTACCCGATAGCCCAATTCCGCTAAACGAGTGCGAGACTGTCGCCATTTCGGCTGCACCTTGACAAATAATTCCAAATATACTTTACCCTCAATTAACTTTTGAATTTGTTCGCGGGCGGCACTGCCGATCGACTTCAGCATACTGCCGCTTTTACCAATTAAAATGCCTTTTTGGGAATCGCGTTCGACGTGAATTGAGGCGAGGATGCGGGTAATTTTCGGTTCTTCTTCGATCATGTCGATCGCAATTGCCACTGAATGCGGCACTTCTTCCCGCGTTACCAGCAAAATCTGTTCCCGAATCAATTCCCCCATAATAAAGCGTTCCGGCTGGTCAGTCACCAAATCTGGTGGATAATAATAAGGCCCTGACTCTAAATTTTCCACTAACAATTGTTGCAGCGACTCGACTCCCTCGCCAGTCAAAGCCGAAAATTTGACAACTGGCCACTGAGGATTGACAATTTGCTCGTAGGTGCGATCGATCAATACACAATCCGACGGTTGTTCGTCTAACTTATTCACTCCCAAAATCACCGGAATTTCGGTATTTTTGAGCAAATCCACAATATATCGATCGCCCCCTCCCGATTCCACCGAGCCATCCACCACAAACAGCACCACATCTACAGATTTAATCGCTATTTGCGCATTTTGCAGCAAAACCTGCCCCAACTGGTGGTGTGGCTTATGAATTCCGGGAGTATCAACAAAAATAATTTGTGCCTCCGGCGTCGTCAAAATGCCCCGTAGTCTGTTGCGAGTCGTCTGGGCCACTGGCGAAGTAATCGCAATTTTCTGCCCCACTAACCGATTCATCAATGTTGATTTACCGACATTCGGGCGTCCGATAATACCTACGAAGCCCGATTTGTATCCCGCAGGAGCCGCGGGAACACTCATAATTTCCGATAAGTCTATAACTTTACTATCTTCCACTAAAATCACCAATTTTTAAGCCCCTTCTCCATCTATTGTCGCCTGAAAATACTCAAACGCCAATTTATCGAGTAGTCATTAGTCAGACTCATGCCCCATGCCCCATGTCCCATACCAATGTATAGCCTGTAACACTCAAAGCTTTACCAAGCCTAAAACGAGTGTTAAAAGCTGACACAAGCTCGATCGAGCTTGATATCTGAGACAAAATTTGATAAAGTTCCGAATGACATCGATCGAAAATGAGTCATTCCGGTTACACATAGTCCCAAAGGCTGTAACAATTTCAGATGTGCAAATGTTTGACTCAACTGAGACTATTCTACAGTTTGTCGGGGCGATCGGTCTTAACATTTTTGAGGATGTCTGGCGATCGATTAGGTAGGTAAAATCAACCTCAAAAGCTCAATACGATCGGCTTGTTTCTCATTTAAAGCCAGTGTTTTTTGAGCGTACCTAATTAGTGCTAATCGTAATAAAGTTGAGGAGATGAATCGGATGAAATCGAAATTATTTTGGACTTGCTGCACCGTTTTGGTCGCAAGTTTGCCCGTTCCGGGCTTCGCTCAATCAAGTACATCATCAAGCCCTGAAGCAGGTATTGACTACAAGGGAGGGTCGATGAAGTATCAGACGCTACCGGGCAAAATACGTGAGAGAACTTTGCCGAAAGCTTTTGACTTTCCCATTATTACCAGGGTTGATACTGATACCAGCATCACCAGCGATCACCTAATTACCGATCAATTTCGCCCGCCAGCAGTTCCTCAAGGGCTGACAGCAGATGATGTGCCCCGGATCAGGTCAGAATACACCAGAGCTCTCACTACCTGGTCAGAAGCAATCAAAGAATGTCTGGGCAAACAACCGCGCTTAATCAGAGTTAGTACAAAGAATCCCATTCAGATCAATGGCAAAGTAGGCACGATTGTGAGAAACGCAAATAACCGTGCAGTTTGTAAATAAGCCAGTCAATTTCGCTTTCTGAAGACTAAACTACAGAGCGTTTGCAACAGCAAAAAGAGCAATAGCTTTTCTATTGCTCTTTTTGTTGTCTAAATTTCAAATAAATTAACCCAGAAAAACTTTTAGCTAGCGTCTATGTAGCAATGTAAAATTCATCTGTACTCAGCAAAATTTCCCCGTAGTCAGGAATCCAAGCTAGCCATTTTTGTTCTGAATACTGACACAAAAGCCACGCTTCGTCAAAACTGAATGCTGTCGGCGGATTTAATAATTTGACCCAGGTAGAAGGGGCAAATTTGGGGGTAGGGGGTCTATCGGCCAATCTACACCAGGCTTGCGCACTCGCGACGCTGGCTTGATTTGATTGAAGTTGCGAAGTACGAATATCTGTTTGCAGTCTCATAACTACTCCTGTCGAGCTAAGACTCTGCACCAGGGCGGGGTTACAACAACCCTTGGCGAAGGCGCAGAAAAATTGGTTCTGTAGTTTACGATACAGAATTTTCAAGGCAAAAGTGCATATTTGTAGTAAAACTTTACAACGAAAGTAACAAATAAGCCCAAAGCTCAAAAATCTGAATCGTACTCGTCAACCCGGATGGTTGCCACCCAGTTTGACCTCAAGGGTGTCGAAGTATTGTGACTTGGGTTAACCGATTGCGACGGTATATTCCTGTTTCAGGCATATCTCAGGAGCTAGTTAAATTCGACGCTCTTTAGGGATGAGAGGCGTACCGATAGGCAATTATCAATTACCCTCACAAAAAACATCTGATTTGTTTCAACAAGTAGGATATGAACTCAACTGAAAAATCCCAGTGGAAAACTCTAGACCGCATAGTAGAAATCAATTCTCATTGGGTCAAACTAATCGCTGAACATCTCGAAAATACCGAAGGTCAAATTCTCGAATACTGGCGAGTAGAAAGAGCAGATTCAGTAGTAGTTTTGACAATTCAGGACAACAAATTGCTGTTTCCCGCACCGATGTATCGACCGGGAATAGGAGAGGTAACGCTCGATTTTCCCGGAGGTCGCGTACCTGCGGGAGAGACGCCAGCAGCGGCTGTTCCGGGTATAATCAAGAAGGAATTAGGCGTAACAGAAGATGCGATCGCCCGCATCGGACCAATAAACGCGATCGGATGGGCAATTAACAGTTCATTCTCCAATCAGAAGCTCTACGGTTTCATCGCCCAATTACATCCTCATGTAATAGTAAATCCCAAATCTATCTGTGCTGCATATTCTGTCACACCCGCAGGAATTCGCGACTTACTCAAAGATTTAAATTGTCTCCAATGTCGAGCATTGTTGTTAGAGTGGCAAAACCAAACCAATTTTAGATTTTAGATTGTAATTGTTAGCCAATTATCACCGAAACTACTCATGCCTCCCACCAATAGAATTGCCGTGGAATGCCTAGACGTTACCTATCGCCTAAACCGCAGAAATTTAGTAGATCAACTCAATTTCAAAGTGCTGCAAGGAGAAGTTTTGGTGCTATTGGGACGTAGCGGCAGTGGCAAAACTACTACCATGAAATTGATTAACGATTTGCTGACACCCAGCAGCGGGGAAGTCATTGTTATGGGAAAACCAACAACTCAGTGGAATCCAATTCAACTGCGGCGAAAAATCGGCTACGTGATTCAAGAAATCGGTTTGTTTCCCCATTTTACTGTCGAGCAAAATATCGGTTTAGTTCCGAAATTGGAAGGTTGGGAGGGCGATCGCATTCAATCTCGCGTCCATCAACTGCTAGAATTAGTTAACCTCGACCCCCAACAGTTTGCCAAACGCTATCCCCATCAATTATCCGGCGGACAGCGGCAGCGGGTGGGCGTCGCCAGAGCACTTGCTGCTGACCCTCCCTTACTATTAATGGACGAACCTTTTGGTGCTTTAGACCCAATTACTCGTTTAGAATTGCAGCGGGAATTCTATCAATTGCAGCAGCAGTTAGGCAAGACTGTTATCTTGGTAACTCACGACATTAAAGAAGCTTTTTTCTTAGCTTCGAGAATTGGTTTGATGCAAGAAGGAAGGTTGGTAGAATTGGCTTCGCCCGCTGATTTTGTCAAATCCCAGCATCCGGAAGCGCGCGCATTCCTTGAATGTTTGCAACTAACTGAATTTCGGAAAAAAATGTGATAATGTAGTTGGGGTAACTAAGCTAATAATCAAACAATGCACAGTCTTTACGAAACAGATTTTTATGCTTGGACGCAAGAACAAGCTAATTTACTTCGCAAGTGTCAGTGGACTCAACTTGACTTGCTAAATTTAATTGAGGAGATTGAATCTTTGGGGAAACAGCAACGTCAAGAACTTAGAAATCGTTTGAGCATTTTGCTAGGACATTTGCTGAAGTGGCAATATCAGCCCCAGCAGCGCAGCCGTAGTTGGCTATCCACAATTAGAGTACAACGTCGGGATACTCTGAGGCTGATACAGGATAATCCAAGTTTGAAACCTTACTTGCAAGAAGTTTTGCAAGATGCTTATCAAAATGGTAGAGATTTGGCTGTAGGAGAAACGAATTTAGCTTTCAACACATTTCCTTCAAGCTGTCTTTACAATTTAGAGGAAATCTTAGACTTGGGCTTTTATCCTGGTGAAGCAAGCCCTGAAATGGAAAATGATTTATCAGGTTGTGACAGCAATCGACAATAACTAATTATCTAATGATTCAATTCCTCAATCGGTACGGTGCTGAGATGGTTCAGCGGTCGATCGAACACTTATATTTAGTAACAATTGCGATTTTTATAGCTATTCTTGTGGGGATTCCGCTGGGGATCTTAGTTACTAGAAAACCCAAATTGAAAAAGCCAATTTTGGGATTTGCCAATATCATGCAAACTATTCCCAGTTTAGCATTATTTGGCTTGCTAATTCCGGTGCCTGTGTTAGGTGGAATAGGCGATCGCACAGCAATTATCGCCCTGACATTGTATTCTTTACTGCCAATTATCCGCAATACTTATACTGGAATTATCGGCGTCGAACCGGCGATTCGCGAAGCCGGAAAAGGCATGGGAATGACCGATATGCAACTGCTATTTCAAGTAGAAATTCCCTTAGCGTTGGGCGTAATTTTAGCAGGAGTTCGAGTTGCCACAGTAATTGCGATCGGACTTGCTACAATCGCCGCTGCAATTGGCGCCGGTGGCTTGGGAGTATTTATTTTTCGGGGTGTTGCTACAGTCAACAATCAGTTACTTTTTGCTGGAGCAATTCCGGCAGCTTTGATGGCATTAATTGCCGATTTTGGGCTGGGCTTAGTGGAAAAGCGCCTCTCGAAGACTGATAGATAATATGGCTAAGTTGACCAAATCTTGGTCTTTCTCATTTTTATCCCCCAACCTCCCCTGATTAAGGCAGGGTTGGGTTAAAAGATGTCTAATACCTCTTGGGTGTCGGTGGTCTGGTACTGCAATAATAGCTTCAATATAGGCTACGATTTTCCAAGCCAAAATCAAGCAGCAGAAGCAGTTCGATCGCACTCAAAATCCGGGCTAGGCAAAAATTTGTTGCTGGTGGAGTTGTTCCATCCAGGTTTTAGTGCCGTAGATGCCTCGGAGGAGGGATGGGACAGTTAAATCGACATCGAGGGTTTCCCAATGTAAGCCTATACCGGACGGGGTAACTTCGACGGCGGCGAGGTCATCTGGGGTGGCGTTGGCTAGCCCTTGTCCCAGGTGATGGGGGAACATGAAGGTGGAACCATCTTTGAGGTGAATGACTATATTACCGGAGGTGCGATCGTAGTAAGCTGAACGGGCGCGGGGTTCGGTGGCATTGGCAAGGATGGCGGCAGCTTCGGCGCGATCGAGTTGTTCTTTAAGTGCTGCTTCTGTGAATTCAAGGTTCTCCATGAATTTGTCTCCATGCTTCTAATAGCTCGTTTTGATGAGCAGTCACCAGTTCTAGTGCTTTGACAGCATCGCCTCGCTTACCGTTTAATTGAATAATTTGCGGGGGATTTGCTGAACTGCCTAAATCGATTTTAACTTCACTGTCGGCATTCATGACATGAACGTGAGCTGGGAGATGGTCGTCAAAGTAAATTACGACTCTGAACCCATTTTTTCTGAGGATGGTGGGCATTCGCTTTAAAGATCGAGTAGCTCTGATGGAGTATCCTTTAGTTACCGGGGAGTCGATCGCGGTTGCGATCGTATATTTCATAGAGTCGCTTAGCTATTTCGATCGGAATTCCCAAAGCAGGAGCTACGATTTTGATAGCTTCAACTCCACCTGCAAATACTACGCTCAAAACATCTATCCAGCCCTGCCATTTTTGCGGTTCATTTTGGCGCATTGTTACCAATTCACCCTCAATGATGTCAACAATTTGTATTTCTGAAGCTTGGGGATTTTGTTGGCGAATATCTTGAATTACTTGCGAAACTTGACCGACAGCTTCGGCTTGTTTGGGTTCGGGAAAGGTGTAGTTGTATTGAATCCCTACCATGTCACGCTCAACGTTCACATCGCCAGTATTGATGTTGCCGACTCGATTGATATGGAAAGTGGGTTGATTGTTGGATGGTTCTGTCATAATTGCTATTAATTCTGGTTGGGCGATGAGAACAAGGGCATCAATTGCGCTCAGGCGCACTTGAATATCGGGATCTGTTGAGGCAGCTCGATCGAGCTCGGGAATAACTGACTCGATACCCAATTTTCCCAATGATAAAGCAGCTTTGGCACGGATTCTGGGTTCTTCCGAATCTCGCAACAGTTTGCAAAGAATTTGGACGATCGCCTGTAGGTTTTCTGGAGTAATTGCCACAGTTGTCTTTAAGCAACTTTGTATTGGGCAACGTTACCCAAGGCATCAACGGCACTTTCTCTAACTTGCGCGTTTGAGTCTTCTAGCAAGCGAATTAAGACGGGAATTATATCTTCTTTACCCAGTTTTCCAAGGGCGATCGCGCTTGCTTGACGAATTTCGGCATTTGGATCTTCAATGAGTTTCAGTAAGGCTGGAATTGCAGCTTCGGAACCAATTTCTCCTAACGCATCAGCCGCACTTTTACGCACATCATAGTTTGCATCTTCAAGCAATTTGAGTAAAGCTGGAATTGCCTCGGAACCAATTTTGCCTAATGATTCAGCTACAGTTTTACGCACATCGTTGTTTGCATCTTCAATGAGTTTGAGTAAAGCAGGAATGGCCACTTCAGAACCGATTATACCTAATGCTTCAGCCACACCTTGACGAACAAAATTGTCTGAATCTTGTCCCGCTGCTAGCAAGTTAGGAATCGAGGCTTCATCCTTCAGTTGTCCGAGAGCTTGGATGGCGCTGTGGCGGACTTCTGGGGCGGTGTCTTTGAGGGTTTTGATTAGGATGGGGGCGATCGAAACATCTCCGATTTTTCCCAATGCTTCTGCTGCTTTTGCCCTGACGGCGGGACTGGCATCTTCTAAGGCGGTGCAAAAGGTGTTTAACACCATCTGCTGATATGCTGGATTGTGAATCATGCTGTGAGCCTCCGGTTGCGATCGCGCTACTTTTGTATCAAACTTTTGGCAAGAATTGCGCACTCCCCCTAAGAAACCGGGTTTTTACCGAATCTTTGGGTAACAACGAAGTATCTTCGTAAAAAACCCGGTTTCTGACCTCTCATGTATAAGTCTTGTGGCTAATTCACGTCTTCGGATACGCCTTCAATAAAGGCAACAAGTCCTTTGCCCCAGGGATTTGATTCGGTGAAGTGTTCGCCAACTTTTAGCGCTGCTTTTTTGCCACCGTTGTAAAGCCGTTTGATGCTGATTAGGTTTTGCCACTCGATGGGTTTTTGCTCTTTGATTTCCTTAAATTCTGCATCAATAATATTGAGTGCTTGTTCTTCGTCTTTCACATAAGTATACTTTTTTTCTAATGCCTGAATGATTTGCACCACTGCATTCAGTGCAGCTTCAGGGGAGGATTGCTGGGCGGCTTCGATTTTTTGAATAACCTTGGGATTGCTGTTTTCAGCGGCATAGTTAACGCCGATGGTGGCATTTGGTTGGTGGAAGATGGGTGGTTGGTTTGACATCAGTTTGAATTCCTCGATAGATTGTATGTATACGCTAGCAGAAGGATTTGCCGGATGCCTGCGACTGTCGGGTGTGAGGGACAACTCACGTATCGGGTAGTTGTAGTATTGGCAGGCAGCTTGGATCGCGAGGATGAAGCTGTAAACTTCTTTGCCGGATTTGTAGGGAATTAAGCTGAGGAGGTGGGGGAGATGGTGGGCGATTTTCTCTTTGTACTGCTTAGCGATTTCGCTTAAGTCATATGCCGCACTCTTACACACAAACCAGTCTGAATCTTCAAGAAGTTTAAGTAATCCGGGAATTTCTGCCTTGTCACCGATTTTCGGAATTGCTATCTCACCAATTTTCGGAATTACTATCTCATTAATTTTCAATAAGGGTAATGCAAATGCCGCTGTCAAATGCACATACCAGTCTGGATATTCAAGGAGTTTAAGTAATCCGGGAATTGCTTCTGCTGCCTTGTAATCAATTTTGCATAAGGCATCTGCAACACTTTTACGCACTTGCCAGTCATAATCTTTAAGGAGTTTAAGTAATTCGGGAATTGCTGCATTGTCACCAATCTTGCCTAAGGCATCTGCTGCACTCCTACGCACATTAGAGTTTGAATCTTTAAGGAGTTTAAGCAATCCCGGAATTGCTACCTTGTCACCGATATCGCATAAGACATTTGCCACAATCCCACGCACATCAGAGTCTGAATGTTCAACAAGTTTAAGCAATCCCGGAATTGCTGCTTGGTCACCAATTTTGCCTAAGGCATCTGCTGCACTCCCACGCACATAAGAGTCTGAATCTTCAATGAGTTTAAGCAATCCGTCAATTCCTGCCTTGTCACCGATTTTGCCTAAGGCATCTGCCACACTCCAACGCACATAAGAGTCTGAATCTTCAATGAGTTTAAGCAAATTCCGTGAATTTCCTGCCTTGATCGACCGATTTGCCC
>JAAUPI010000190.1 GCA_012035135.1 Microcoleus sp. CSU_2_2
TAGGGCTTGCTGAATAAGTGATCTGCAAGGGGGGAGGGAACTCTTAATAGGCAACAGGCAACAGCTAGGGAACAGGGAATAGGGAACTTTCAAGAGTGAAGTGCATGGATTTTCCGGCCATTGAGGTCCAACACAGGCATTCTCTCCACTTATTGAACCTGAAAACTCTCATGGGACTCATGTTTTGGAGTTATTCAGCAAGCCCTATTTACTACAGATGCACTTCTGGCTCCCTCCGTAGGGGCGGTGCCAAGAGTGCCCGCCCCTACGGGGGGGTAAATGTGTAGTGCTATTTTATGAAAATGATATAAGGATAGCTAGTCCTGAATTCCCGCCTGTAGACTAGAAGGAGCCGACTCCGTAGGTAGAAGTAGGAAGTAAGTTTCCTAAGTGTTCTAGATGTACGTCTTGTCCACTTTGTATTAATCTTCTGTAGCAGGTTTGTACCCCCTCTCCAAGGCGAATTTCACAAGCTGGGCGCGATTCTCTAAGTGTAATTTGCTGAAAATGCTACCCAAATGAGCTTGTACAGTCCGGGGACTAATAAACAGTCGCTCGCTAATTAGTTTGTTAGTATACCCCTGGATCACTTCCCAAAAAACTCTTTCCTCGGCTGGGGTTAAAGGCAAAGGTGCAGGTGGTGGCGCTACTGCCAAAACTTTTGGCTCGACCATCTGGGCGGTAGAATTTTGAAGCAGTCGGACAATCTCAGCGTGAATGCGGTGAGAGCGCTCTAACTGCGCTTTAACCTTAGCTAATATTTCTTCAGACTGAAAAGGTTTGACCAGATAATCGTCAGCCCCGATCGAATGACCTTCAACTTTTGATTCTAACTCGCCTTGACCGGACAAAAATATAAACGGCACTAGCTGCCCCGAACGGGTAGTTCGCAAGCGGTGGCAAAACTCAAACCCGTCCATCTCCGGCATCATGACATCCGAAATTACCAAATCAGGGGGGTCACTCTCAAAAATCGAGAGTGCTTCAACGCCTGAATTAGCGCATTCAACCCGATATCCTTGGCTTTCCAAGTACATTGCCAAGACTGTTTGACAGTCGGCTTCATCGTCAACAACCAATATTCTTTCCATGCCAGCCTTGCACCAAGTCACGTTGACAGTTTTTGTAACTGAGGTTCCGAAAGTAGGAACTTTAATGAGTTTACCTGCTGCCACTTGATAAAAGCTTCTAAATTCAAGACGCCACAATTCCTTAAAGAGTCCAATCCTGCGCCTATATTCCACAAAATTGGAGGAAGTTGAGGAATTTCTGGGTAAAATCACCTTCTTATATTCATTTCTCCAAAAAAACTACAACTTTTCAGGAAGGATAGTCAGCCTGTTGGCAGAAAACAGAATTTGACACTCCGGGCGCGTAAACGCGTGGGGATTCTTTGTTCTACGAGCCAACTTGCTTAGACAGGATTTTTCCGGTCAGAATCGAACCTGGTTACACTCAGGCTAGCCCCAAACCTGATATTGACAGGTTTTTAGATTTTTCTCGATCGGATAGAGGTACAAAAGGGATAACTCGAGTAGATACTGTCGCCAGCGACGACCCCAACAAACGCTTGTCTGCAACCAACAGACTTTCAAATATCGGTGCTGGTTCGGGACGGCTGAACAGATATCCTTGCATAATATCACACTGGTTCTCCCTCAAAAAAGCTAGTTCTGCTTCAGTTTCCACTCCCTCAGCAACTACTGTCATATTCAAACTGTGACCCAGTAAAATTACGGCAGTAGTGATGGCAGCATTTTTAGCGTCTTCGTTAGCATTGCGGACAAAAATTCTGTCAATTTTTAAACTGTCAAAAGCAAATTGTTTAAGATATCCTAAAGTTGCGAAACCGGTGCCGAAGTCGTCAATAGCAATCCGAATTCCTAGAGCTTTAAGTTCATTTAAAGTAGCCCCTGCGACAGCAGCATTTTCGACCAAAGCGCTTTCCGTCATTTCTAACTCTAAATTAGCAGGCTCCAAACCAGTGGTTTCCAATATTTGTACAATTCGCGCCTTGAGTTGGGGATCGGACAATTGTCGAGCCGACAAATTTACTGATATCTTAAATGGCGAAAACCCAGCAGCTAGCCAACTAGCGGCCTGAGCGCAAGCTGAAAGCAGTACCCACTCACCAATCGGAATAATTAAACCTGTTTCTTCTGCTAAAGGAATGAATTCTGCTGGAGAAATTATACCTCGATCGGGATTTTGCCAGCGCACCAAAGCCTCTGCACCGATAATTTGTCCGCTAGCAAAGTCCACTTGCGGTTGATAGTATACCTGAAACTCGCCTTGTGCTAAAGCGCGACGCAGCAAAGCTTCCAAAGCCAATTTTTCGGGACAGACAATTGAAGCGGTTGTCGAGTCGTTAACTAAATCGTTGAGCCTGGCTTCGGCTTGCTGGAGTGCTTCAGTCAACGGTTGAGTGATAGTTTGCCGTTTCAAGATGCGAGAAGAAATCGCTCCCAGCAATTCGGCCTTCGTAAACGGCTTCGTCAAATAATCGTCGGCACCCAATTCCATACCTCGACGAAAATCTGCTTTGGCACCTTGGGCTGTGAGAAAAATAAATGGAATTGTTGCAGCTAGCGAGTTTTGTCGCAGCGTGCGCAACACTTCATAACCGTCCTGTTCCGGCATCTGCACGTCGCACAAAATTAAATCGGGAACCTCTGAAAGTGCCATCTGGATACCAACTCTACCGTTTTGAGCCACAATGACCCTATAGCTTTGAGATTCCAGGAGTTGTAGCAGAGTTTCCCGGATTAATTCATCGTCCTCAATTACCAAAATTTTGACCATGATACTTAGATAAGAGATGGCACTGTATATACCGGAACCTGACTAACTCTAGCATAATAAAATTAGTGAGTTGCTGATTGGGCCAATTAGCCAATAAATGATTAGCCATATGGCTAATCATATGTCTTCGAGTTTCAAGTCGCAATCACAGATGAGGTAAGACTGGGGATCGAGAGCTTGATCTCTGTCAACGGCACAACACTTCTGAACGAAATGAAACACAAGATTTGTAGCTTCATCTAGCAGATGTACCAATCTGTCAGTAGATAGATGATAGATCGTTTGCATTTTGTGTAACAAAATTGTTCGGCTGACTACAGTGGGAGAGGTTGAAACCTGTTGGATTTCAACCTGTCGCATTTTCAACCTACGGGTTTCGTGCGCCGCTGATGGAGTAAAATCGCCAAAAGTCCGATCGCACCTACCACTAAAAGCAGCCATTCTTCGGGTTCGGGCACTCCCGAAACATTGAGAGGATTGTTTGGCTTAGTTAATTGCTCTTTACCCGATTCCACCTCTCGTTTAAATCGATCGCTCTTTGCCTCTGCCTCCTTTAACTGCTGCCTTTGCGCATCATTAACTAACACGATCATCGAAGAATAGGGTGTTACTATTTTAAACGATTTTGCCAGTAAGTGCATCGCATCCAATTGCGTTAATTGATTTGAACTTTTCTCCTTGCTAAGTGCCGCTATTAACTGCCGCGCAGCTATTGGTTGAAAGCCTTCATTTTCGGCAGCTTTTAATTCGGCGACTGTCGCCGAATTTACGGTTTTTTCCGACTGCGGCGTTTTGGCGTAACTCCACACATAGCCGTCAACAACACTAATGGTAGATTTGCCAGATGCTGCTGTCGTCGCTACTCGCTGCATCGCTGCTTTAATATCTGTAGAAACTCCACCGCCACTATCTTGAATCGCCTTTAAAGTTCCGTCGTCGTAGCCAGGGGGCAAGCCACCCAAATGCACTGTCCACAGCGGCGCAGAGATGGCAAACTTAGGTTGACGATCGTCCGATAATTCGTAACTATGGCGATCGCTTACCACAAATACAGTATCGTAATTTTTATCTCCCCGCAACTGCGCAAACTGTTGCAGCATACCCTTAAGTTGGATTGTACCGTAAAATGTCAACTTTCCCGCATCAAAACTGCGCGTATCTTGCACTAATTCCGCGGGCATTTCCGCAGCCTTGGCAATATACAGATCGACATTGTTTGCTGCTGTTACATTTGCTTTCAACCATGCAAAAGTTTCTTTAACTTGCTTGTTTTCCGCTGCCATGCTACGCGAAGTATCGAGAATCACTGCCAACTTTTTGCCCTGTGGCAGCGAGTATTTGGTATCAGCCAGTGGCTTAGCATCTACGATTTTTCCTCCCGGTAAAATTGCCTGCTGTGCTGTCAGAGGTTGCTGCGCGAGTGTTGCGGGCAAATATTCCGGCAGCCAAGTTTCTCTTGCCTGTTTTCCATTGTATTTTACCTCTTTCCCAGCAATTAGGCGGCGAGTATTTTGATTCCAAAAAATATTGCGTTTCTCTGCCAATTTTGGCATAGCCCAGCCCTGTGGCTGTCGCATGACTTTGTAAGTCAGCCAGAGGTGCATTTCTTTGGGGCCGTCAGTTTGGGTGAATTGCCGTTTGACGGGAATTGGAAAAGCTCGCAAGCGGTATTGTTTCGGTCCAATTTGTTCGAGCAAAGCCGGATCTACTCTTTCTGCTACCTGTTGGTTGTAAACTTGCTGGGCGGCACCTCGTGGCGAGACAGTAAAGACAAAACGCTTGTTCAAATCGCCAGTATCTCCCAGCCAAATCCCTGTAACTGCGGCGCTTTCTGGGAGGGAAAAGTAGTAGAATACTTCTTGTAAGTTCGGTGTTTGATTTTCGTAAACTTCGTAGAGTTGAACGTCTGCCCAATCGCCGTTTTCTTTGACTGTAACTTCTTGCGATCGCAGCCACACTTTTTCTTGGTTGACATTCAGCAAACCGGCTTTGGCTTCTTCGCGATTTGATGTTGACTGCACCGCGTGCTTTACTGCTTCTCTGTCACCTTTTTGAATTTCCGTATCGAAGAATTCGCCGTAGAGTTTTTCGGCTGTTTCAACATCCGATCGAGAGCCTTGATACAAAAACGGAGACATGATAAAATTGTAGCTGTTTTGCAATGAGTTCGCCGCTGCATCTGGCAAATTCAAAGTGCTTTTGTACATGGCATAAACGTGGTTGTTTTCTCCTACCGTGCTCAGGTAGCGGTAATGGGACAAATAAGCATTAACTAAGCCCGATCGAATGACATCGGACTTTGCTAGCAAGCTTTGGCGAACAGTGTCAGTTGCCGCCGGAGTTGCCAGAATTTTTAGTGCTTGAACTTGTGGCTGCTGCTGCAAAGCTGCGAACACAGCCAGCCAAGCTGCTATCACTCCCAAACTTCCCAGTATTGCCTTACTTTTCCCGTACTGAGAACTAAAACTTTTCAGGATTTTGCGTCCCGAATGGATGTAGAGAAAGCCGTAAAGCAAAGGCATTGCCACAAATAAGCTACAAGTAAAACTAAACAGAACTAAGAGTAATGGCAGCCACCAAATTATACTCCACCCACCATATTTTAACGATTCTAAAAGCGGTGTTACCCACGCAAAACTGAAAAATTGAATTGTTATTTGTATGCACCAAACTACGGAAACAATTGCCACGGGTATGGCGTAAAACATCAGCAATACTGCCGCCCAAACTCCCACCATTAGCATTAAGCTGTGGAAACCCATTTGCAGCCAAGCACCTCGCTGTTTTCCGATCGATCTTAAAAATCGAGGCTGACTCTGTTTTTCTATTTGCAATTGACCTGCGTCTCTAATATCTCCTTGTTTTCCCAAATATCCGTAGCAAATTTCTGCAAAAAATGCTGCGATGCACAAGACAATAGTAGCGATAATTTGAGAACTTGCTGGAGTCAATTCTCGCAGCAAAAATAACCGGATTAAAATTAGCAAAAATAGCGGTGCTTCCACGCCGTAAAACAGGCGCATCAACTGCAATGGTTGCTTTCTAAAATACTTCGCTCCTACGATCGTACAAGCAGCGGGTACTATTATTAATGCTGATAGCGTTAAGAAAAACTCAAAAGGAATAATGTTGTCAATTGTGGCTTGAATTAACGGTATTCCCACTAAAGGTAAAATACCCAAGTAAACAGTTGATAAGAATGTCAGATTCCACAACCAAAAAACAAACTGAAATATTATATTAAATGCCTGCTTGATTTTATTCATTTTTTGCTCCTTGTAAGCTGCGATCGACAGTATTGTGAACGGCAGTAGCGAAGTCTTGGATTTCTGGACTTTCGGGGTTGACGGAACTGTCAAAAAGAATGGATACTAGCACCCAAGTATGATTTTTTTGGGTGATGTCGCTACCGATGCGCGATAAAAAGTTGTCTGTAGTTCGCTGCTGAGATTGCAGCCAATATGTTGCTGATAATTGGTTGTCTTTGAGAGACAGCCAGCGGGCTATTACAGAGGGAGTCAGGCGTTTTCTTTCTATTTGGTTTACGGGAATTCCGCTGGCGACAAAACATAGTTCTGGTGCGTGATAAGTCTGCCAAGATGTGCTGGCTACTGTCAACATGGAACCGCGCAAGTTTCCAGATACAAATCTCCTTTTTTCTGTGATCGTGCCTGGATAATTGCCGAAGAATCTTTGTTCGCCGGCATTGAGTGGGATGAACTCGGATGCGACTTGTGCTGGCAGTTGCAAAGGGGCGATCGCTACTTGTGCGTTTTCTACATGATACAATTGAGAAATTAACGCTAAAACTGCAACTACCATAATTAGTCCTGGTTTAGCTAATGGCCGATTTTTGAAGATTTCCGAGTCCAGATTTGAGGAAAATTCCAGGTTTTTTTCTAGCTTAATTTTAGGCACTTTTTGCAGCATCAACCAAGTCAAAAAACCAGCGCAGATTAACCCCACAAGTCCGAGGGGAACGTGCAGAATCTCGGCATAAATTGGCTGCTGAAAAACTTGGGCAACTATCACTAAAATGGCAACCCGCAAAGCGTTAGCAGACAACAAAAGTATCGAATTAGCAGCGTATACCGCCAGCCATCTCAAACCCAATTGCCGTCCTTCTAGCCAGGTAGCCGCAAACAAAAATAGCGTCCCTACCAAGAGAGTTTTAATGCCACTACAAGGCACGTCAACGTGAGCAATCCCGTTTTCTAAAACGATGATATCGTAAGAAGAAACAGCTCCTACGTGCAAAGCTGAGAGCAAATGTTCTACTACCTGAGCAGTCAGTACGCGGGCGGGCAACCCGAAACCCAAACCGCCGTTTACCTGAGTGTTGAAGGGTAAAATACAAGCTAACAAGCCAGCTAGTGGCAAGTTTTTTTGCCAAAAATTCTGCTCCGCAAACAGTCCCCAGAGACCGTAAGTGCCTAAAACAAATAGCAAAACAGTAAGTTGTTTGATATCAATAATCCACTGAAGGGCGGTAGAACAAATACCCGCACCCAACATCAGCAGCAGCGGATAGGGCCGCAGAACGAAATTTGACCAAAACATGGGCGATCGATTCAGATTGCCAATCGATCGAGCAGTCAATGCTACAATCAAAAAACAGGTCGATATCTTGTAAACGATCGATATCTCTGCAAGTGAGGATAATAGGTATTTAACTGCTGAGATATTTGCCAAAAACCAAGCTATTGCGAGCAAACAAGGAGCTAGCCAAACTAAATTAACCCCAGAATTAGGACGATCGGCGCGCTGCATGATACCACTTGATATTCACATCAGTGACATCCTAGCTCAGCAAAGTCGATCGTGCCTAGACCTGTAATTTAAGTTTTGTCAAGCTTTATTTTCTCTATAGAATAACTAGCGTTATACTGCTTTGAGCGGAGGTAAAAATGGGCGAAAAGAGCGAAGGATACAAAATTGTTAGCGATAACCGACAAGCGCGTCATCTCTATGAAATTATAGAGACATACCAGGTGGGCATTGAGTTACAGGGAACTGAAGTCAAATCAATTCGGGAAGGAAAAGCCAATTTGCGCGATGGCTATGCCTTAGTTCGGAACGGTGAAATATGGCTGATTAACGTTCATATTTCTCCCTGGCGAAGTGCTAGCGACTATTTCAATCACGAACCCCGCCGCACCCGTAAATTGCTGATGCACAAGCAGGAAATTCGCAAATTAATCGGCAAAGTGGAAGAAAAAGGCTTGACTTTAGTCCCGTTGAAAATGTATTTCAAAAACGGCTGGGTAAAGCTCGATATTGGCTTGGGGAAAGGAAAAAAACTGTACGACAAGCGCGAAGATATGAAGAAACGCGACGACAAGCGGGATATGGAACGTGCGATGAAGCAATTTTAGTCAGTTGACTGTTGACAGGCCTGACTGTTTATGGTGAGGGGTTTGGGAATATATTCATAAGCTTAATTATATCAATACCGATGTGGTGGTTGCTATAATTGTCCTACTAAATCCGGGTTACTCACTCCCTTTTTTGATCTTAGTCGCTAATTTCTCCCTCCCTCCCCCTCGCGAAGCCACAGAAAAGGCGAGATACGGAGTAATTTATCCGGATCACTGGTGGAGCCTGATGAAGTATCAATTTATGGTTGGATACATTTCCGTAGTATCAGCATTACGGAAATATTCGGCTGTAGAGTTGCAAAATCTTATGACTAAATGACTCCACTCTGAGTCATTTCGCAAGATTGAGGTGCAATTGCGATCGCGCTTACATCTCGTAAATAAAATAGCGCCATACTCGAAATTTAAACTATGCTAACAACGACACCATTAGCTAAATTTTTCAATGTCATAAAACAGCCAGTCAAAAAACATCAAAACTCAAAGTTAGCTGCTTTTCTACTGATGGTAACAGTTGGATTAGGTGGCTGGCAACTTGGGCTACCGGAACTGGCATCGTTTTTCAACAATATGGGGTTTGAGAACTACAAGGCTAATCGATTGGCCGATACTCAACAATCATACCAGTTGGCACTCTCCCTAGATCCCAAGAGCCGAACCGCTCTTTACAATTTGGGATGGCTTTGCGAAGAGGTGCAGGATTTGGGTTGTGCGCGAGGAAAATATCGGGAAGCTGCCAAACTTGGTCTCCCTGCTGCTTACAGCAACCTGGCACGGTTATATATTCTTCACGATAAAAACTATTCTGCTGCTGTTCATTTGCTTTGGCAAGGTTTAAAATTAGCTAAAGACGATCGAGTCAAGTATTCTTTGCTCAAAAATTTGGGTTGGGCTCGCCTGCAACAGCGCCGATATTCAGAAGCACTGGAACATTTGGATGCCGCAATTAAACTAGATAGCGACACGGCGGCAACTCATTGTTTAAAAGCGCAAGTTCTAGAAGGGATGAAAAAGACGAAGGAAGCGCAACCGCAGTGGAAAAGTTGTCTAAAGTATGCGGATTCTCAAGAATTAGATGAGGATATATGGATAGGAATGGCACGTCAACGATTAAAAGAGGAAAAAACAAAAAAATGAAACGCACAGTCTTGATTTCATCAACTATACTCGCAATTATAACGTTACTGGAGCTAAATCAAGCTTCAAAAGCACTGCCAGCTCCTGAAACTATTCAACCAACAGTTAATAACGAAGTCGAAGTGCTGTTGAAATCGGATGTTTCGATGCGACGGTGGCGGCGGCAGTGTAGAGATGATAATGGGGGAAGCTATACGTGTCCGAGATTTGTCCTGCCCCAGGAAAGCCAAGAATAGGAGTTATGCCATTCTCTATTCAATGAGGTATGCTGAGGGATAGGGCATGGGGCATAATAGAACATAGAACATAGAGTATAGGGCATCGATCGGTTTGTAGCGTGGGCGTGTCTTGAAACCACTATATATCAAATCTGGTAGCTTAGAGATTATATAGCTGGTAAAAGCATAGTCATTTATTGCATGACACGGGAGGCGTTGAATCCCTCCCCTTTCACTTTCACTTCGAGCGGATTAACCCGCGCAAGGCTCGAACTATGCCCACGACTTATTCCATTGCTGAACACATTTGGGATTACTTTTCGCATAATATTTTAAGACCGATTAACGTCGGCATGAATCAATCGACCGTCCTCTGTTTGATATAATCTTCTCTTAATTCGCTTGCCACTAAATACCACAGGTCAAATCCAATTATTTTAACAACATCTTTGAGAGATTTTGTGAGATTGTCGGGAAGAGACTTGTCCTCTATTCGGATAGATACATACCAAACATTTTGCCGTTTTCTAACTGCACAAGCCTTAATGATAAAACCATCGGGGATTGAGCGTGAGTTGTAAAACCGGGTGATTCACTCCCGTTATAAATTGTATGGTGCGTCGCTCGTTTAATCTCGGTCTGTAGCGAGAGTTGTACGTAGCGACGCACCCTACGTTCGCGCTTATTATAAAAGGGGTAAGTAACCCGGATTTGGTATGAGTTGTAAAACCGCATCCAACCTAGTTTTGGTAGGTAGATGTTGTTGCCTTGTATTTTTACTCCCATTACGAAGGTGAAAGAAGTAAAGTTACTCCGATTTTTGAACTTAGGAAATCCTCGTCTTTCAAAGAAGTTTTTATAAGCTAAAAATCGACTTAATTGCAAGATTTGTCACACTTCTTTGTATTCAAGAAGTTGAAAGCGACCCATCGTCTATACTTGGATTAAGTCCGTCCTTTGCTAAGTGCCTCAAAGATTGCTGCAAGGGAACGGAGGAAACACTATTCAACCATTCCCTCTCAGGGGTCTTTTTAACCGAGGTAAGTCTTGCCGATAGTTGGTTGTATGTCGGCAACTTTTCCTCTTCTTGGCAGAAAGCGAGCGCATCATTCCAGACTACCCGCACGCAACCAAACAATTGGGCTAAACTTAGCCTTTGTTGGTCTGTAGGGTAAAATCTGTACTTATATCTGGCTTTCATTGACTGTGCTAGTATT
>JAAUPI010000191.1 GCA_012035135.1 Microcoleus sp. CSU_2_2
CTCGGCTTGAGGGGGATAGCCTGCTTACCTTGGGATGGCCGACCACTCAATAGCGCAGGAAGTAAATACCAAATTGTAATTAAAGACGGCTTTAGCTAAGTTTGGGTAAGTTTTACGAAGCAGACAGCAACCATGACAAGCAAAAAAAATCGTCGCAATTTTATCTTGAGTAGTTTCGCTGTTGTCGGTGGAATTGTCGGCGCTAAATCGATCGGACAGCAGTCACAGGAAATAGTAGAAACACCCAATGACTTAGCTGCGATCGCCGGAAAAATGCCAGAACGACAGCTAGGTAAAACTGGTGTAAAAGTACCTATTTTCGGTTTAGGTGGCGCTGGACAAACACCTCTTTCGCAACCGGGAAGAGAAACAGAAGCAGTGGCTCAAATTGAGCGCGCGATCGAACTAGGTATTCGCTATTTTGACACCGCGGCAGACTACGGGCCCAGCGAAGCAAACCTCGGAAAAGTGCTGCCAAACTATCGATCGCGCATATTTTTAGCCACAAAAACCGCCGCCAGAGACAGGGATGGTGCGTGGAGAGACTTAGAGCGATCGCTCAAAAGATTGAAAACTGATAAACTTGACTTGTGGCAATTACACCACGTCTCATTCACAGCAGAATTAGACCAAATTTTCAGTACCAAAGGAGCAATAAAGGCGATCGAAGAAGCTAAACAGCAAAAAATCATTCGTTTTTCCGGGATCACCGGACACCACGAACCAGCTATCATTGCCCAAGGCTTGCAGCGCTATCCTTTTGACACAACATTAATCTCCCTCAACGCCGCGGAAAAACACCATCCCCGCTCCTTTTTAGCCAACGTTTTACCAGTCGCCAAAGCCAAAAACATCGGCGTCATCGCCATGAAAGTACCAGCTTACGGCAAATTATTTCAGAACGGTGTTTTAGATGGAATGCACCAAGCAATGGGCTACACGCTTTCACTACCAGGAGTCCACTGCTGCGTCATTGCCGCCGACTCAGTAAAACAATTAGAAGAAAACTGGAAAGTCGCGCTGGCATTTAAACCGCTGAATCAGGCACAAATGGCAGCGATAGAGAAACGAACAGCCAATGCTTGGCAAGAAAATACTTTTTTCCGACAATGGACTTAATTGCCAACTGCCAAATCCCTTCTTCCAAATTGTCGATCGGCATACTGCCTAAATCTGTGCCTTAAAACTCCTCAAATCACAAAACAAGGCAACCTGGTTTGGTTGCCTTGTTTTTATCCAGGACTTACGCACTGAGGGTCAAAAACCCGGTTTCTGCATCAATATCTCTCGGATGTATCGACGATTTTTCCTAGAAACCGGGTTTTTTGCGTAAGTCCTATTATCATAAAAATAGCCATTTGTCAACAGCCAAGAGCTATTTTTTAGTTCGTTTAACCTTATCTAACCGTCGGCGATCGCGCCACTCAGCAGCCGTCAAATAAGCAACGCCACCAGTAACGGTGACTAGCAGTAAAAGTGCTACCACAACCAGAAGATTAGCAACCGAAAATTCCACAACGCCTCCTATAAAATTAAACCTTACATTTTAGATTAGCAATAAAGCTTGATGTTCTGGAAGTGAGAGGGGGAGATTGGGGAGGGGGAGATTGGGAGAGTATCCGTTACATCCGTTACACAATCCGTTGCCGAACTTCCTTCTTCCTTCAAATTGCTGGTAACTCTTCCAAAATTGTAAACCTGACATGATTAATTGCCAGCGTCCCCACAGAAACCTCCTCCTTATTCAAAGGTAGACCTCCACTCGTTAGACTTTGAAACCGAATTCCCTTGCCAATTTCAACGTGGTACCAAGCCAAACCCATAAAAAACCGCAAAGGATAAGGGCCTCTGTCTTGAATATCATCAGGATTAGATTCCATCGGTACCCAGCCAAAACCTGGAATGTAAAACTCCAGCCAAACGTGATTGAAATCCGGTTCCAAGGGCAAACCTTTTCTGTCAGCAAAAGCCGGACACTTGTAGCGCCCAATTGTGCGACAAGCAATCCCATTCAACCGGGCCAAAGCTAACAAAACCCCCACGTACTCGCCACAAGAACCGATGCCCCGGCGCAGTACAATATCAGGAGTATCAATGTGAGGTCTAATTCCGTAAGCAAGTTGGTCGTAAACAAAATTGCGAATGCTCAGCAACTGCCGGAGAATGTTAGTTTCCGAGCCAATAGCCGCCACAGCAGCCGATCGCACAATATCCGTATCCATCGCCAAATTGTCATTGTCCACCAAATACTTAGCTTCAAACTCAGGTGACAGCTTAGGAATCTTTTCTACATCTCGAGGCGACAATTGATATTTAATTGCCCGAACTTCTAACAAAGCCTTCCAGCCAAAAATTCGCCGTTCCCGATTGTGAAGCCGATCGAACTTAAACACCGCCACCCGTTCCCCGTCCTGAATTTCTTCAGTAAAAGGCATTCCGATCGGCGTAATTTTCCTGACTTTTTGCCGATGAGTTTCCGACGGTAAAGCAATTCGCCACTCCAAGTTTTCGATTTCTACATCATCGAGAGGAGCGAGTTCCTCTACATAAGACATTTCCATCAAAAAACCGTTTGACAGAGCGTAGCTATCTTCCTGATTGTAATGAAAATGCAAAGGGTGAATAAAAGTGCGATCGCGCTTTGTCAACTGAAAAGGATCTTCCGAATTAGGGTCATCCCGGATATAAAGTTCCTCGCTCGAATAAGTCACATAAAGAACTTCTTCCCCTGTTGCCAAATCTTTATAAAAAGCCAAACCAGATGGCGATTCAAAGGGCGTCAAAACACTAAAATTAATCTTCCCAGTTGCCCGTTCTAAACAGTAAACTGTTTGCTCAGTCTTGTCACAAACCCAGATTTCTTCATCCCGCACAGTAATATTTTCAACTCCAATACCAGGAGCGTAAAACCGAGTAATTTCCCGACCCGTCTCTCGGTTAAAAACCAAAATATAGCCAGTTTTTTGACAAGTCACATACAGCGTAGATTCCCAAACAGCAATCCCGTCTGCAGGATAAGACAGCGACACGAAATGTTCCGGCTTGAGTTCAGCGATCGCCCCATCCCGAATTGCCCCTGGACAGCAACAAATATCCTCATCCCGCGCAATCCAAAGAGTATCTTCCCAAATAGCCAGCCCAGTTGCACCCGCAAACTTTGCTGTTAGATCGGGATTCAAAACAGTAGTGTTGTCAGTTTCTCGATCGATCTCCAATAGCAGCCCTTCAGCCCGATCGACAGCAAACAATCTATTTCCTAAAAACGCAATGCCGTGCAATGCACTGACCCCGATCGGTCTTACCGTCCGCAGCCGCGAAGGCTGTTTTTCCGAGAGAACTGATGAATCTAGATTCATTGTTAAATATATTTTCGGTACTGTACAGAAAATCCGATTTGTAGCTTGTAGCCGATCGACCTCAAGCGATCGGCAAAATTATTGAGCTTATGGTGGAACACCTCAAACAGCCTGTTAAGCCAGAATGGTGTCTGATGTAAACTTTAACAGCCTCAGCCCCATCTACTGCGTACCAAGGCAACTCAGTATAACTGCTAAGCTACCACTGAAAAAAGCTACACCAATCCCATATTGGTCAAACTCTCAAAATTAATCCTATCTACCCGAAGATATAAATTAAGTACAACAGATTACTAGATCTGTCAAAACCTTGGGTAGAATAAAATCGTGTGACCAAGTTCCTAAATTCATCAAAAGGCTAGTGTACCGCCAGCGCTAACCGCCTCTGGCGGTGTAGCGACAGAACTCAAACCGAAGCTATCGGAGAGTTTATTCGTAGTCTCAAAAAGAAGGTGAAGTGTGAAGCCGAAAGTTAATTGGCAATCTCACCCGCATCGAGCGGGGTCAATTGCCGTTCAAGACCCCCATCACCGCCAATCAGATTACCGATGTGGCGCCAATACCCCGGAGGTTTAAATGGCTACAAAATCTCCCTTACACACCGCGGCCCTTTGCTTAATTCTGTCTTTGGAGGGAGTCGCGGCACTTAGTTTCCCAATACCGGGACAGGTTCTTAACGGTTTCGCAAACACCGTAACCACCCCCGAATCCCAACAGCTACCACCCCGCCGGCAAAGCGTTCAACCCCCGTCCGAAAACGGAGTCAGACAGAACAGCCGACAATCAGGGGTTACATGGAATAGCTTTCAACCGCCGGAACAGGGAGTACCTGGACGCCGGGAAGGAGGAGGAACCCGAGGCTGTCCTACTGCCATCACTGCCTTGATTCCTCGATCGACTATGGGGCGAACCATATCGGCAAAGCCGACATTTTTCTATTACATTCCCATAGCCGTGAACAACAAAACAGTCGAGTTTAAGTTAGCTGACGAAAGGGACAAGATATTTTACAAAAAAAGTTTTCAGATGGTAACCAACGGTGCTGGTATCATTAGCGTCAGCCTCGATGCCGACTCGAACTCGCCAGCCTTGGAAGTGGGTAAAAACTATCGATGGTACTTTACTGTCAAGTGCAACCCAAACAGCCATGGAGACGATAATAGTCTCGTTTTCGGGTGGATAAACCGTATTACACTAGCCCCAACTGTGCAAACGGAATTGGAGCGATCGTCCGATCGCGATCGTCTCAGCATCTTGACTCAACAGGCTTTGTGGCACGAATACCTGGCAACTCTAGTCAAATTGCGCCTCTCGTCTCCGAGGGATACCAGTTTAGTCCTCAAGTGGTCAGAAACATTGAGTTCAGTAGGACTCGACAGATTTGCCCGAGCACCATTAGTCGAAAGTCAGTTAACTCCTGTAAAGAGAAGATAAATCAAAGTTTTTGTGCCAATGAGCAGTCCAGACTGCTTCGCTCTAGAAAGCTGGACTGCTCAATTTTATGATTAAATTGGACTTAATACTAAACGATCGACTGGCTTATTAAACGAGCAGATAAACTTATTTAAGAGAAAAAGTTAATTATGCGCGGCACTGTAAATATTGCAATATTTCGGTTTGGGATATCACTTCTAAGTGCAGTCTCGATCGCCTGCTTGTATGCCAATAAAGCCAGAGCCGAAACTTCAGATATCGTTTTGTTGTCAGCCGCTGAAACTAACCCAGTAGCTACGGGGAGCGCAGTATTAGCACTGCAAAAACAAGCGATCGATCCGGATGAAACTGCAACAGACTTAATTCAGCTTCCAGAAAATCTAGAAGACTACCATAAATTTGCCACAGAATTGAACAATTCTCAACTCGAAGTATTGCTCCCGAAGCGTGGTTCGGATGCCTCGGAAGCAATTGTTTCTAGTTCTGCGATTGAGGCTGGAAGTCAAAATTTTCAAACCGAGCTTTCAGTTGAGGATGGTGAAAAAGATCGCAACCAACTCTCATTAGGTAGCAATATCGGGAACAGGCAAGATGCCTGTTCCACAATCGATGAAATTACTTGTGGTGAGGCCAAGATACCCGCAGCAAAAAAGCCCGTTGAGGACGATCCCAAATGCCAGAACCAGCTAAATTGTAATTTTTTAGCCCAGAACCCCCAGACGCCAGGAAACCTGCCACCTGACTTAAATCGCGATCGAGTTCCAGATCCGTTGTTACCGGCACCGCCGACTCAGCCAGATCCAAATCGCGATCGCTTTTTGCAACCAGCCCCGCAGCCATCTCCAGAACCTCCCCAAGCCCCACCAACTGTTCAACCCCAGCCGCCTTCACCTATTCCCCAGCCACTGCCTTCTGAAGTAATTCAGGTGCAGAAAATTCAAGTAGTTGGGAGCACAATTTTAAGTCAGGACGAAATCAATGCCTTAGTCAAGCCATTAGAGGGGCGTTCTGCCACCCTAGAACAACTCAAGCAGGTGGCCGACAAAATTACCGAAATTTACCTCGATCGAGGCTACATCACTTCTAGAGCTGTCTTACCGCCCCAAACTATCACCGCAGGAATAGTTCAAATTCAAGTTATTGAAGGCAGGCTGAGCAGAATTGAGGTAGAAGGAACTAAAAGATTGCATCCAGCTTACATCCGCAGCCGGATTCGACTCGGCGCCGGAATGCCTTTAAGCACAGCGAAAGTAGAAGACCAACTCCGGCTGCTGCGGGTCGATCCTTTATTTGACAATGTAGAAGCTAGCCTGCGGGCGGGAGATAACGAAGGCGAGAGCATTCTGATCGTCCGTGTCTTGGAAGCTAATCACTTTCAAGCTAATTTTAGCTTTGATAATTACTCGCCTCCCAGCGTCGGTTCTGAAAGATTGGGGGTTAATTTGCGCCATCGCAATCTAACAGGAAATGGTGACGAACTTTCGGCTGCTTATTACAGAGCGATTGGTGATTCTGACGTGTTCGATTTCAGCTACCGCATTCCACTAAACGCGATGAATGGTACTTTGCAATTGAGGGCTGCGCCAAATCGCAACAGTATTGTGCAAGCACCTTTTGACCGTTTCGATATTTCCGGAAAATCCCATTTATTTGAAGTTAGTTACCGCCAGCCCTTAATCCGATCGCCGATCGAAGAATTTGCCTTATCTGCCGGTTTTACTTATCAGAGAGGCAACACTTTTCTGGCCGGCGAACCGTTTCCTTTTGGTGTGGGCCCGGACGAAAAAGGTGTCAGCACTACGAGTACAATTAAACTGGGACAGGACTATATTCGGCGCGATCCCCAAGGTGCTTGGGCTCTGCGATCGCAATTTACGATCGGAACTAGTTTGTTCGATGCGACAATGAACGAGGGTTCCGATCCCGACGGGCAATTTTTGAGTTGGCTAGGTCAAGTGCAGCGCGTGCAGCGATTAAACAACAAACATTTATTAATTTTGCAGGCAGACTTACAGTTGTCAGCTAACAGTTTGTTGCCTTCCCAGCAATTTGTAATTGGTGGCGGGCAATCTTTGCGAGGCTACCGACAAAATGTCCGTTCTGGCGACAACGGTTTTCGAGTTTCGGTTGAGGATAGGATTACTTTGCAACGGGATGCTACTGGTATTCCCAAACTTCAATTAGCGCCGTTTTTGGATGCTGGTACAGTGTGGAACCTTTCCAACAATCCTAATAAATTAACCAATCAAACATTTTTAGCCGGTGTCGGTTTGGGGTTGATCTGGGAACCAATACGGCGGGTGAATGTACGTTTAGATTATGGTTTCCCTTTAGTGAGAATTAGTGATAAAGGAGACAATCTCCAAGATTCTGGCCTTTACTTCAATATAATTTATACGCCATAAAAATCAGTTGGCAGCTTTTTTCAAGTATGTGAAGTACACAAAAAGGTAAGGACACGGCAGTGCCGTGTCCCTACGGGGTTGTTGAATGTACCTCATAAATCTGCAATCTGCTGTATATCGTTCGATCGTACCAAGGCTCGCCATCGATCGTGCGCTTCCGGACGCTCGAAAGTGCCCTTGATGTGCAACTATTATGGTATGCCGATCGAAAGAAATCTCAAGAAAGTCAGAACTTTGAAAACACGCCCTAGGGAATCGGGGTGAAATCGTAGCCGTAAGTAGAACGATTACCTTCCACCACTTGAACCAACTGCATGGGAGCATTGCGATCGCCCGAGGGTAGAAAGGAGACGCTCTGAGAAGCTCCCGATGCAGCAAAAAATGGACTGCGCAAAGCTACTGAAATACCTTCACGAGTGGGATTTTGTCGTAAAGCTGTGCGGAGTGCTCGAGTTGCATCATAGGCCGTTACAGTGCGCCAGTTAATATCGCCACCCCAAAGCTTGCGCGATCGCGAAGCGAAATTCTCTGAGCCTGCAGCCAGAATGTGCCAAGGCACTGCTATAACCATGCCGCGTCCTTGCTGGCGGGTTACATCTAGGGTTTTGGGGCTGTAAACATCATCGCCACCGAGCACGGGTAAGCGATTCTGATTGGCCTGAACGACCTGCAAAGCGCGATCGAGCGAACCCGTATTGCTGGCTAGCATAATCACTTCTGCTCCAAGCTGTTTAGCCTCTTCTAAACTTTGGTTGGGGCTGAAACTCGAATTAGAAAGATCGTATTCGCCGACAACTCGGCCGCCTTGCAGGGCGATCGCAGTGCTAAATTCCCCCTTAAGAGATTTACTGTAATCACTTTGGGAATTGAAATAAACAACCGCTTTTTTCAGCTTCAATGTTTGCAACATATAGTCAGTCAGCGCCCTAGCTGAAACATAATCGCTTGGTACAGTTCGCAACACATAGGGGCTTTTATTTGAGAGTTGAACTGCGGTACTAATTGGAGAAATTGCGACAAGTTTGCCCTGGTTGTAGATATCGGCAGTCGCTAGCGTCACACTACTGGCATAATGTCCGACTACACCAAGAATACTTGACCGCTCGACCAATGATTCAGCAATTTGTTGTGCGGTTTTATTATCGTTATTGTCATTGGCAATTTCAACCATCAGTAAGCGACCGTTGATACCGCCAGCCGTATTAATTTCCTGTTGAGCTTGAGCCACGCCTCTCAGGATTTCACGGGAGCCATTGATATCGGCATTCCCTGGAACACAAACCGCAATTTTTAGTGGGTTATGCGAGGAAGCTCGCGCATTGTTGCTGTAAATCAAAGATTCGGGATCGTTAGGCTTTTGTTGCAGGGAGCGATCGAATAATGCTCGTGCATTTGCATAGTTGCCACTTGTAAAAGCTTCTGCGGCTTGGAGTTTAGTAGGAGTGCCGTCTTTGGGAAAGAATAGAGTTTCTCCTTGACTAATGGAATCTTGAACAGCATCACTATCGATCTTATTCGAGTTGCTAGGCAATAAATTAAGTATTTTACCGCCGAAGCTAACTCCTCCAATTAAGAGCAATGCTGCAATTATGTAGAAGATCGGGGGCGGTGAAAATTTGCCGTTGGTGGAATGAGATGTCATGATTTGTTTCTCCTCGGGGTGAATGACAGCATATTTGATATATATGTGTACGCACAATTCTGCGATCGAAATCTCTAGTTTACCAATACCTGCTAATGTATTTCATGAACCTGAGACCTGTTGTTAGCTAACACCTACAAAAAAGCTATTAGCTATAAGAATTATTCGACAGATTTCTTTTAATGTCAATTCATAAAATTCATTAATTATATTCATAAAAGTCATACGCATCTAAAAGTACCTGCCTTTCAACATCTGGCAAGTTATTGCTCAACAACTCACGCATAGAGAAGATTAAACAACTAATCTTGAGAACTTTTTGCGGAAAGAAACACGTTTTTTGACAGTGGGATATCGTGCTGCCTTAGTCCGTACCTTTCCTGTTTCCCAACCAGAAGACTTTCCCCGAGGTTTAGGCAGTTTCGTCGGAGTACCAATGTCAACTAAAATCGATAACATTGATTGGGCAACACGTCCAGGAGTTAAAGCGAGGCTCTAGTCAATTTTTCTTTGAGACATCTTCCCAAACCCCCTTGACAACTGCCATACAAGCTTAACTTGTTACCAATGATCGGGGGATGGTTGCATCTCTCATCCAGGGCTCCGGATTATTTTGGGGTAGGGACACGGCATTGCCGTGTCCTCTGTTGCCGTTCGGTTGATTTTACCCGTTCGATCGTTTGTTTTTAGCCGATCTTGCGTAAAAAGATTACCCACATTAGGTAAAATCATTGAGGGTAATCACATTCGCTTGCACTCCATTGAGAATGGCTAAAATTTGATTGGTGTTGTTAATACGGACGATCGCACTAGGAACCGCATTCGGATCATTTGCACCAGGATTAATCGACAGTTGAGCAAAGGTGATACCGCCAGTTAGCACTAGTAAATCTTCGCCTTTTGTGAAATCAGCAATTACATCGCTGCCTTCACCTGCACTCAAAACGAAGCGATCGCTCCCAATACCACCAATTAAAGTATCATTGCCCGAACCCCCCGTCAGAGTATCGGCACCTTTGCCACCGTAGAGAGTATCGTTCCCCCCCTCACCGCACAACTTGTCGTCACCGTCATTGCCATACATCAGATCGTTGCCGGCACCGCCGCACAAGGAATCTGGCTGACCGTTAAGGCCGATCGCACTATCTCCGAGAATAGTATCGTCCCCTTCGCTGCCACAAATGCTATCGGCACCGCGATCGCCCAACAGCAAATCGTTGCCAGTTCCGCCCACCAGAACATCATCGCCCTTACCGCCAAACAGCGTATCGTCGCCCTCTTCGCCGCTGAGAGTATCAGCAGCATCTCCTCCATTCAAGAAGTCGTTGCCAACACCGCCAAACAGCAAATCGCGTCCGGTAGAGTCAGGGCTAGATGAGTCAAAACTGCCTCCAAACAAGCAGTCGTTACCTTCGGCCCCCACCACAGTATCGTTGCCCGTACCGCCCCAAATTAAATCATCGTCTTTGCCACCGATCGCCACATCATCGCCCTTACCCGCGAAAATGAGATCGTCGCCGCCGTTGCCGTTGAGGTAGTCATTGCCCCTGCCGCCAAACAGCAAGTCTCTGTCTGCATTCGGATCGAGGGGGAGATTGCTGGGCACTCCTCCATAAATATTGTCGTTGCCGCGTCCCCCCAGCAGAATATCGTTGCCGTTGAAACCGTTAATCGCGTCGTTGAAATTGCTGCCGGTAAGGAAATCGTCGCCGTCAGTGCCGTTGAAAGTACGATCGACTGCATTCGGGCCCGGAATCGAATCGATCGCGGGTAGGGTAATTTCGTCGCAAATGCGATCGTCTGGAGTCGGAGTTGGAGTCGGAGTTGGAGTTGGAGTTGGAGTCGGAGTTGGAGTTGGAGTTCCCGTGGGAGTTGGAGTCGGAGTTGGAGTTGGAGTTCCCGTGGGA
>JAAUPI010000192.1 GCA_012035135.1 Microcoleus sp. CSU_2_2
GTTGAATGGAGTTGAATTTAGCGCGATCGGACCTCAAGATTTTAGTTCGGTTGAGTTATGATGCGTACCAGCTCAATTTTTGTAGTGCAAGTGTTATAGCGGTTCTCACGCTTCATGAGGCGCACTCGATCGCTTAATTTTCATGGTTTTTGAGCGTTTTTGGAGTCCCTCACCTACCTGAGAAAGGCTATAACTCGCACCACTACTGGTTCACCATCATATATGTGGGTAATGACAAGGGTTTTAAACCCCTGGCGGACTCGCGGACTCATCGACTAGCCGACTACTAGAAAATAGGCGATCTTTCAGCAACAATCAAGTCACAAAAAATGCACAATATTCCACCCAAAACATCCCAAAACATCCTCTTAGAACTGAAGAATCTTTCTGTAAATTACGGCGGGATTCAAGCCCTACAAAATATTAATCTGACAATTAATGCAGGCGAAGTTGTCAGCCTCATCGGTGCGAATGGTGCCGGTAAAAGTACCACACTCAGGGCTATTTCCAAATTAGTTAATCTACACCAAGGGCAAATTATTTATAACGGGCGCGACATTACCCGTCGCCTCCCTCACGAAGTTGTCAAACTCGGAATTGCCCACAGCCCAGAAGGCAGGAGAGTTTTGGCGCAGCAAACGATTTTGACTAATTTAGAATTAGGCGCATATATTCGATCGAACACTGCGGAAATTAAAGCTGATTTAGAATACCAATTTAAACTATTTCCTAGGTTAGCAGAAAGACGCAATCAATTAGCGGGAACCCTCAGCGGTGGAGAACAGCAAATGTTGGCGATCGCCCGCGCTCTGATGTCGCGTCCAAAACTGCTATTATTAGACGAACCCAGTTTGGGTTTAGCACCCGCCATTGTCAAAGAAATTTTTGCGATTATTCAACATTTACGCTCCACGGGCGTTACAATTCTGTTGGTCGAACAAAACGCCAGTTTAGCATTGCAAATTGCCGATCGAGGTTATGTACTAGAAGCTGGTAACAGGACTCTGACAGGCATGGCATCAGATTTGCTAAATGACGATCGAGTTAAGAGGGCATACTTAGGTTGATTTGGTTAATTTTAGGAATATTGACCGCTTTTTTTGAAGCCGTCAAAGACGTTTTTAGCAAGCAAAATCTCAAAAAAAGTGATGAATATGTCGTCGCTTGGTCGCTTTCATTTTTTTCTGTTATCTTTTTAACTCCGTGGGTATTGTATACAGGAATTCCGGCGTTAAACACTCAATTTGCGATCGCTCTTTTAATCGGAGGTAGCATCAACGCTGTCACCGCTGTTCTCTATATCAAAGCTATCAAAGTATCGGATTTATCCCTGACAGTACCGCTGGTAGCTTTGACACCGTTATTCATGTTGCTCACCTCACCGTTAATCGTAGGAGAATATCCCAACTTTTTTGATTGTATTGGTATTTTACTAATCGTCGCCGGCTCTTATTTATTGAATATCAAAGAGCAATCTCAAGGATATTTAGCCCCATTCAAAGCACTTTTGAAAGAACCGGGGCCGAAATTCATGTTAATCGTTGCTTTTCTGTGGAGTATTACCTCAAATTTTGATAAAATAGGCGTGCAAAATTCATCCCCTATTTTTTGGTTGTTCTCTTTATTCGGTACGATGAGTGTCTTGCTGCTGCCAATTTTATTACACAAAACCCCAAATCCCAGCCGAAAAATTCTCAAACAATTGCCAATGCTAGCGGCTATGGGATTTTTTAATGCTGTGGGAGTTCTTTGTCAAATGCAAGCTTTGACATTAACTTTGGTAGTACAAGTGATTGCACTTAAGCGTACTAGCGTGTTAATGGGTGTATTGTTCGGTCACTTTATTTTTAAGGAAAAAGATATTCAACAAAGGTTATTAGGGGCGGCAATCATGGTTCTGGGAGTTTTCTTTATCAGTTTATAGGTTAAACTTTTATCTCTTAGTCTGCGGAGGCAGACTTCGCTTGTATAGTTTGACCTCTAACTCTGATGACGGGCGCTTCGCCACATGAGAGTTAGAGGTCAAAAGCGGTTTCAACCGCCGAGTCCCCATAAGTGATGTTATATTGCATAAGTTCTCTTCCTTCTTCCTTCTACTTAACATAAACTAAAAATTAATGCACAAAATAGCCGCAACACCAGGAGGCTGGAACCCTCAAGCCGAAGGAGTAATTTTCATTCAGCAAACCCCCGCACCAATCGTATTTATTAGCGCGGCTGATACAGATATTCAAACAATTGCGGCGGCGGCATCAAAATTACCAGCAGATTTTCCCAAACTCCGCGCCGTGAATCTCTTGCAATTGCAGCAACAATTAACCATTGATACCTATGCCGAGGAAATTTTAGAACGCGCGCAAGTAATAATTATTAGGCTGTTAGGTGGTCGTTCGTATTGGTCTTATGGCTTGGAAGTTTTGCGCGATACGGTGGAGAAAACTCAAGCTAAACTGATTGTCATGCCGGGGGATGACAGTCCAGATCCCGATTTAATCAGTCATTCCAATGTATCGCTGTCAGCAGTCAATCAATTATGGCGCTATTTCACAGAAGGCGGAGTCCAAAACTTTGTTCATGCCCTAGAATTTGCCGCTGATACTTGTTTTAAAACTGCTTACAATCCACCCTTACCTCAAACAGTTTCCCGCGTCGGAATCTACGATTGGGATGGACGCGCGGGGGCTTGTTTTGAAACTTTACCACTAGATTCAGATCCCCCTAAATCCCCAGGGCTGTTTCATTCTCTTGTAGGGGCTGCCCCCCCTGGCTGCCCCGATGCCTTCCATGACGATAAATCGTCGGTGGGGGGGGTAGGCACGGGGACACCGCCCCTACAGCCGCTACAAAACCCTCATTTTTTCGAGAATGAAACCGCCCTGCCTAAATCCCCCTTCAGAAGGGGGACTTTGATTCCTGATTCCAATCCTCTCAAATCTCCCTTAAAAAGGGAAAATTTGACCACTTCTTGCTCCCCCCTTAAGAAGGGGGGCAGGGGGGGATCTCCGGGTTTACAAACAGAGGTTAAAGGACATGGGGAGGGCGGGCATGGGGGCACCGCGCCTACGGTGGGAATCTTATTTTATCGAGCTCATTATTTATCAGGAAATCTAGCACCGATCGATGCACTGTGTCAAGCTTTATCAGACAGAAACTTAATACCAGTTCCCGTATTTGTGTCTTCTTTGCGAGAACCAGATTTGCAAGTAGAATTACTAGAATATTTTCAACCTAAAGATGCCGAATCAATTCAATTATTGCTGAACACGACAAGTTTTGCAATCTCTGGTTTCAACAGCCCAGAACCAGAACAAAATATCTTAAAATCCTTAGATGTTCCAGTCTTGCAAGCAATATTCAGCGGTGGCGGTTTGGCACAGTGGGAAAGTGAACTTCAAGGACTTTCGCCACGGGATGTGGCGATGAATGTAGCTTTGCCAGAAGTAGATGGCAAAATCATTACTAGGGCGGTTTCTTTTAAAGCCGTACAAACTTGGAATAGCGAATTAGAAACCGATGTTGTGGGTTATGTCGCTGCGGACGATCGCATCTCATTTGTAGCAGATTTAACTGCAAATTGGGTGCGACTCAAGCAAACTCCTGCCACCAACAGACGTATCGCCATAATTCTCGCTAATTATCCCACTCGCAATGCAAGATTAGCCAACGGTGTCGGCTTGGATACGCCCGCTAGCTGTGTGGAAATCCTGAAAGCTTTGCAGCAAGCTGGTTATCAAGTAGATAATATTCCCAGCAGTGGTACAGAGTTAATTGAAATGCTGACTTCTGGCGTGACAAATGACCCGGAAGGACGAGAATTGCGGGCTATCAATCAATATTTGGACTTGGCGGAATATCAAGAATATTTTAATGCTTTGCCGCAGCAAGTACAGGAGGACATTTGTAATAGATGGGGGTTGGCAGAAGGTAGTACACAAATTCTGGACACAGCAATGCCGTTTCCCTACGTCGTGGGAAAGGAAACTGCATTGCTGGGAAAGGAAACTGCATTGCTGGGAGAGGACACGGCAATGCCGTGTCCCTACTTTCCGATTCCGGGGATTCAGTTTGGCAGTGTGTTTGTGGGAATTCAACCGTCGCGGGGATATGAAATTGACCCGAGTTTGAACTATCACGCACCGGATTTAGAACCAACTCACAATTATTTGGCTTACTATTATTGGCTGCGAGAAAAGTTTGGATCTCAGGCAATAATTCATGCCGGAAAACACGGCAACTTAGAATGGCTTCCCGGTAAAAGTGTGGCTTTATCTAGCAACTGTTATCCCGAAGTCGCATTAGGCGCGATGCCAAATTTTTATCCTTTTATTGTCAACGATCCGGGGGAAGGTTCCCAGGCAAAAAGACGATCGCAAGCCGTGATTATCGACCACCTGACCCCGCCGATGACTCGCGCCGAACTTTACGGGCCTTTGCAGCAGTTAGAGGCTTTAATCGACGAATATTGTGAAGCCCAAAGCTTAGATCCATCTCGATTACCAATGATTCGCGATCGCATTCTCGCCCTCACCAACCAAGAAAACTTAGATAAAGACTTAGGCATACAACTAAATAAATCCGAATTCACCGAATTTATCACTCGTACCGACGGCTATCTTTGCGAACTCAAAGAATCTCAAATTCGCGACGGATTGCACATTTTTGGACAATGCCCAGAAGGGCGACAATTGAGAGATTTGATAATTGCGATCGCCCGCCATCCTAGCACAGGTAGATCCGGTTTAACCCGTGCCCTAGCAGAAGACTCAGGCTACGATTTCGACCCCTTAACAACAGCAGGCAATTTAACAGCAGAACTCGAACAAAAAGCCGCAGAATTAGTAGATAATTTAATCGAAAACATCTGCATTCATCCGCGTGCATCTGCGGTTAAATCTACGATCAAAAAAATCCCAATAGGACAAGTAACCCAACCAGAAATAGATTGGATAACCAACTATCTTTTACCATCACTCCTCCAAACAAACCAAGAAATTACCAACCTTTTACGCGGCTTAGATGGGCGACACATACCCAGCGGCGCATCCGGCGCACCCACTCGCGGCCGACCCGATGTATTACCCACCGGGCGCAATTTTTACTCCGTAGATATCCGCGCCATTCCCACAGAAACCGCCTGGAGAGTTGGCAGAGTTGCTGCCGAAACTTTAATTGAAAGATACACCCAAGAAAACGGCGAATATCCCAAAACTTTGGGCTTGTCAGTGTGGGGAACATCTACGATGCGCACGGGGGGAGACGATATCGCCGAAGCGCTAGCATTGATCGGAGTTCAACCAATCTGGGATGGCCCATCTCGCCGGGTTGTAGATTTTGAAATCTTGCCAGTTTCCGTTTTGGGGCGGCCGCGTGTCGATGTTACTTTGCGAATTTCCGGCTTTTTTCGGGATGCTTTTTTTAATTTAATTGATTTGTTTGATTCGGCGGTAAAAGCTGTAGCAAATTTAGATGAATCCGTAGAAGATAATCCTTTAGCAGCACAAGTTAAACAAGAAATTCAGGAGTGGGAATCGGCTGGTTTAAGTCGAGAAGATGCGGAAGTTCGATCGCACTTTCGCGTCTTTGGTTCCAAACCAGGTGCTTACGGTGCGGGACTTCAAGGCATAATTGAAGCTCAAAATTGGACAGATGACGGAGATTTAGCCAAAGCTTATATTAATTGGAGTAGTTACGCCTATACAAATACCCCCCCCACCCCCCCTTACCAAGAGGCTAATTCCAACTCTTGTTCCCCCCCTTTACAAGGGGAGGTTAGGGGGGGTGGATTTAAGGGGCATGAATGGGGATGTTCGGCACCAGAAGCATTTACCAAACGCCTCGGCCAAATGCAAATAGTTTGCAAAACCAAGACAACCGCGAACACGACATCCTCGATTCCGACGATTATTATCAATTTCAAGGCGGAATGACGGCCGCAATTCGCAATTTGCAAGGTAAAAATCCGGAAACTTATTTCGGAGATAACTCAATTCCAGAGAATCCGAAAGTGCGACAACTCCGAGAAGAAATTGCGCGGGTTTATCGCAGCAGGGCTGTGAATCCTAAATGGATTGAAGGGGCGATGCGACATGGTTATAAAGGTGCATTTGAAATTGCAGCAACTGTTGATTTTTTGTTTGCTTACGATGCTACGGCAAATTGTGTAGAGGATTTTATGTATGAAGGAATCGCAGAGGCTTATATTTTTGATGAAAAAGTCCACGCATTTATTCAAGCAAACAATCCTTGGGCGCTGCGAGATATGGCGGAAAGATTGTTAGAAGCTCGTCAGCGGGGATTGTGGCAGTCGGCGAGTCAGGATCTACTCGATAAATTGCGATCGATCGCCCTGGAAGCCGAGGCTGTTATAGAATCGAAGTAGTTAGTTAAGCGATCTTTAAAAGTTCACGTGACAAATTCCAACTTATTGGCGATCGTGCTAAAAAGAGGTTACAGGCTCTTAGAATTCACTTAGCTAGCTGCCATGGTTGAATAGGTTCAGTTCGGTGGAGACTATGAGAATTCAAAAAGAGTGGCAAATATTTTCAGTCTTTCTGGGTCTATTTTCCTTATTGACAAGACCAACAGCAGCGCACAATGATGCTTCCAGGCTAGCTACAATCGAATCGCTGGTTGACTTTCATACCTTGATTATTGACAATTCTCGATTTGTGTGGACGATCGATAAATACTTATATCAGGGGCACTTCTACTCTGACAAACCTCCCATTTTATCTATATATGGTTCATTTTTTTACGCTTTGCTGAAAATAGTTGGTATTTCCTTCAGCAACCGATATAGTTTTACGATCTTTCTACTGATAATATTAGTTGTGGGAGGAGCGACAGCGATTGGTATGGTTTACTTCTACAAAACTCTAAAATTTCTGGAAATCCCAGAAAACTGGATCGATGTATTGTTAATCATAGCAGGTACCGGTACTTTGCTGATGCCTTACTCAACCGTATTCAACAATCATGTCGTCAGTGCCAGTTTACTGATGGCAGGGTTTTACTATTTGCTCAGAGTCAAAGAAAGTATTAGATATTCTCTAATCTCAGGTCTGTTAATTACACTGGCTGGAAGCATTGATGTAGTAGCTTTTATTTTTGTGCCATTTCTGGCTGTCAGCTTGTTAAATAAACCGTTGAAATCAAAGATAGTTTTTTCTTTAGCTTGCGCTTTAGTCCTGGTGATTTACTTTCAGTTAAATCTTTACACGTCTGGTAGCCTGCGCCCGCCTTCGATGAATCCATCCTTGTGGCAATATCCGGGTTCAGCATTCGATCGAACCAATCTTTCAGGCTTAGCATATCACTCGGATTTTCAGGCTCTACTGAATTATGCTTTTCACATGATTGTAGGCCATCGCGGCTTGATTTCTTATACTCCTATCCTGGTATTTTCGATTTTCGGCTTTGTCAAAATTTTTCAAAACAAAGAGTTAAAATATCGCCAAGAGTATCTACTAATTCTTCTGGCATCCTCCGCTTATGTCCTGATGTATATTCTGCGTTCTAACAATTACAGCGGATCTGCTTATGGAGTCAGATGGTATGCTAATCTCATGTTTTTGCTCTGCTTACCCCTAGCTCAAATCAGCGAAGATATCAAAAATTCCCAGAGGTTAAAACAAGCTTTTATAATTGTGAGTTGTATGTCAATAATCATCTCTTTTGTAGGTATAAACAATCCTTTTGTAGAGGTGAACGAACAACATCCGAGTTCATTCTTAAATGCTTTACTTTCCATATTTAAGCCAATAGAACCTCAAGTTTACGGCGACCAGCAGGCGACGCAACTTCTATATTCGTACTCGTGGCTATTCGCAATTAAGCAGTTAAGAGCAATAGTAATAGCAGCGCTAGCTGGTTGGTCGTGCTATTTATTAGTGAATCGCGTGAAGCAATTTGTAGTAAATTCATTGAAATCCCCTTGAAGCAAGAATCCCCACGCCGTGATAGCTGGGGAGTGTCAAAGATCTAAAATAACTGAGCCAAGTTGAGCGTCTGGTTCGTTCACGAAGCCTTTGGCGTATCGCTGGCGATGGAGTCTTCTGTGGCGGACTCGGCCGATCGATAGCCGTAGAAGTCGATCCGGTAATCTACAATCCGGACGCCGGTTTGCTGTTCGATTTGTGCCACCAAGTCTTTGGGCAGTTCCACATGAATGTCGAGGATTTGAGCTGTATCCAGACAGTTGACGTGAGAGTGAGAGTCACTGACATTGCCGTACAAGCGTCCTTCCGATCGTTCTATGCACTCAATAATCCCTTCTCTGGATAGGGCTTCGAGATTTTGATAAACAGAAGTATGACCGATCGCTTTTTCTTGTTGGTTGAGGCGATCGTATATTTCGCGCGCTGAGAGGTGTTCTTGTGCCTGCCACAGGAGTTCGAGAATAAATCGACGCTGGCGGCTCAAGCGCATTCCCATCGCTTGACAGCGGTTTAAAGCATCTTCTAATGAACGAATTGGTTTCACAGCTACCGCCTTCTAAGCCTGCTCAATTTTTAATTCTGGTACAATGTTGCACGCTGACTCTCTATATAATTTATTCTAACGCAGGGTTGCCTGGTCGTAAAAGCTAGAACGCACGACTGAAATTTTGAAACGGCGGTCAGAATCTTGGACCAAGCCGAGTATCTGTCGGTGAAGCGTGAAGAATCCCCGTGCCTTCAGGCCGGGGAGTATTTCAAGCAAATCTACTTGCCCATACCTAACTGCTGAGCTTTCTGATAGACTTTACCCTCGGTCAACAGAGAAGGAGCAATCACCACTTCCACTTGCTGCATCTCCTTAATATCCTTAGCGCCGAGAGTGCCCATGCTAGTTTTCAGAGCTCCTTGCAAGTTGTGCGTGCCATCATCAAGCTGTGCTGGCCCACGCAGAATCTGTTCCAAAGTGCCGGTAGTCCCGACGCGAATCCGAGTGCCACGGGGCAAAACCGGGCTCGGAGTCGCCATTCCCCAGTGGAAGCCCCTACCGGGTGCTTCTGCCGCCCTAGCAAAAGGCGAGCCAATCATCACCCCATCAGCGCCACAAGCAATGCACTTGCAGATATCGCCTCCGGTAATTAAACCGCCGTCAGCAATCACCGACACGTATTTACCTGTTTCGCGATAGTAGTCGTCCCGCGCTGCCGCACAGTCTGCTACTGCTGTTGCTTGGGGAACACCGACACCCAACACGCCACGGGAAGTGCAAGCAGCCCCTGGCCCAATGCCTACGAGGATGCCCGCCGCGCCAGTTTTCATTAAATTCAGGGCGACTTCGTAGGTGACGCAGTTGCCCAAAATTACTGGTATTGGCATCTCTTGACAAAATTGGGTTAAGTCTAGAGAAGTTATCGATTCCGGCGACAGGAAAGCAGTTGAGACTACAGTTGCTTGCACAAAAAACATATCGGCCCCTGCTGCTGCAACTATTGAGCCGTATTTGCTAGCGCCGGCGGGAGTAGTGCTGACAGCGGCAATGCCTCCAGCCGCTTTAATTTCTTTAATGCGCTGCTCAATTAATTCTGGCTTGATGGGTTCGGCATAGAGTTGCTGCATCAGGGAGACAAATTCGTGGTTCCCGACAGAAGCAATGCGCTCTAATATTGGTTGGGGGTCGGTATAGCGGGTGTAAATGCCTTCTAAGTTGAGGACGCCCATTGCTCCCAATTCTGACAGCAAAACGGCCATGCGGACATCGACTACCCCATCCATGGCGCTGGCGATAATCGGGATTTCTCGATCGATCCCGCCAATCTGCCACCCAGTATCTGCCAAACTCGGATCGAGGGTGCGCTGTCCCGGTACGAGCGCGATTTCATCTATACCGTAAGCTCGGCGAGCGCTTTTGCCCCGCCCAATTTCAATATTCACGCTGTTTCACTTCCACAATGTATTTAAATTAGGGTAACAAAAAAGCATAACCCCTAGTCTAATGGATAGCAACCAATAGACTAAAGCGGGGTTAAAAGGCAGAACTACTAGGAGCCGAGCCCAGTAACTGTTGAGCAAGAGTCCATGCGTAGCGAAAGCAAAGATGTGTCTGAACCATCGTGATGAGAAATGGTGTAATGGCTGAATCAAGGATAAAACCGTTGGAAAATACGGTAAAGACTGATTAACACCAAGCCAAAAGGCAAGGATAGGGCATAAGCGATTTTAGGACCGACTTATAAGCACCGCCCAATAAACCCGGTGGATAGCATCACAGCTAAAGACTCAAGGCAAATGTGTAACCGGAACGAAGTAACTCTCTTAAATCTCTGAATAGGTCGATGTTCACCCTACATGGTATGGAAAATAGGATTAAGCAATATGCGGAAACACTAAAAGGGGGTAAAGAACGCAATCGTAATGCCCTTAGCTTAATCCGTAATCGTAAGGCATATAAAAGTAAAAGGTGAATGTAGCCCGTTTGATGGAAACTGGATTTATTGGAGCAAGCGACGAGGCGAAAGCCCAGATACCCCTAGCAGGGTTGCATCCCTCATCAGGAAACAAAAGGGTATCTGTACACACTGCGGTTTGTATTTCACCAATACAGACAATGTAGAAGTTGACCATATTAAACCAACGTCATTAGGTGGAAAAGATACCTATAATAACCTTCAACTTCTACATAGACATTGCCATGACACAAAGACTACAACAGACGGGTCAATGCACTCAAAAGAAAGTGCCAAAAAACCTTAGCTAGTCTAGCCAGTCTTGAATCGTATCCATAACAAGGATAGAGTTATCGAGGAGCCGT
>JAAUPI010000193.1 GCA_012035135.1 Microcoleus sp. CSU_2_2
CCCTCGGCTTGAGGGGGATAGCCTGCTTACCTTGGGATGGCCGACCACTCAATAGCGCAGGAAGTAAATACCAAATTGTAATTAAAGACGGCTTTAGCTAAGTTTGGGTAAGTTTTACGAAGCAGTCGATCGTCTCTAATCTAAGCCAAAATAGCCATGACCCAAAGCACGAACCCAACAGTTCTTCCCCCACCCTTTCCCGACCATACCCAACTGCCTGAATCAGACGGTACGTTTGTGAAGAATTTTCAAGAACATCCCCAAAGCATTCTACTCACCGACTCGATAGGTCCGGTTTTGCAAAGCCTGCACCCAGACGGACAGTACACCATTGGTCAAGACTGTGGCATTTATTGGCGCGAAACCGAGCCACTGGAAAAAGGCGCAGAAGCACCGGATTGGTTCTACGTGCCGAACGTTCCTCCCCTACTCGATGGCGAAATTCGCCGTTCCTACGTGCTGTGGCGCGAGTATATCGCACCTTTGATTGCGATTGAATTAGCAAGCGGTGATGGGACTCCAGAACACGATCGCACTCCCCTATTACGCACTGCTGCTGACGCCAGAAAACCAGGCAAATTCTGGGTTTACGAGCAAATAATCCACATTTCCTACTATGCTATTTTCGCGATCGCAAGTGGCGAACTAGAGGTTTACAATTTAGTCAACGGTCACTATCGCCGTCTGACACCGAACGAACGAGGACATTATCCGATCGAACTGTTGGGAATTGAGTTAGGAGTTTGGCAGGGAAGCTATCAAAATCAAACGCAACGGTGGTTGCGCTGGTGGGATAGTGAAGGTAATTTACTGCTAACTGGCAACGAGAGAGCCGAAATCGAGCAGCACCGAGCCGAACAAGAACGACAACGAGCCGAACAAGAACGACAACGAGCCGAACAGGAACAGCAACGAGCCGAACAGGAACGACAACGAGCCGAACAAGAACGACAACGAGCCGAACAGGAACGACAACGAGCCGAACTTGCCGAACAAGAGAAAACAGCCGAAGCACTCGCACGACGGGAAGCAATTCCGCGCTTGCTCGATTTGGGTTTGACAGTAGAACAAATAGCCGCAGCGTTGGAATTACCCCTCGAAGAAGTGAGGTCGTTTATACAAGAATGAGGAGTACGATCGCGTAAAGCTATAAACCAGTAAGAATTTTACGTAGCAGTTAATATGCCTAAAACGAGTGTAAAGAATACGGTGAAATGAAAATAGCAATGTCCAAATCCTTCAATCCCATCAACTGGTTGCCGAGAATTTCAGTAATGGATTGGTATATTACCAAAGAACTAATCGGCCCATTTCTATTTGGTGTTGGACTATTTACATCCGTCGCCGTCACAGTTGGAGCCTTATTTGAATTAGTACGTAGAGTCACAGAATCAGGCCTTCCCTACGGTGCCGCCCTGGAAATTTTTCTCCTGCAAATTCCCTACTTTGTAGTGTTAGCTTTCCCCATGTCAATGCTGCTAGCAACCTTAATGGCCTACAGCCGATTGTCCAGCGACAGCGAACTCATAGCCCTTCGCAGTTGCGGGGTTAGCATTTATCGGCTGATATTGCCCGCCGTGATTCTGAGTTTGATTGTCACCGGTTTCACCTTCGCTTTACAAGAGTTAGTTGTACCCGCCGCCAGTTACCGGGCGACTCTGACTTTAGACAGAGCACTGAAGCGAGAAAGACCGCAATTTCAAGACAGAAATATCATCTATACAGAATTTCGCAAACCGGAAAAAGGCGGCGACGAAACCCTAGCGCGTTGGTTTTATGCAGAACAGTTTGATGGGCAACGGATGAAAGGTCTAACAATTATCGATCGATCCACCCCAGGCCTCAATCAAATCGTTTCCTCAGAATCAGCCACTTGGAATCCCTCAGAAAATACCTGGGATTTTTTCAACGGAACTGCTTACATAGTAGCTCCTGATGGCTCTTACCGCAACATAGTTAGATTTCAGCACCAACAGTTGCAACTCCCCCGTACACCCTTAGATTTAGCCGCGAAAGTACGGGATTTCAAGGAGATGAATATTGCCCAAGCTTTAGAACGTTTGGAAATCATTAAAAACAGCGGCGACGAACCACAAATTCGCAAACTCAAGGTGCGAATTCAAGAAAAATATGCTTTTCCTTTCGTGTGTATGGTATTTGGTTTAGTAGGAGCAGCTTTGGGAACTAAACCGCGCCGATCGGGTAAAGGCACGAGTTTTGGTATTAGCGTAGTTGTAATTTTTACTTACTACGTATTTGGTTTTATGACCAGTTCAATGGGCGTCAAAGCTGTTTTGAGTCCAATGATGTCGGCTTGGTTGCCGATAGTTTTTGGCTTTGGAATCGGCGGATTGTTGTTGACGCGGGCGGCTTCTCGGTAAGTTATAGCAGTTGATAGTTGACAGTTGACAGTGTAGGAGCGGGTCGTGAGTAATTTGCCAGCCATCTTTCTCCAAGGCTGCTTTAACTACAGCATAAAATTTATCTTTTGTAGGCATATTCTGCTACTCTAAATTATATAGCTATCTTACCAATAGTAGACAGTGCCGCTCCACAATTCTTGAGAAAAATTTTATGCCTGCGATCGCACCATCTCTCAACCCACCAATTTTACAAGAAATCAACTCAGGATTACCCAACATCTGCGGATCGGAAGCAGAAATCAGTGTCGCAGCCAACAGCAATGAACCAGTCTTTCTACCTACGACAAATCTTCGCCTCGAAAATATTCAAGCCGGATTTGCCTGCGCCCTGCATATGCATCAACCCACCATTCCAGCCGGTGCAAACGGCGAACTGATATGCAATCTCCAGCATATGTTTGAAAATTTAAATCAAGGAGACAATCACAACGCCGGAGTCTTTGCTTGGTGCTATTCACGCATGGGAGAATTCATTCCCCAACTGATTTCCGAAGGCTGCAACCCGCGAATTATGCTCGACTATTCCGGCAATTTGTTGTGGGGATTGCGCCAAATGGGACGCGATGATATTTTTGATAATCTCAAGCGAATTACCTGCGATCGTCAATATCAACCTCATGTAGAATGGCTGGGGACAATGTGGAGTCATGCCGTGATTCCTTCAACTCCCATTCCCGACATCAAACTCCAAATACAAGCATGGCAACATCATTTTGCTGCCATTTTTGGCATAGATGCCCTGAAGCGCGTCAAAGGTTTTTCGCCCCCAGAAATGCACTTTCCAAATCACCCCGACACGCTTTACGAATACATCAAAGCTTTGAAAGAATGCGGCTATCGCTGGCTGATGGTGCAAGAACATTCTGTCGAAAATATCGACGGATCGGGATTGTCACAAGACCAAAAATATATTCCCAACCGTTTGCAAGCCCGCAATTCTCGTGGCGAAACCATCAGTATTACGGCTTTGATTAAAACCCAAGGTTCTGATACAAAATTGGTCGGTCAAATGCAGCCGTATTACGAAGCAAAAGGACGCAACAAACAGCAAATTGGCAAGGTCACAATTCCTTCTTTAGTCACTCAAATTGCCGACGGCGAAAATGGTGGGGTGATGATGAATGAATTTCCCAGCGCCTTTGTCAAAGCTTGGCACGAAAACCGCGAACAAGGTGGTGGCAAATCCGGTGTTGTAGGTTTAAATGGCACTGAATATTTGGAGATAATTGAAGCGGCGGGTGTTAATCCTGAAGATTATCCGATTTGTCAAGGGGTTAACCAGCACAAAATTTGGCAGTTAGTCGATCCAGATAGTGCGACACCGGAACAAGTGGAAAGTGCGATCGCCCAACTTAAGCAAACAGACCACAATTTTCACATGGATGGTGCTTCTTGGACGAACGATTTGAGTTGGGTGAAAGGTTACGAAAATGTGTTGGAACCGATGAATCAACTCAGCGCAGCATTTCACAAAAAATACGACCCGCTGGTGCAGGAAGATGCCGCCGTTACCAAGCAGTTTGAATATCAACAGGCTTTGCTTTATAACTTGTTGGTGCAAACAAGTTGTTTCCGCTATTGGGGACAGGGAACTTGGACTGATTACGCGCGAGAACTTTATAACCGCGGCGCTGCTTTAATGAAATAGCAGAATTTATCGTAGGTTGTGTCAATCCTAAGGTGCGTCAGAAACTAACTGTTTGAGAAGTGTCAAATATTGGGACTGACGCACCCTACATCTCGGATAATTTGCCGAATTTATCGTAGGCTGCGTCAATCGTAAGGTGCGTCAGAAACCAACTGTTTGAGAAGTGTCAAATATCGGGACTGACGCACCCTACACCTGTTGGCAAAGTCCGGGCAATTATCAACTACCCATTACCAATTACCAAATCTTACATTTCTTGCATCAACCGTAAATAATTCTGCCGCATCTGCGTCATATTTTCCATCATTTTATTAGCCATATCTTTTTCAACATCGCTCATTTGTTGCCAAAATAAAGCCGATCGCCTAGCCAGAATTGCCTCTTGCCACAGCATCTCCAAAAGTTGCGCGGCCATCGGGTTTTCAGCATCAATAATCGCGCACAGTTGCTCAAAGGCTCGGTTTGCTTCAGCGTGACTGCCAACATCCTGAGCTAGCGTCAGGCATTTCTTGAGCTGTAAAATGGGATTTTCAGAAGAGTAAGCCATATTTTGATAGAGATAAGCGAAAAATTTTCCCCAAAATTATAGAGACGAGATTGCCCGCGTCTCTATATTAGTCAATGTTAAAATTCGACACAAAAGTTGCGTCAAAACCTCAACTACATTCGGAACTGTTCTACTTCTGGAGTGTAACCGATCGGCAAAACGTAATCGAGATTCTCGTGAGGACGAGCAATGATGTGATACGATAGCAACTTTCCGCCATCGACCTTTTTAACAGATTCAATTCCAGCAGCAACCGCCGCTTGCACTTCAGAAATATCTCCTCGAACTATAACTGTCCAGTAGGCGCGGGTTATTTTTTCATAGCGAACTAAAGTAACGCGGGCTGCTTTCACCATTGAGTCTGCAACTTCTACCGCAGAGGGAAGCCCTAAGACTTCCACCATTCCAACTGCAACACCCATTACACTATTCTCCTAAATTTCACGGGATATGCGCTCATTGTATGTGAAATTGATGCTGATCTTATCTCTCAGATTTTGGTACTGGGCGCTGTCGTGGCTGGGCAAGGGGAGATCGCGCGGTTCGATCGAACTGTACTCGATCGCCCCTACAATTCTGTCACTGCTGTCGCCTGTCTCACTCGCTACTGACTACTGACTAATAAGTGATTCAAAACTCATCTAACAGCCACTCCGAGGCTCTTTCGCCCAAATCCAGGGGGACACTGACGGCTTTACCCAAGCGGGGACGTTCGCGGGTAGTTACGATATACTCTCTCACCTGTGCCGCACTGCCCCAGCCGTTGAGATAATTGGCAACTGCGTCTAAATGCTCAAAATAATCAGCCTCCGTCATCGGAAAAGATACCTGTTCGAGATATTTCCACATAACTTGGACAAAAATCTTGCCTCGCGTCCGCCGCAATCTGATATCGTAAGATTTTCCCCATTTCTCTAGCAATAGCTGGTGTAAATCCTGACCCGTCATGGTGGCTCCTGAGTTAATTCCTGAAACAATAAAAGACAAAGTTCAAAAAATGTAATAATACTCTAATAAAAGCTGGAAGGCGCATTCTTAAAAGGAATTTTCGCTGCCTCAACATGGTGAAAGCAGATTAACCGCAATTATTCCTGTTGTCTGCACGTAACAGATTCACAGCTACAGCTCACAAACCAACGTAACTTAAAAGCGCAAAGGCAGGTCATGGCTCAAACTTCTGCTGGAAATCCTGATGTCCCCGATATGGGGCGTCGCCAATTTATGAATTTGCTGACGTTCGGTACTGTCACAGGCGTGGCACTGGGCGCACTGTATCCTGTTGTCCAGTATTTTGTTCCTCCGTCGAGCGGTGGAGCTGGCGGTGGGGTGACTGCTAAGGATGCCCTGGGTAACGATATCGTAGTCAGCAATTATTTGACTTCCCATCCCGCTGGCGATCGGACTCTTGCCCAAGGCCTCAAAGGCGACCCTACTTATATTGTGGTCGAAAAAGACTCATCTCTGGCCGAATACGGCATCAACGCAGTCTGCACTCACTTGGGCTGCGTCGTCCCTTGGAATGCCAGCGAAAACAAGTTTATCTGTCCTTGCCACGGTTCTCAATACAACAATGAGGGCAAAGTAGTACGCGGCCCAGCGCCTTTGTCTCTTGCCCTGGCCCACGCCACTGTCGCAGATGACAAGGTGACTTTTACCACTTGGAAAGAAACTGATTTCCGCACCGGCGAAGAACCTTGGTGGTCTTAAACGATTTTGGATTTTAGATTTTAGATTTTAGATTGGGGTCAGCAAGGAAAATCCAAGATAATTGCATCCCTAAAACAGTCTAATAATCCAAAATTCAAAATTCAAAACTCAAAATCCAACATTCAAAATTGTCTGACCTTTGAGATTGAATACTCTGATGCCACAAACTAATTTATCTGCGATTTTGCGTCGCAGTGTCAGGACGATCGCGAAAACAGCTGTAGTGGCGATCGCAGCCGCAGCATTTTTCCTTACTAGCGACATCGCACTTCCTCAAGCAGCCTTTGCCTATCCTTTCTGGGCTCAACAAACAGCACCTGCTACTCCCCGCGAAGCAACGGGTCGGATTGTTTGTGCTAACTGTCACTTGGGCGCCAAACCCACCGAAGTTGAAGTACCGCAATCTGTTTTGCCAGATACGGTTTTTGAAGCTATTGTTAAAGTTCCCTACGATGCTAGCGTTCAACAAGTTGTCGGCGACGGCAGCAAAGGTGGCTTGAATGTAGGTGCTGTAGTGATGTTACCCGAGGGTTTCAAAATTGCTCCGGCTGACAGAATTCCAGAAGAAATGAAGGAAAAAGTCGGCGATCTTTACTTCCAACCTTACAGCGAAACCCAAGAAAATGTGATTTTAGTGGGCCCGGTGCCAGGGGAACAGTACAAGGAATTGGTATTCCCAGTTTTGTCACCAAATCCAGCAACTGACAAGTCGGTTCACTTCGGCAAATACCAAATTTATGTCGGCGGCAATCGCGGTCGCGGTCAGGTCTATCCTACTGGCGAGAAGAGCAATAATACTGTTTATAATGCTTCGATAGCCGGTACAATTTCTAAGATTTCCAAACCTGAAGATGGCGGTTATGAACTGACAATTCAACCGACAGAAGGTGCAACGGTTGTTGAGAAGATTCCTGCTGGCCCGGAACTAGCAGTTTCTGAAGGACAAACAGTTGCAGCAGGTGCACTTTTGACTAACAATCCTAATGTGGGTGGTTTCGGTCAAAAAGATGTGGAGATTGTGCTCCAAAGTGCCACTCGAATTCAAGGAATGATGGCTTTCATCGCTTTGACTATGTTAGCTCAAATTATGCTGGTTCTCAAGAAGAAACAGGTTGAGAAAGTTCAAGCTGCTGAAATGAATTTCTAGATACGTTAGTAACTAGATTTCAAGTAAGGTGCGCGGTGCGCACCCTACTATTAGATAGCAATTAAGGTGCGCAGTGCGCACCTATTTATTAACAGATAAAATAATGGCAATTGATGAGAAAGTAATTGAAGTAGGGTCACTGCAATGGTTTTATCGCGAAACTAATCCGGTTAACGAATCAGACAAGCCTCCGGTGCTGCTACTGCACGGTTTGCCTTCCCAAAGTTTCACGTGGAGTGTAATTATGCCGGATTTGGCAGCCCAGGGGTTTCGATCGATTGCACCAGATTGGGTGGGTTATGGGCGATCGACCAAACCCGATAAACGCGACTTTGCCTACACTCCCGATGCTTTTGTTGAGGCACTCGGTGGCTTGATTAAAGCTTTAGAAATAGACAGATTTTACCTAGTTGTCCAAGGATTTTTAGCTTCTGCTGGCATTCAATATGCCTTGCGAAATCCAGATAAAATAGAGCGTTTAGTTGTTCTGAATACACCTGTTTCAACAGATATCAAGTTGCCTTGGAAAATGCAGCAGTTGGGACTGCCTTTTGTGGGCGATATGCTGACCCAAGATCCGCTGTTGGTGGACAGAACCCTAGAAGGTGGCTGTCGCTATCCGATATCAGACAACGATTTAGACGTTTATCGCCGTCCGTTTTTGAAGAGTTCGGATGCGGGTCGATCGCTCATGAACACTATCCGCAGTATTCAATTACCCCAGTCCATGGCAGAAATTGAATCCGGCTTTAAAGGATGGACTCGACCAACTTTATTTGTGTGGGGATTAACAGACCCTTGGTTGAGTGTTGAACCCCCTCAAAAATTAGTTAGTTCCTTGCAAAATGCAGAGTTAGTTAAGGTGGAACAAGCGGGACATTACCCTCAAGAACATTGGTCGGAAAAAGTTGGTGAGGCATTGATAACTTTTCTGCGCCAAAAAGAGGTAAAATAAATTTTTGTACCTAACTCTCGGTAGTGGGTCAGCGAGGCAGAGCCTCTGGATCTGCGTTCCCAGGCAGAGCCCGGGAACGAGCAACACCGTACTCTCCCGGTGGTCGCTCGGAACGAGAAATCTAAAATCTAACATCTAAAATCCATATGATTCGTCCCCGTTCAATTCTTGCCTTGATGATGTCATTTCTGATGGCATTTCTCGTCAGTTGTAGCAGTGTGGAAGCAAAAGTTCCAACCACTTACACATCAGCCCAGATTCAACAAATTCAGCGTTCTGTTCCTACTCTGACAGAATTGCGATCGCGCATGGATAACCTGGGAACCCTAATTCAAAAACGCAATTGGGTTGATACCAGAACTTACATTCACGGACCTTTAGGTGATTTGCGGGGCGCAATGAAAAGTGTCTCTGCAAGTCTGTTACCTAAAGAGCAACAAAAAGCTGTTGATTTAACTAAGAGTTTGTTTGCCGATTTGGTTAACATTGATATTGCTGCTAAGGATCTTGACTATGCAAAAGTCACCAGCAGCTATCGAAAAGCAGTGGATCATTTTGATGCTTTCTTGCAGCTAATTCCGAAGGCTTAATCACTTTTGAGCTACTGGTTCCCAGGCTCTTCCTGGGAACCGAGATGCTTTGGCTCTGCCTCGCTTTTTCTTGCAGCTAATTCCTAAAGCTTAAGCTACTGGTTCCTAGGAAGAGCCTGGGAACCGAGATACTTTGGCTCTGCCTCGCTTTTAGAGCAGTCAAATTGGAGGCGGAGCCTCCGGATCTGCGTTACCAGGCTCTGCCTGGTAACGAGTAAAAAAATCAGTTAAAATCTCAAATCTAAAATCTAAAATCGAATGGTTCGTGTTGCAATTATTGGATGTGGTATTGTAGGAGCGTCGATCGCCTTTGAACTCAGCCATTGTCCCGAACTAAAAGTTACTGTTTTGGACAAACAGCCGCCCGCACAAGCTTCTACTGGTGCAGCCCTCGGCGTTTTGATGGGAGTAATCAGCCACAAAACCAAGGGCAGAAATTGGCACTTCCGAGAAACTAGCCTGCAACGTTATGAAACTTTAATTCCTGAATTGGAAGCAGTGACGGGGCGGAAAATTCCTGTTAACAAACAGGGAATTTTGATGCTTTGTTTGGAGGGAGAGGATTTAACTAAGTGGGAAAAGTTGAAAGCAACTCGCTCCTCTCAAGGTTGGAAGTTGGAAATTTGGGATGTGGAGCAAGTGCGCGATCGCAATCCTCATCTAGCTTTAAATGATAACATAATTGCTGCTATTTATTCGCCAGACGATCGGCAAGTCGATCCAACTGTGCTAACTTTGGCTTTGGTGGATGCTGCTAAGATAAATGGGGTTGATTTTGAGTTTGGAGTAGAAGTTACATGTCTCATGGGCGGGCAAGATCCCCAGCCCAAAACCAACTCGATCTCTGGTGGAAAAGGCATCTTGCCTATTCTTGAAAATGCTGCAAAATGTCAGATTCAAACAAGTTCAAGCAAGTTAGAATTCGATCGGCTAATTATCGCGGCTGGCTTGGGTTCTTCGGCTTTGAGTGCATCCTTGAATCAATTGGTTGACATTCGCCCGGTGTTGGGACAAGCACTGCATTTGCGATCGCCAAATCCTTTAGAAAATCCCGATTTTGCACCAGTAATTACTTGCGATGACGTTCACATTGTGCCTTTAGGAAATCAGGAATATTGGGTGGGGGCAACGGTGGAGTTTCCGCTAAATGGCGAGGAAATTGTACAGAATTCTGAGATGTTGGATGAGGTGATGGCTAGGGCGATCGTACTTTGTCCGGGCTTAGCAAAAGCTACAATTATCAGGCAATGGTCAGGATTGCGCCCGCGCCCGGAAAAACGACCGGCACCAATTATCGATCGGCTTTCTAGTAATAGTAATATTCTCATAGCCAGCGGCCACTATCGCAACGGCGTGTTACTAGCACCTGCAACAGCACAAACAATTCGAGAAATGATTTTGCAGTAATTAACATTGCGACGCACCTTATACCAAATCCGGCTGATTCATCCCCGTTATAAATTGTATGGTGCGTCGCTCGTTTAATCTCGGTTTAAGCGCGAGAATTATTCGTGGCGACGCACCCTACGCTCCTGCTCATTATAAAGGGGGTAACAAACCCGGATTTGGTATTACAC
>JAAUPI010000194.1 GCA_012035135.1 Microcoleus sp. CSU_2_2
TCCATCAACGTCCCCACATAACTTTCCGGTGATAGCATTTCCACTTGTACATAAGGCTCCTCAATTTTATCGCGATACTGAGGATCGGGTAAATGGCTCGGATTGTCAATTGTTAACACTTCTCCTTTATTTGTAGTTACTTGATAAACCACAGAAGGAGCTGTCACAATTAGATCCAAATTGTATTCTCGTTCGAGTCTTTCTTGCACGATTTCCATGTGCAGCAAACCCAGGAAACCGCAACGGAAACCAAATCCCATCGCACTCGATGTTTCCGGTTCGTAGGAAAGCGCCGCATCGTTTAGTTCCAGTTTTTCTAAAGCTTCGCGCAAGTCAGGAAATTGGTCGGCATCGATCGGGAACAAGCCGCAAAAAACCATCGGTTTTGCCTCTGTATAACCCGGCCAAGGCTCCGGTGCAGGCTTTTTGACCAAAGTAATCGTATCGCCGACGCGAGCATCAGCTACTGCCTTAATTGCGGCGCCCAGATAACCCACTTCCCCCGCGTGCAGTTCGTCTACTGGAACTTGAGTTGGTGAAAGGATGCCCAATTCATCGATGACATATTCCTTCCCCGAAACCATCAACAACACCCGATCGCCCTTTTTGACACTACCATCCATCACCCGGAAATAAACAATCACTCCCCGATAAGCATCGTAATAACTATCAAAAATTAGCGCCCGCAATGGTTTATCAACTGTATCCTGTGGCGGCGGTACTTTTTCGACGATCGCCTCCAAAATATCATCAATACCGATACCTTCCTTCGCCGAAGCCAGAATCGCATCGCTACAGTCGAGACCGACAATTTCTTCAATTTCCCCTCTTACCCTGTCTGGTTCCGCCCCCGGCAGGTCAATTTTATTTAAAACTGTAATAATTTCTAAATCATTTGCCAGGGCAAGGTAGACATTTGCCAAAGTTTGTGCTTCCACACCTTGAGAAGCATCTACCACCAGCAGCGCCCCTTCACAAGCAGCCAGCGATCGCGATACCTCGTAAGAGAAGTCTACGTGTCCAGGAGTGTCGATCAAGTTGAGCACGTACTCCTGACCGTCCTTAGCAGTGTAATTCATTCGAGCCGCTTGCAGCTTGATCGTAATGCCACGTTCGCGTTCGAGATCCATGTTGTCTAAAAACTGCTCCTTCATCTCCCGTGCTTGCACTGTTCCAGTCGCCTGCAACAGGCGATCGGCCAAGGTGGATTTGCCGTGGTCGATGTGAGCAATAATCGAAAAATTGCGAATGCGAGAAACAGGGACGTTAGTCATAAAACCTATCGGCAAAAGATTGACTTTTGTTGTATGATTGCACAAGCAAGGTGAGAGCGCTTGCTTAAAACCCGACTGGGAATTGCGATCGGGGATTTAGACAAGACAGCCAGCGAGGCAAACCTCCCCGCCTTTGATGATTTCCATCTTTAGCGTCCGCTCAAATCAAGGCGCCGAAAAGGAAAAAGCTTTTCTCTCTCTTATAAGACAATAGCCTGAAAACCTCGTGACTTAAGTCCGGGGATGAAAGGCAGTTGCAGACTTGAGTCTGCCATGATAATATTAGTCGGTCAGTATAAGACATAAAAACCTACCTCCGGACTGGGGGAAAGTCTTGGCCCAAAACATTTTTGAGGAGATATGACTACACGTGGTCAGCCTGGGAAGCCTAGCAACAGGGATATTTTGACAGAAATGTCTTAAGAATCCCCGTGCCTGATAGGCGGGGAGTGTCAACAGGATATTAAGACACTCGATGTCTTAAGAATCCCCGTGTATGACAGACCGGGAAGTGTCAATCTACAGAAAGCTGTAAAGTGATAGGAGAAAGGTTGAGTGCAAATCTCAGGCTTCAAACTTCTAGTCCATTCGGGTTGCCCTACATAAGACGGTAAGTCATTTCTTCCTTCAACACAAAGGTGTAAATTTCTAGAAGGAATTGAAACTTAGGAATTGAAACTTAGGAATTGAAAACTAGGATTTTTTTTAATTATGAGCGAATCACGCATATCCTCCCACAGTTCTTCTGAAAAAGTCGAACTATCTATCCATATAGATTCTGAATTACTAGACCAAATTAAGCACTTGACAAATGACCCTAGTAAAGTCATTGAAACTGCCATCAGACAATGGTTAAGAGGAGAGCGTGGTGAAGATGAGTTAGCTTTGAGCTTACGTCGCAATCCCCCAGTACCACCTCGCGGTGAGTGGAACGATTGAAATCCGATCGCCTTTCCTGATGCGCAAATTTGCTGGCGAAAAACAGAATATCCAGATCCCCGACTTCTTGAACAAGTCGAGGATCTAACAACTATAGGATTTTACGTTTAATGAGAACGATTTACTTAACAATCTGAGAACTGTTAAAAATCGGCGGAAAAACGCGATCGCCAGTTTGCAGATGCAGTTGCCGATTGCCTCAAATTTTTGGAGAATCTTCCAAGCAGGTTATTAGTCTGTGAAAATTATTGATTCTGATTTTAAATTTTCTATACTCAAAAAGCAAAAATCAAAAACCAAAATTATTCCCCTACTCTGATGGACTCTAACATAGACTTCCGGCGATCGAGCCTAGCCTCTAAGGCTTTTTTCCAAGAGTTAGGGGCAGAGTTAGTATTTACCCAAGATTACTCTGGCGAATATCTATCTTTTTACTGGCAAAAAACTGAGCAATACAACCTAAACACAGCACAAATTGTCGATCGCCAAACCACAGAAACGCTGCAACCTTTTCCCCCTGGGCCTTACCTCGATCGGCTACGACAGGTACTTGAAACCCTCGTACCAGAACGCTTCAGCTATCCATTTTGCCACGGCGAAACATATTTTCTGTTCGATTTAACCCTCACTCCGGCGATCGACTCAAATGGCCAAGCTACGAAAATCTTAGTTATGGGACGGCTGCTGTCTGACACACCAACAGAGTGGCCTCGGTATTTTCAAGAATTAATCCTCGATCCAGCTTTAGTCCTAGGTGCCGACGCACACCCAAAAATGCCACTCCCAGAAACCAGTATCCCTCCTATATCACTCCTTCCTGACTGCGAAATAGATCGCAAAATTATCTCGAAAATAACTCAAAATCTGCACCGAACCCTCGACTTAGAGACTATTTGGCAGCAAACAGTGAATAGTTTGGGTCAAGTTTTGAACGCGAGTCGCTGCATTATTTGCTCTTACAAACCAGAAAGCGAAAACTTAAACTCATCCCCATTGACTGATTCGGAAAACCCAGAAATTTCCAGTTGCCAAAGGCCTGATTTGCAACTGTCAACTGCCAACTCTTCGCCCTCTGTTTCTGAAACTAAAATCGAAAATATCCAATCAAAAACTTTTAAAGTAGTAGCTGAGTATCGCCAAGAACCTTACTGTTCCATGCTGGGAATAGAACTGCTGGCAGCCGATCAGCCGGGGTGGATTCAAACTTTAACTACTCTAACACCTGTAGCAGTTAATTACCCTCTCCCCCTCTGTGATCCTTTCGATCGCCACTCAGTGCTCGTAGCAGCTACCTCCTATCAAGACGAACCCAATGCACTAATCGGTTTGCACCGCTGCGGTAGTTCCCCTCCGTGGAGTGATATCGAAATCGAGTTTGCTCGCGAATTAGTTGCTCAAGTCGGAAGTGCGATCGCCCATGCTACCCTCTATCAAGAATTAGAAAAAGCTCGCGCCGAGGCCGTTGCTCTTTCGCACCTCAAAAGTCAGTTTCTTGCTAATACTTCTCACGAACTCCGCACCCCCCTCAACGGCATCCTCGGCTTCCTGAAACTGCTCATGGAAGACATGGCAGATGACCCCGAAGAAGCACAGCAATTCATCGCAGAAGCTCACCGATCGGCCATGCATTTGTTCAATGTCATTAACGATATTTTGGATATCGCTAAAATTGAAGCTGGCAAAATGCAGTTAGATCTCGCTCCCGTTAAACTCGGCGAACTATTGCAGCAAGTTGAAGATTTTACCCGGACTCAAGTGCAGCAGAAGCGATTGCAATTTCAAATCCAAAAACCCGCTACCGAGGACGAGATTATTTTGTATGCGAACTACCAACGCCTGCTTCAGGTACTGTTGAATCTGTCGGGGAACGCGATTAAATTTACCCGTGAAGGTGGAATTCGGATCAGTGTGGAAGTTATTAAAAAAAAGGTGAGAGTTGAGAACCAGCAGTTCCCCGGAATGGTAAAAATTCGAGTTGCCGATACTGGGATTGGGGTTTCTCTGGAGAAGCAAGACAAATTATTTGAGTCGTTTTTTCAGGTAGATGGCGATCGTACTAGACAATATGGTGGCACCGGTTTGGGACTGGCAATTTCTCAAAAACTGGTAGAAGCAATGGGGGGAAAAGTGAATTTTTACAGCATGGGGGAAGGACTGGGATCGACTGTTACTTTCACTGTGCCACTTTATCAAGAACCAGTTTTGAAAAATTAAAAATTAATCAATGATTCCGATCGCATAGTTTATCGCTAGCCACAGTATTAATTATTACACGATCTGCCATCAAAGCTCTCTCATTCGGTATTCTGGACTGAGCGCGATCGTCCCCGCCACTTTTCTCATCTCCCGACGATCGCAGCAGCGTATCAGAGGATACCAGGAACGCAACCGATCTTTTTGACTCCATTGTGGGCTCACACGCCCGATCGAGAGCCCATAAAACCCAACTCTAGAACCACTCTTAATACAAACTTAATCTATGACTGATTAAACTGGCAAATGTCATCATATAAACATAATATAAATAAATATTAAGAAAACTTGACGTTTCAATATCTGTGTGAGAAGTATAATGATAGTATTATCATACTGAAACTTGTTAGTATCTTTTGAGATACTTTGACCAAGCCTCAGTGTAATTACGTAAACCTCAATTCACACAACCTGCGGCTGGTAAATTCAGTAAATTCCTGCTCTGTCAGTGGGTGGTAACTTTTGCCAGTCTCGTTGAAAAGGGATTAATATGAATCAGCAAATATCAGCTCAATCGCAAAAACTTTTACTCCAAATTGGTAGAAAGATTCGTCGAACTCTCGATCTAGAAACCATTTGGCAGCAAACAGTTAACAGCCTAGGAAAAACACTTGGCGTTAATCGTTGTATCATTTGTCCGTGTCAAAATTCTAGCCTGTCAGTCAAAGTAGCTGCTGAATACTGCCAAGAACAATTTCCACCCATGTTGGGCACGGAAATCTTCCTAACAGCAGCACCTCATTTCAAGCAGGCTATAGCAACTCTCGAACCAGTGATAGCGGAGTCCTTTGCAGCAGACGACCCGTTCGTGCGACAGTCTGTACTAGTGGTGGCTACTGCTTATCAAGACCAAGCTAACGGCATCATTAGCTTACAGCGATGTAGGAGCGGAGAGTTAGGGAACAATACGGACCAGCCACCTTGGACTCAATCTCAGATCGAATTCGCCCAAGAACTTGCCGATCAAGTAGGAAGCGCAATCGCCCTGGCAACTCTCTACCAAGAGCGCAGTGAGCGAGCACAAGAACTTTCCAATCTCAAAAAGCAGTTCATGTTGAAGGCATCCCACGAGCTCCGCACTCCGCTAAATCACATCATCGGCTATCTTCAACTCACTGTAGATGATCTGGCAGATGATCCAGTAGAAGAGAGAGCTTTTATCCAAGAAGCTCACCGTTCTGCTCTCCACTTATATAAAGTAATTACTAATGTCTTAGATTCTATTCAGTTAAATGAAGTTTGCCAGACTCACGTTGAGTTAGCTGCTCTCAGACTTCAGGAAGAATCTTCGCAAAAGTAAATATTTGAAGTGCCGATCGAGCTATTAGGGTGTTCTACAAAAATCGAAATCAACTATTGCCAACTATTAATATTTAACTATTCGTTACTCTCTTTACTCTCTTTTTTATTGCTGCTTTTTGGGGGACTAACATAGCGGGCCCAAAACGGTTCTTCCATATTTCGTAACGCTGCTAATTTTTGGCGCTCCTCCTCTATGCGCTTGCGCTCTGAAAGATCGGAAAATATTTTGATACTACCTATAGTCTGGTTGCTACTATCTCTGATGGTTGCAGCCCAAGTCCAGAGATCGATCCAGTTACCATCTTTCTTCAACAGAGAAACTTCCCAACCATTCTGTGCTTGGGCATTCAATACAGACTGCGACATGGGCTGAAAATCTTGCTTTTGCCCTTGAGGAATATGAGGCTCGTCTTGCCCCAAAACCTCTGTGGCACTCCAGCCAAAAAGTGATTCAGCGGCGCGGTTCCAGACAGTGACTTTGCCATCGCTATCGGTACAATTAATCGCCAGTGGCGAAGATTCCATCTGTGCTTGCAAAACCTCATTAACGACTTGCAGTTGTAATTCTATTTGCTTGCAATCGGTAATTTCCTGACAAGCGCCCCACAAACGGATAACCCGTCCCTCAGTTTTGTCCCAAACCGCTTGCCAAGAGTCTCGCACCCATCGCACATCGCCTTTTTTGTTAATAATTCGATACTCGTTTGCTCCCGTGCGGCTGAAAGTACAGGCTTCTAATTCTTGAATTAACATTTCTCGATCTTCGGGATGAACTAGATCTAAGTTCCACCAGCCCGACGCCATTAATTCTTCAGGAACACAACCAGTACAGCGTGTAAAAGCTTCCGTTACCCATTCACAGGCGAACTTGCCATCGGGCGCAGCCCTAAAAGAATAGGCAAAATCCGAAGTAATTTGCGACATGATTTTGTAATGAAATTCCGATTCTTGTACAGCTATTTCTGCTTGCTTGCGTTCCCCTATTTCCTGTGAAGTTATGACAATTCCGTGGACAGTAGAATCTTGCAGTAAACTGTTACCAATCGCCTCCATATATACCCAAAAACCCTCAGCGTGTCGCTTCCGATATTCGATCGGCTTAGCAATTCCCGGATGTTCCAGCAACTGGCCAAAATACGCCTGCCAAGCCAGCAAATCCTCTGGATGGATTAACTCGCCGTGAACTTTGCCAATTATTTCCTCGGCCTTGTAACCCAAAACCCGTTCTATTGCTCCACTATGGTATCGGACTCGCCCGTCCGACTCTAAAATGGTAATTATATTGGGAGAATTTCGCAGCACAGTTTGCAATTTTGCTTTACTTTTGGCGAGTGATTGATTATCGCGGCGGTACTGACTGAGTTCTTTGTGTAGCTGTTCTTGCAACTGTCTGAGTTGAGCTGCTTGTTGAGCCACTGTGCGTTCTAAAAGGCGGTTGGATTTCTCTAATTCTACCAGCTTAGCTGCATTATTTGTCGCACTTTCAAACTGGCGACTAGCTGCGATTTCCTGCAAACAAGTAGAGAGATTTTCCAGAGTATTTGTTAAGATTGCTTGTTGTGCCGTTGGCAATTCACTGGCTTGTTCTTGCAACGTTTGCACGTGTTCAAATAATTTTTCTAGCATTTTAGCAAAAGGGGAATATATGGTGTGGGGCTGACGGCGAAGAAGCTAAAACTCCTGTCTGGCGATCGGTCAATGACAAGGAATTTTTTGAGTTTATTTCAAAATAATAGCAACCGCCGAGACTGAAATCTCACCAAAGAACGAGACGGAAGCCCGTGGCTCCCGACATGGGTCGGAAGTCGGCAGCGCCGCCTTCCATATTTTACACAATTGATCCAAAGGTTTGTTATAGTTAGATTGTAAGTAAGAACAACTATCTACGTGTTGAAACACTCTAGTATCGGAGAAATCCCGGCTAGCGCGCAGCCCCCACTACTAATAAGTAATAAGCCTGTATAACTGACAAGTAACGGCAGAGTGTAGAGCATACCTATCTGGCAAAAGTGATGGACTCTGAAAGCAAACACAATTTAAAAGTAAGCGCAATTGCAATACCTTTTGTACTGGTAGTTGTTTTGAGCGAATAGAGGTGCTTTGATCAAAGGGAACAGGGAACAGGCAACAGGGAACAGAGTGTCCAAGGGATGGGGATTTAACCGCAACCCAAACAAACAACTTATAGAAGGGAACAGGCACTCTTGGAACAGGCAACCGTTGCCCGTTGCCCGTTCCAAGAGTGCCTTCTTCGATAGAAGATGGGGTTGAAAACCCCGATTGGGAACAGGAAACTGTTGCCTGTTCCCTGTTCCCTTCTTTGATAACGCCTTCCTTGAGTTTTCGGATTCATTCAAGAATCCCCGTGGCTGAAGCCACCGGGAGGATCAAAATTAATCAGGTCTTTAAGATGCAATGTAGGGCTTCTGCTGCTTGAGCTAAACTAAATAAGCCAAGAAACAAATGAGGAACTTATGACAGAGCAAGCCAACGCTCGCGATTTATTTCGCGCTGCTTACGAACACCGCTATACTTGGGATTCCAACTTTCCCGGTTACAGTGCCGATATCGAACTCAAGCAGGGTGACGAAGTATACACAGGTCATGTTTCCATCAAGCCCGACATGAGCGTGGAAGTGAGTGGCATTGCAGACGAGGAAGTGCAGCAGAGCGTCTACACCCAAATGCGCGATATTGTCACCCACCGCAAACGCTCGTCATTTGAAAAATCTCACGGGAAAAACAGCTTCACCCTGGGCGAGCAGGACAGTAGCGGCGCTGTAGAAATCTTGGTACAAGGCGACTCAATGGGGTCTAATTATAAAATCCGAGGTCTCTCAATTTGTCAAGTCAGCCGGGTGATGGGTCGCATGGCTTTCGTAATTGACACCCACAACAGCTTAGAGACGCCCGAAGGTTCTCTGGCAAGCCACTACGATGCGATTTTCCGCAACCCCCAAACTGACGAAATCATCAGAGAGCTTGAATTTGAAGACACCTTTGAGAAAATAGGCGACTATTATGTCATGACCCAGCAAGTAGTTCGATCGAAAGAAAAAGGTGAACTCACAACAACCGAGTTTAAATATTCCAACGTCAAACTGCTAGAACCAGCAGTAGTCTAGAGATCATCTCAACCCGTTTGATCAAAAAAAACGGGTTGTTCGATCAGCGTATCGGGAGGAACTTGATTTAGCAGCAAGTAGAGTTACGATCGAACTAAGTCAATCTAAGTCAATTTAAGAAATAATCTGCAAGGTGAAATATGACACTAGCACTGACAAAAGATAACGTCGAACAAGTTCTCGATGAAATGCGCCCCTACCTAATATCCGACGGCGGCAACGTCGAACTCGTAGAAATCGACGGCCCAGTGGTACACCTGCGCCTACAAGGGGCTTGTGGCTCTTGTCCGAGTTCCACTATGACTCTGAGAATGGGAATAGAACGCCGCCTGCGCGAGGCCATCCCAGAAATTGCCGAAGTCGAACAGGTAATGTAGCTTGGTAATGAGTAATTAACAATCTCAGCCCTGAAGGCTTCACATGATGTCTTAATTTTTCTAATTTGATCGTAAAAGCACCCTACCCCGGTATTGAGGAACGCGCATGGAGCCATTAAAGACGATGAACAAGACCGATTCCCCCCAGAATATTCTGCTCTCGATTCGCAAGCAATTCGGATACGCAAAGTACGTGTTATTGGACGGGGGACATCGAGACGTCCGATACAAATGGCGGCTCGATCGGCTGAATCGTTGGGCAGGCAGCCTCCTCGACCAACTGGCCTCCGAGGGCGTCCTCAATCCGATCAATACCCCTGTAGAATCAGATATCGAAGTTCAGATGCTTTGCGGTCATTCTCACATAACGATGGGAATCTGGAGCTTATGGAGCCTGCTACGATGGGCGGACGGCAAGATGACCCCGGTTATTCAATCGGATGGTTCGCTGACCCCGGAAGATATCTTGCGGTTTCGGAAGTTCTTTCCGCAGATCCGATTCACCATGCCTGAAGACGTGAAACCGTGGGTAGAGCAACGGCTAGCGGGGAGCGAGTATGAATTCCTGCGAAACTTCTTCCGTACTCACTTCTTCGGCTCGCGACTCCTAGCTTCCCATATGTCAGAGCAGGCCAAAGTGATAGTTGGTCTAGACACCGATGTCCTGTTCTTCGATCGCCCCACTGAAATCATCGAACAGTGCGCGGTGGCCCAAAACAGTCGCGTCCTAACCAGCTTCCACGACGAATTTGACTGGGTGTCGGTATTCGCTCCAGTAAAGGAGATCGAGGCGCGGTGCGGGACTCGCATTCAATGCGCGTTCAATGCTGGCATGGTCGTTCTACCCAAATTTGAGGATGAGCAGTTTCGCTTCATGGAGCGGATGCTGCGGGCCTACACGCCCGAATGGCGCGCCCATTACTTCGCCGATCAAGCCCTCCTGGCGTTGATGGCGGGGGAATTCGGTTGGCATGAACTACCGTTTTCCTACCAACTTGGACAAGAGACGAATTCCCCCGACGCGCTCTCGATCCACTACATCTCGAACCGGAAAGTTCGTCCCCGCTTCTTCTCCGAGGGAGTGTCGCGGCTAGTCGGGCGACGGCCATGACCCCCTATTTATCTGTGGGAATAATTCTCAAATCTAAAATCTAATTAGGGCTTGCTGAATAAGTGATCTGCAAGGTGCGAGGGAACAGGGAATAGGGAACAGGCAACAGCTAGGGAACAGGGAATAGGGAACTTTCAAGAGTGAAGTGCATGGATTTTCCGGCCATTGAGGTCCAACACAGGCATTCTCTCCACTTATTGAACCT
>JAAUPI010000195.1 GCA_012035135.1 Microcoleus sp. CSU_2_2
ACAGAGGTTCCTACCAACAATGGCTTGAAGATAATATTGCGCCGCAAGTTGTCTTTGAAATCATCTCACCGGGAAACCGCATGACAGCAATGTTTAAGCTGTTTAAGTTCTACGAAAATTATGGAGTTGAAGAATATTATGTCTACGATCCAGAGGATAATGAGTTAATAGGTTGGCTGCGAAGTGACGAACAACTCAACTATATTGAATCAATGGAGGGTTGGGTGAGTCCGCGTTTGCAGATCCGTTTTGAAACTGCATCGGGAGACTTAGAAATTTATCAGCCTGACGGACTGAAGTTTTTGTCTTATGTAGAGTTGTCAAGACAAAAAGAATTAGCGCAGCGACAAATGGAACTAACACAGCAACAAATGGAACAAGAACGCCAAGAGAAAGAGTTAGTAAAGCAAAAAGCCGATCGCCTTTCAGAAAAACTGCGAGAAATGGGCATAAATCCAGAGGAAATTTGAGATTCAATTATCTCATAATTGAGACCACGGCGATTGGAAATCGCGTTTACACAAACGATGTCTGCCTACGCGGACTGAAGAAAAGAAATTCAACCCGCAAAGGCGGGTTTTGTCTGCGTGTCCGTAAAACTTCGCGGTTTCAACCGCCGGGTTTCTTCTTGAAATTTTCTAATCTAAAATCTAAAATCTAAAATCTAAAATAGATTCCCTACCTCGCAGCAAAAACAGCTTTGGGATAAGCAATCCGCTTGTGATTGAACTGTTCCCAAACTCGCACAAAAATCTCCGCAATTAGAGACATATCCTCCCGCGTCAAACCCGACTCAACTAACTGATTGTCTTGCCAGCGAGCCCTCAAAATCCGATTGACCATACTCAAAACTTCCTCGTGAGTTGCATCTTTGAGCGATCGCAAAGCCGCTTCGCAAGAATCTGCTAACATCAAAATCCCTGTTTCTCGCGACTGCGGAATCGGCCCGTCATAACGAAAATCCTCCTCCCTGACTTCACGAGTTTGAACTTTCACTTGGGGACGATCTGTATCGGTTAAATAATTATTTAAATCTTCTGTTTTTTGCGCAGCAATTTGCTGTGCTTGATGATAGAAATAAGCAATCAACATCGTACCTTGGTGTTCCGGAATAAACGCTTGGATTGCCTTCGGCAATCGATGCTTGCGCGCCATCACCAATCCCTCGCTAACGTGCTTTTTAATAATCTCGGCACTCGCCCAAGGGTCATTAATTTCATCGTGTTTGTTGCCACCACCCATTTGATTTTCACAAAATCCGATCGGATCGTGCATTTTGCCAATATCGTGGTAGAGCGTGCCAGTCCTGACCAGTTCTACATTGCAACCGAGTTCCCGCGCCGCCGCCTCCGCCAAACTAGCCACAAACAGCGTGTGCTGAAAAGTCCCCGGCGCTTCGGCAGCCAATCTCTTCAATAATGGGCGGTTGGGATTGGCAAGTTCCGCCAGCCGGATCGGGGTAATCAAGTCAAAAACGTGTTCCAAATAAGGGCTGATGCCCAAAGCGACAATACTCCAAGCCAAACCGGCCAAAATTTGCGAGCCCACCGTACCGAGCAAAACATACCAAATCGCACCCGAAGCTGCGCTGGCAATTAGAGTCCCCACCAGATAAATCATGCCCTGAGTCAAGCCGACAGCCACGCCCAAAAGAGCCAATTCCTCGCGCGATCGCAACCTTCCGGCCATAAAAGCGCCCACCAATCCTCCTGCTGCGCTAGCTGCCAAATGAATCAAGTCCACTCCCAAGCCAATGGGCAGCACCACCGACAGCAGCCCCACCACAGTTACTCCCACCGCTGAACCGTAGAAGCCGCCGACTAAAATGCCGATCGCGGGTAAACTCGTCCAAGGCAGTCCCAATGTCACCAGCACCGGCGCGCTCAAAGTCAGCAGCAACAGCAGCAAATGATCTCTCCGTCGCAAGCGGTAATGCTTTTCCACCAGCAGTACGATTGCAATTGCCCCGCTGACTAAGCACACAAACCCCGCCAGCCCCAGCCAATTCACCCCCCGCCTGCTCAAACCAAAATAGTCCAGCAACACAAAATCTTGCTGGGCAATCTCTTGTCCTTGGACAACAATTGTCTCGCCCTGCTTGACATCGATCGTCACCGGTTTCACCTTTTGTGCAGCTAGTTCCGCTAACTGTTTGGTTCCCTCGGCATCTCTTACCAGATTTGGCTGCAAAATCGTTGTTAAACCCTCAACTGCCAAAGTTTGCGATACCTCCGGCATCCCTTCACTCAGTTGCAGTTTCGCTGCTTCTTTCAAAACTTCTTTCGGCAACCCCTGCGGGATACCTTGAGCCAGCATCCTTTTTGCAGCGCGACTGATATCCGTTTGGGTTTCTTGCCAAGTTGCATCCGACAAGTCAAATAGCGAAGTATCGTAAATATGTCCGAGCCCGGAAACCGATTGTTTTTCAAGTGCGTCCAAAGCATTGAGATAGCGCCCTCTAGCTTCCTCCATATTGTCTGTCAGGCTTTTGAAATCTGCTGCCCGGACCGATCGCTTGTAAGCTAGCAGTTGAGCAATCGCATCTTGCTGAGATTTGTTCGCCGTCTGTTCGGAATTTGCAGGCGACTTCAAACTCAAGCGCCCGGAAGTTGCACCGCCGTCTCCCACTTGCGCCAAAATCGATCGCCATTCCCACTCCGGACAGCTACGCAGGTAAAGCTGAGCAGCAGTTGAGATCGCCGAGGGTGGCACCAACGGAAACGGGCCTGCCACCTCCCGCAGTTCACTCCCCAGTCGCAAAAATTGTTGTAATTCTTGATAAATTTGGCTTTCCGCTGTTCGATCGAGCATTAATATCGGTACAGCCCCAATCCGCGCGGCTTTCCGCTGTTCGTCAGTAGTTTTGTAATCGGGGATGCTAGCACTAGCAGGAGCCTTAATTGTCTGAGGGGCTTTCGTTCCCACATCCAGTTTCGGCTGGTTGTAGAAGCGATGCCCGATCGTGCTGCTGAGGGAAACTACTGCTACCACCAGCAATACGGGGGAACGGGCTTGATGTTTGATGTATGGTTTGGAGTTGTTACTTTTAAAAGTAGTAAAAGTATCGGGTCGATCGGATTTCGATCGCAGCAAACGGTTGAGGAAAGACTCGCCAGCGCGATCGGAATAGGCTTTGCCGTCACCATTTTGCACTTTAGTAATGTGTTGGAGAAGCGAGCGCGTAACCCCTAACTGCTCAATCTGCCGCATCAATAAGGAGAGCGTATTCATTTAGGTTGAAGATGTATATCACTGTTATTCAGTTGACGTAGTGGAAAATATTTTTCGAGATAAAGCATAGGTTTTCTACTTTTTTAAAGAGGTAGTAATTTTGGTAAAAAATATGCTTTTCTACAAAGTGCATTTGAGTTTATGGGTTGGGGATTATGTTGCCCTTGGAGTTATAAGAGATCTAAATAGATGCCTATACATTACCATATTTAAATTAAAATTTAATGAAGTTTTGTAAGAGATTTAGCCGTAGATAGATCTCCTAAATCTTGCCATCTCGACTTCATCTGGGCGTAAAAAGTTGTAACACGCTTTGAATTATTTCTGAGTACGGATTTGATGCGGTCTAATTACATAAGGTGCAGTCACCACTGGGGTTCCGGTAGCAGATTCGGAACCTGTTTTAACACTATAAACTCCAGCCCAGACAGCAAAAAGGTGATTTGCTAACTCTACAATTTTGGCATCGCTGCCCGTTCCCCAGATTGAGGACTCTGGGCCCTCAGTTGCCGATCGAGGTTCGCCAGCATTCGAGAGAGCCTGTCGCCATTCTACAGGAATGGCGGCTGCCCCGTTGTAAGCTCCAGACAAAGCTCCCGTCAGAGCACAGGTTAGCGGTCCAGCTATGCCACACCGGGCTGCGCGGACTACTGACAAACGCAAGTCTTCTGGGGTACTCAAAAAACAGTAGAAAGCTAGAGCAATCGGGATGAAAGTTAGAGGGTTGACAATTGAGTTCGGTTGTGGGTTTTTCTCGATATCGCCCCGGAGTGGTTGCCAAGCTGTGGCACTTTTGCACAGATGAGTTGCAGCTCTTTCTAAATCGGCTCCCTGTTCTATTAGTAGTTGTACTTGCAGCAGCAGTTCTGTTAAGGCATTATCTATTTCCAGGTAAGTAATTGTTTGCTTCATTGCGGTTGCGGGGTCAAGCTTTGCTTTGAGGGAGCGGGCGATCGCGTATCCTACTGATAAAATTCCTGTTTGCCATTCTGACACCTGTTGATCCTGCCAAACCTCTGTCGCGAGCATGAGTTTTTCTCGCAGCTTGACTGTATTTTCGTGAAAAAACATCGCTACTGGCAACGTAGAAACCGCAGCTTTGCCAGGGTGGAGTATGCTTTGAAATTCCCTGCTTTGTCGATCGGACATTTCCGATTTGGTAAATGCTTCCCAAGTATGATGCCAATCTTTTACATCTAAACCGTTGCACCGAATTAAACTTTGAGCGCACGCGACAGCCAGCCTCCCGCACTCGGATAAGTTTTTGCCAATTAGCAGTTTACTATTAGCAGAGTTCAACCCTGACATTGCCCCAGGAGACGACAACTGTTGGTGTTTAGTCAGCTTTAAAATTGACCGTAAGTTTTCAGTTTGGGGGGAAATACCCAGGAGTTGGCTTTGGTATCGATCGCCTATAAAGTCTCCTAAAGCCGCGCCCAGTAAGATTCCTTGAAACTTGCTCAACAGAGAATGCCGCATATTAATCAGTTGTCAGTTGTCAAAGGGAAAAAACAGCTATTGGTCTCATACTAATTTAATCTGAAACAGCTTCATCTCTAATTGGTATGAGACCGAGATAGTTAGTAAAAACCGCCCTACAGGTTTAATACCTGAAATTCTGGTTGACCGTAAACCATTTTGTTGTCTACAGCCGACAAAACTTTATTGTTAGCAGCGTCAGCAACTAAACAATTACAAACTAGCTGCGCGACATCTGCCCGGTGAATTGTGCCAGCAACTCGACTATCTTCTGTTAAAACACCGTTGCCTGTTGCTGGTTCCGATTTGAGTCCGCCCGGACGAATTACAGTATAAATCATCCCGCTGGCTATCAAGTGATTTTCGGCTTTTTCCTTTTCTATTAAAACTGGGCCTAAAGTTTCCAAAGCTTGCGGTGGTAAAGCAGCAGCACTGTTACCGCTGCCTATCGATGAAACCAAAATAAACTTTTGCACGCCTGCTTTGACAGCAGCATCGATCAAGTTTTTATTGCCCAAATAATCGGATCTTTCTCCATCTTGTGGCAAGCCGCCAATGGTGCTGATTACAGCATCAATGCGATCGCCCTCTGTCATCGCTGCTGCTACAGCCTCCACATCCAAAGCATCGCCGATCGAGACTTTGATGCCCATTGCTTCTAATTCGATGCGGGTTTTGGGCGAGCGTAAAAGTGCAGTTACTGACATCTGTTGCTTTACCAGACATTTCGCAATTTCTAGACCGACACCTCGACTAGCACCTGCTAAAAAAATGTGGGATTTCTCTGTCATAAAAAAAACTCGGTAAGTGGGAAACTCAGAGTCTTTAGACCTGAGAGGAAAACGACCCGGCGGTTTCGACCGCCTTGAATCTTTCCATGTTTATCTATCTATATTATACCTATATATCAGCCATGATCTCACGGTTATTTGAATTTTTATGAGCCACAATTACCAGCCAAGATTGAGCTGCTATCGGCAAACCGGGTGGGCGATAGTAGTGGCGGACAATTGCAAATCCTGCTTGTTCCAAACAAGGAGCTAAAGTTTCATATTCCCATCCGACAGTATAGCGTTTTCCCGTTGGGCGATCGTCGTATCCCTCCCAATTTCCTCGGCACATTGACATGACGATCGCACCATTCACAACTAGTGCTTCATGCAAATCTTTCAGCACTTTTATCATCTCATCGCTGGGAACATGAATCAGAGAAGCATTCGCAAAAATACCGTCAAATTCTGCATTTGGTAAATCTAGATTCAAAAAGATTGATGCCAAACTTCGCACCCCGATAACTCCTTAGCTATTTCTACAAACGCTGGAGTTGCATCTAAACCCACAACCGTATGTCCTTGGCTTTTAAAAGCCACCAAATCTCGTCCCGGCCCGCACCCTATATCTAGGATTTTACCCGGATTGCGGGGCATGGCAGCGGTCAGTGCGTCGCGATTTTGGGATACGTCGTGATGCCAAGTTCCTTCGCGGAAAGATTCGGCGGTTAACTGATATTCTGCGATCGTTACTGCTTCGCGTTTGTCCACTATTCCTCCTCTTTTACCAAAAAAAATGGCTATGCCTTGCTCATATCCCACAATGATTATTGGAGATGTCTATTTTCTACCCGTTAGCCAATAAGTTGTCATCGCTCCCTTGCCTTTGACATTAATTTTACCGCGCTTTTCCAACAAATACTTGTCAGACAGTAATTTATAAGTTGAAGCGCTGACTTGAATTTTACCAGGAAGTCCGTGAGATTCCATCCGACTAGCTGTATTGACAGCATCTCCCCACAAGTCGTAAATAAACTTTTTGGTGCCGATGACACCTGCTACGACAGGGCCAGTATTAATCCCGATGCGAATCCTGAGAGGTTTGTCGCATTCTCCACTAAATTTCATAATTTCTTGCTGCATTTCTAGAGCCATTTCGGCAATAGATTCGGCGTGATTTGTACGGGGAAGTGGCAAACCGCCAGCTACCATATAACTATCGCCGATCGTCTTAATTTTTTCCAGTCCGTATTGCTCGCTCAATCGATCGAATGCTGAAAAGATTTTGTTAAGTAATTCGACTAATTCGGGAGGAGAGGTGCGGGAAGATATTTCGGTAAAGCCAACCAGATCGGCAAAAAGAATCGTGACTTCAGCAAATCCGTCCGCAATATTACTGTCACCTTTTTTTAGTCGATCGGCAATCATTTCCGGCAAGATATTTAGCAACAAACGTTCTGACTTTTCCTGTTCCGCACGCAAGATTTCCTCGGCTTGTTTGCGTTGTGCGATTTCATCATAGACTCGGCAAAACATTTGATTGAAAGCTAGCATCACTTCTCCCAATTCATCATCGCGTTTGACAGATAGAGAGTAAAAATCTGGTCGCTCTCGATCTTTGCTCAAAGCATCTCCCGCAGTAATTAAATCATCTCGCAGTCTCAAGATAGGTGCAATTACTGTCGCCCCTAAAACTAGCATAGTCACAGAAGTTACAAAGACAGAGATGACGATCGTGAGTAGAGCAATGCGACCGATAAATGCGTACAGTGCCGGTTGGATTGACGAAGCATCATGGCGAACAATTAATATGTAATCACCTCCCAAATGTCGCTCAGTCCAAGCAATATCATAGCGTTTGCCATCGAGATTGTGTTTGCGAACAATCCGATTATTTTTGAGTTCTTCTAAACTGATTTCTGGTGGCTCGCCAACTGTATATATTAGCAGCTCGTCTGCTTTGTAAATAGACAATCCTAAGATTACGGTAGAATCTTTAGTAATATTTTTAATTTTTGCTGGCAATACATTGCGATCTGAAATATCTTGTTTGATCAAAAATATGAGGGAATCAACAGTGGCGCGAGATACCTGTTCCAATTGCATTAAAAGTTCATTTTCGCGCCGAAAATAAGAAGGAACTAAAATAATTATCTCTATGACAAGAATGCTAGCAAATACCCACAACGCTATTTGCCGAGATAAGCGAGATGTGAAAAAACCCAAAAACGAGAAAATCCGAGAATGCATAAAATTTACTATTCGTCAATAGTCAGTTGCGTAGCCTCGATCGAAGTCGAAGGGTCAGTCGTCAGTGGTCATCTGTCATTAAATCTGAGTTTTTGACTGACGACTGATGACTCCTGACTAACTAAGTCAGCGCATCTCAAAAAACAGAATACGCAGATCCCCGACTTCTTAAAGAAATCGGGGGTCTCAAAAAAGACTTTGTAGATCCCTCAATAATATAATAAACAAATTAAACCAACAGTGTACTGACCAATCTGCTCACAAGCAGATAAGCATTCATATCGCCTTTGCCTTTAACATGGATAATTCCTCGGTCTTCAAACACATACTTATTTCGCAAAATATCGTAGGTTGATTGGGTTACTTGAATTGTGCCGGGAATCCCGTGCGATTCCATGCGGGATGCTGTATTCACGGCATCGCCCCAGAGGTCGTAGATGAATTTTTTAGTACCAATAACTCCCGCGATCGCAGGACCAGTATTAATGCCGATGCGAATGTTAATTCCCGCATTATGTTTGGCATTGAATTTGACTAATTCCTCCCGCATATCTAAAGCCATTTCTGCAATACTTTCGGCGTGGTTGGTGCTGGGGTTGGGCAAGCCTCCTACTACCATATAAGCGTCGCCAATTGTCTTGATTTTTTCCAAACCGTACTTTTCCGTCAGACTATCGAAGGCAGAAAAGATTTCATTCAGAAAAATGAGTAATTTTTCGGGAGATATTTGAGATGAAAGCACGGTAAAGCCAACTATATCAGCAAACAAAATTGTGACTTCAGCAAAGCCATCAGCAATACTGCTTTGACCTTCTTTTAACTTAGCAGCAATGGATTCTGGTAAAATATTGAGCAATAGTCGATCGCTCTTTTCTTGTTCTTTTACCAATTCTATATTTGTTTCTTGCAATTCGGCCGTGCGTTCCCTGACACGCTGCTCTAATTCTTTAGCATTTCTGCGCAACCTGCTGATAGCTATACTTAATCCTGTGATCCCTAATACTGAAAGTCCGACTAACAGTAAAAATAGGTTTCTCAGTCCGCCACGAGTCTTTTGAGTGATGCTATCGAGAGGTTGAGTAATTTCTAATATCCCCCGCACATCTCCAACTTTCCAATCTTTTTTAGGACTGTAGGGGTGAGTGTTGTGACAATTAATGCAGCTAGCAGTCAAAATGTCTGCTTCTGCATATCGAAATGATTGCTTGCCGCGAAATTCCTCTTTGCGGGAAAACATCTGGGTCGGATTTTGTGTCAAATAGCTGAGGGCTTCTCGCTCAAAATCGTCTTGAGCCCCACCTTCTTTTTCCCGCCAAGGAAATGGGTAGTTGCTGTACAGACGAACTGACACTTCAGGATTTTTTTCGGTGATATGTTTACCTAGTTCTATCAAAAAGGTTGCTGGTACAGGAATTGTTATTTTTGTGGGATTGTAGTCATGGGTAAAGTTAATGAGTTTATCGCTGTTGAGAGGATTGACAACATCAGAACTGTAAAGCGTGCGGGCTTCTCTAATGCTTTGGGCATAAAGGGTAGCATTCTGGAGTGCTTGGGATGCAATTAAGGTGGAGGAAAGCTCAGACATATTTGTCATCGCTACGGCTACACCTACACAGAATAAGATTGTCACCGCAAAGATAATTCGCTTGTAAACTAATTTGCCGATCGCAGCTTGACTACGAGAAATGAATTGGCGCATGGTATCCTCAAGTGTGAGGTTGAGTCTTTATTTGAATTTACGCACTACTAACATAACACTGCTTTTTCAGGTCATTTTGCCGACGTTGGGCTAAACCTAGACGGCGTAGTACAAGGGATGCTTTGTTATTATTTACAGCGCCTGTTGGGATTCTCCGTAAAAATACGCATAACTTTATTTCTGTATCTCGGTTAGGATAGGGATTGTAGTCTATGGCTAGCGATCGTGAATTCTCATTCTACCGCCTCACCTGCAAACCAAGAAATATTTCCCGGAGAAGTCTTTGTCAATACGGCGGATTTTGATACTGGCATTCGACGGCTTTTACCGAAATATGACGAAATGCTGGATGTATTAGCAAGTTGTATTAGTAGCGCTAACCACCGTATTTTAGAACTGGGTTGCGGTACGGGAGAACTTAGTTTAAAAGTTCTCCAACGCTACCCATCTGCGGAAATAGTTGCTCTGGATTACTCGCCGCGAATGCTAGATTTTGCTCGTGCGAAAATAGAGTTGGCAGGATATGCAGCCCGGTGGACTGGCATTGAAATGGATTTCGGAGAATGGGCTAACTCTGCTTTTTCCCTGCTTGACGATCGAGAGTTAGAAAAGGTGGGAATTGATGCTAATTTTAATGCTTGCATCTCATCTCTGGCAATTCATCATCTGGAGGATGAGATGAAGTTGAAGTTATTTCAACGCATTCGTAAAAGTTTAAATCCTGATGGCTGTTTCTGGAATGCCGATCCGATGTTAGCAGAATCACCAGCAATGAAAGATATCGATCGAGCGGCGCGAGAAGAGTGGGCAGCAAATCAGGGAGAAACATTAGCAGAAATTCGATCAAATGTGGGAACGAGTGTTGCTTATGGCTATTCAAATCCCGATCGACTAGCTACACTTTTGGCACATTTGGAGATGCTGGCAAAAGCTGGATTTCCGACTGTTTCAGTACCTTGGAAATATTATGGAATGGCGGTGTTTGGGGGATTTGTTAATTAATCAGCGAATTCTGGCAAATATGGGTAATACCAAATCCGGGTTACTTACCCCTTTTATAATCTCGTAAATGTAGTAAATGTAGGGTGCGTCGCTACGAACAACTCTCGTTGCTATTGGGAGATCTCATAGCGACGCACCATACCAATTATAA
>JAAUPI010000196.1 GCA_012035135.1 Microcoleus sp. CSU_2_2
GAAGTAGACGGCTGCGATTTGATCCGCCGCGTCAGAGCCATGGAAATGTCCGAGCACAGGGAACTGCTGCCGGCACTAGCGCTGACAGGAGGCCTCCGGGAAGACGATTCTGCGGCGCTAGAGGCAGGTTTTCAGAGGCATTTGTCGAAGCCGGTGGAAGCGAATCAGTTGGTGAACGCGATCGCCCAATTGGCAGGACTAACTGGACTCGAGTCTGGAGAGTGTAGCATGGGAAATGTCAGGGCGATCGCACCTCACAGCCCGCGACGGTCAGCTAACAATTTGGGAGATCAAATAGCTCGGGAACAATTAGCAGCCGACAACCGAGAATTACCGCTGTTACTGGTAGTGGAAGACAACAATTTTTTGCTAACTTACCTGGAAACTTTACTAATTCCCCACTACAGAGTAGCTGTGGCTCGCGACGGAATTGAAGGTTTGGAAAAAGCGAAAACTTTGCAACCGAATTTGATTTTAAGCGACCAAATCATGCCTAGACAAAATGGGCTAGATTTGCTCAAAGAGATTCGGAATACGCCGGAATTGAACTCAACTCCGGTAATCTTTTTGACCGCGCGATCGGGCATGGAAGCTCGGATCGAAAGTTTGGATGCTGGTGCTGACGATTATATTTCTAAGCCTTTTGACGAGAGGGAACTACTGGCTAGGGTGAGAAATTTGCTGCGATCGCACGCAGCAGAACAGCAGTTGGTGGCGCTCAACCGCCAGTTGCAGCAGCAGAAACAGCAATTGGAAACGGTGAACAAAGCATTGCAATATTTGGCAACTTATGACAGTTTAACTGAGGTCAGAAATCGCCGCTGTTTTAATGAATATCTCGATACGGAATGGCGGCGTTTGGCGAGGGAGGAAGCGCCACTTTCTTTGATCATGTGCGATATCGATTATTTCAAACTTTTCAACGATACTTACGGCCACCAAGCGGGGGACGAATGTTTGCGACAAGTGGCGGGGGTTCTACACCGCTCTGTGAAGCGATCGGCCGATTTAGTGGCGCGTTACGGAGGCGAGGAATTGCGGTAATTTTGCCGAATACTGATGCGAATGGTGCTGCTTGCGTTGCTGAATTTATCCACCAACAAGTGCGCGATTTGCAGATAGTTCATGCTAAGTCTGCTGTCAGCGAATATGTCACGCTGAGTTTGGGTGTAGCTTGCTGCATTCCAGCGCCGATGTCGCAGCCTGCAACGCTAATTGCGATCGCCGATGAGGCACTTTATCGGGCGAAAAAAGCAGGGCGCGATCGAGTTTCGGTTGCCTCGTTTCAAGGATGATTTAGTCATTATTATTCCCTTAATTCCTTGTCTCGCAGCAGAGAATCAGCCCAAGCAGCATCAGTTTCCGACAGCGCAGGAACGGGTGCGGCGGTATAATCTATTCTAAAATCATAGGCGGCGCGATCGTAAACTCCATTTAATAAAGCTTGTAAATCTACAATTGGTTCCGCATCGCCGGGGCGCAAAGGCAATGCAAACTGAGGAATCATATCGAGTAAATTGAAAAGGTACAAATCCGCCAAAGGCCTTTCATTTCTCCGACTCACTAAAATCCGATAACTTGCCTCAATATCGTTCCCAAAAACAGGTAGAGGTTGGTAACTTCGCAGCAAGTCAATCTCTACCATATGAGTGCGACTACCAAACACTTTCTCTCGCTTTTCTTCATACATTTCTCGCCCTTTTCCAGGGCGCTTGTTTGTTGGTGAAAGAACTTCAATAACTGTCACAACTTCCCTAGTTTCTGTATCTAGTACCTTTAGATAAGCTTCCCTAAATTCCACAGGTACTGGCAGTCTTACTTTCAAAGCTGTCACTGGTGGTGTGGCAACTGCGATATTAGAAGAAGTGGGGTTTGTTTGAATTGGAGAGCGCTGCACGGTGACATCAGGAATCCCGACTAATAGAGAATTTTCCCCCCTAAGCTCATAAACTCTTTTTTCAATATCGACGATATATTTTGGCAGCAACTGCGGCACTAATGATTCAAAAATGCTACTAATTAGCAAGTGATGTACTTGAGGCCAAAAGTCAGGACTTTCTAAATAGGGATTCATTCCCGGAAAAGGATTAGCCATTGATTTAACTCCTGTTAATTTACCTAATTCTATTATCCCTTTAATCCCTTGTCTCGCAGCAGAGAATCAGCCCGACTCACCAAAATCCGGTAACTTCCGTCAATATCGTCACCAAAAACTGGCAGAGGTTTGTAACTTCGCAGCAAGTCAATTTCCACCAAGTGCGATCGACTTCCGAACACCTTATACCGCTTTTCCTCATACATCTCCCGCCCTTTTCCGCGCTTATTCGTCGGCGAAAGCACTTCTATTACTGTAACTACTTTCCGAGTTTCCTGTTCTATTACCTGTAAATAAGTTTCTCTAAATTCCACAGGCGCAGGTACTCTCACTTTCAAAGCCGTCATAGCCGGCGCGATAACAGCAATATTTGAAGTGTTAGAAGTTGCTGGAATTGGCGATCTTTGTACCGCCACATCGGGAATACCAACTAATAAAACATCTTCCCCGCTGATTTGATAAATTCTTTGTTCAATGTCCACTAAATACTTAGGCAGCAGTTGCGGAGTCAAAAAATCTGCGATCGCCACTATCAAGCGATTGTGAACGGCCCGCCACAATTCAGGACTTTCTAAATAGGGATTCATCCCCGGAAAAGGATTAGGCATAGCAATATAGCAGTTGAAAGTTGACAGTTGAAAGTTGAAAGTTGACAGTGTACGAAAATCAAACCGTTTATGCTATGGAGTAGGATAATTCTATTCATGAGGTTATTTGTGTCCTAATCGATGTGGCGGTTGTTATATATTGTTTAAAAGTTCCACAGCATCAAGCCCTTAAGCCTGTCTCCCGGAGCAAAGCATTAGCCCAAACAGCATTAGATTCTGACAACGGTGGCACGGGTTCTGCCGTGTAATCGATTTCAAAATCATATCCCGCGCGATCGTATACTTGATTAATCAACACCTGTAAATCCAAAACAGGCTCTACATCTTCTCGACGCAAAGGCAAGGGAAATGCAGGAATTCGATCGCAAATATTGAATAAGTATAAATCTGCGATCGGACGTTGATTGCTGCGACTGACTAAAATGCGACATTCACTTTCATGGGAATCTCCAAAAACTGGCAAAGGTTCCCCGCCCCGCAACAAGTCTATTTCGACCAAATGCGTACTGCTATCAAATATTTTATTTCGCTTATTGTCATACTTTTGTCTGCCTTCTCCCCGGCGTTTATTTGCTGGTGAAAGCACTTCAATAACTGTGACAACTTCCTTGGTTGTCATGTCTAGCACTTCTAAATATCCTTCCCGAAATTCTTCCGACACTGGGATTCTAACTTTTAGAGGTTCCACAGTGCGGGAAGCAACAACAACATTAGATGATACTGGATTAGTTGGATAGCGTTTCTGTTGGATAGAGACATCAGGAATCGCTACTAATACAGAATTTTCACCTTGGATTTCATAAATTCGCTTTTCAATAGCGACGCGGTATTTAGGGCGCAATTGGGGAGTCAGCGACTCTTTAATCGCACTAATCAGTAAATGATGAACTTCCGGCCAAAAATCAGGACTTTCTAAATAGGGATTCATTCCCGGAAATGGATTAGGCATGGATGTACCTCCCGTTTACTACTATCATTTTAGCCGATCGATTAAAAAAACGCAGACAATATCAAACTATCATCTGCGTTAATCCCCGTGCATCTGCGGTTAAAAAATCCCCCTAAAAATCCCCATAACTACTAATAGCAGCCTGCAACCTCCTAATAACTTCATCAACCGAAATCGCCCCCAACTCCCCAGAAGCACGAGTCCGAATATTCAAACTATTCGCCTCAACCTCCTTAGCACCCACAACACACATCACCGGAATTTTATCCTTCTCAGCATTACGAATCAACTTACCCAAACGCTCGCTACTCTCAACTTCCGCGCGAATATTCAGCGCCTTCATCCTCGCTTCCGCTTCCTTAGCAAACGGCAAAAACTCCTCGCTAACAGGCAACAAACGCACCTGAATCGGCGCCAACCACAGCGGGAAATCCCCTGCATACTGCTCGATCAAAATCCCGATCAAGCGTTCCAAAGAACCGAAAGGAGCGCGGTGAATCATCACCGGACGCTTGCGAGTGCCGTCCTCAGCAGCATATTCCAAGTCAAATCGATCGGGCAAATTGTAATCTACTTGAACTGTTCCTAATTGCCATTCTCTATCTAACACATCTTGGAAAATGAAATCGAGTTTCGGGCCGTAAAAAGCGGCTTCCCCAATTCCTTCAAAATAATTCATTCCCAAAGTTTCCACCGCGCGGCGAATTGCACCTTGAGCTTTTTCCCAAGCTTCATCGGAACCGATGTATTTCTCTAAATTTTCCGGATCGCGGAAACTCAAACGCGCTTTAAAGTTTTTCAGTTGCAGGCTCTTGAATACTGACAGAATCAAATCCACCACACTCAAGAATTCTGCATCCAATTGTTCCGGCGTGACAAACAAGTGGGAATCATCCACCGTAAAGCCGCGAACTCTGGTTAAACCGCCCAATTCTCCCGATTGTTCGTAGCGGTAAACTGTGCCGAATTCTGCCAAGCGCATCGGCAATTCCCGATAGGAACGCAGTTCACTTTTGTAAATTTGAATGTGAAAAGGGCAGTTCATCGGTTTCATCACAAAACCCTGTTCGTTGGCTGCCGCTTCTGCATCCTCCGCCATCAGCGGGAACATATCTTCTTTGTATTTCTGCCAGTGTCCAGAAATCTTAAACAAATCAACTCTGGCGATGTGGGGAGTCACAACTTGCAAATAGCCGCGCTTGATTTGTTCTTGTTTCAAGAAATCTTCTAAAATACTTCTCAAAATCGTGCCTTTGGGCGTCCACAAAGGCAAACCGGGACCCACCGGATCGGCAAAAATAAACAAGCCTAATTCTTTGCCAAGTTTGCGGTGATCTCGCCTTAAGGCTTCTGCTTTGCGATGTTTGTAGGCTGCTAATTGTTCTGGGGTTTCCCAAGCGGTGCCGTAAATTCGCTGTAGCTGAGCTTTGGTTTCGTCGCCACGCCAATAGGCTCCTGCTAGACTTTCGAGTTCGATCGCCTTTGGATTCAACTCACTGGTATTCTCTAAGTGAGGTCCGGCGCACAAATCCCACCATTCGTCGCCCAAATGGTAAAGAGTAATCGGTTCGATTAAACCTTCTAGAATTTCTAATTTGTAAGGTTCGTTAATTTCCTTAATTCTGCGTTCGGCTTCCTCGCGGCTAACTTCTTCGCGAATTACAGGCAATTTCCGGTTGATGATTTTGATCATCTCTTTTTTAATGGCTTTTAAATCCTGTTCCGTAAAAGGTTCGGGAGTGTCAAAGTCATAATAGAAACCATTTTCAATCCAAGGGCCGATTGTCACTTGCGCCTTGGGAAATAACTTCTGCACCGCCATCGCCATGACATGGGAGGTGGTGTGGCGAATTTTTTTTAGTTGCTCCGACTCGCTCGTGCGCGGCAACTCTATTTTAGCGGACTGTTCTGGAGCGGAAGGGGATTCTGAGCTAGACATCGGCGCTGAACCATTTGCAGAAAATACTGTGAATTGGCAATTAATTTAGTTGCACTGCCTCTATCTTACCTATATTGGGAAAGCAACCGCCGACTTCAGGCTTTTGAGAATCGGGGAAGCGATCGACAGAATATTTGTTATAATTATGTTACAAAACGTAAAGAGCGTCTAAGATTAAAATAGATAAATAACCAAATTTTAGTCCATGCTTAATCCCAACTTGCCAGAATCAGAATTGCTCAAATCTTTACTGCAACCGCTGTTAGACGATTTCAATTACTGGTTCGATCGATCGGCCACTCTCTTAGAAACTGAGGAAATTGGCTTTATGAGCGGGGAACAGCAATCTGACTTGCTGGCGCGAGTCAAACAGGCTCAGCAAGAAGTAAGAGCTGCCCAAGCTTTATTTCAAGCAACCGGAGGTCAAGTTGGGATTGAAACCACTATTTTGATGCCATGGCACAGACTGCTCGCCGAATGCTGGCAAGTGTCGGCACGATTTCGGACATGGCACTCAGGTAAACCTGGAAAATAAGAAGTTGATTTCAAGTTAAACCAATATCAAATTCCAAACAAAGGAAATATCTGGCGCTGACTTGACAACTGCCAAAAACATCCAGTTAATAAGTTATTAGTTGCTCAAACAGATTTGTAAATTGCTGTGTGGCTGTTTAGCCCGGAGGAGAAGATTATGTTGCACCTGCTTTATATTTTAGCTTTCACCGTTCTTGCCTTTCTGGCCGTCGGTAATTTAATTCGCAGCCTGGTAACTGTAGGTATGGAATCTCAACGGGTTCCACCTTTCAGGAACAGCAACCGCGACAATACATTCTATCCTCGCTCTCAAGGAGTACCGCATCCAGAACTGTTAGACGAACATGGAAATATTGTCAACGAACCCCTGTTAGTCATGCGTTCCCTGACGGTGCAAGATGCTCGCGAACAATTAGATGCTCTCTACAAATCATCTCCGGGTGGCAGCGACGAGAGTGCGAGCTAGCCTCAGTCGCGACAAAGACAGCATTTATACTCACCGATCGCATTGAAAAAAAATAATTGGTCGTTAGCTTTTAACTAATAGCCAATTAGTTGTAATTTTTGAGAGATACTTAAAGAGGGATCGATCTCGACTTATTGTCGATCGCTCCCGTTTTGTCATCGGCAAAAATGCCCGTTTAAGGCTAGATGATCGTTCCTATTTCGGTATTGGCAGAACTTCTGCAAGCTTTGCCCCAACTTCGGGCACAAATTTATTTCAAATCTTCCATGACAGCGCTGTCTCACGCGATGGAAGATTTGGTTTTGGCGGGTTCTGATGAACCTTTAGTCATTGCTAGCTTTCAGCGAGAGCGCTTCTACCGCCAAGAAGCTCACCGCTATCTGCGAATTGCTGAGCGCTCGTCTCAGGTATACGTGCTGGCAGCACCGGAAACTGAGTTTAAAAATTCTTCGGAATGTCACGAAAATGTGGCATTTGCGCCTGAGGATGGGTTAAGCCAAGAGTGGCATTTAGTGGTCGTCGGTCAAGAATACTCAACTTGCCTGATTTGTCAAGAAAAAATAGTGCCGATCGAAAATCAAGAGTCTGGTGGCCCGTTGCTGATGGATCAAGCTCGCAGATTTGAAGGGATTTGGACGTTCGATCGAGATGTATGCTGTAAGGCAGCGACATTGTTGCTCGATCGAATTGTCAAATATCGCCCAGAATTGGCCGAAAAGATCGAGACTGCACGAACAACTTACAAATTGCTCAAAGCACCGAAAAAACCGAGGAAATCTGCTAATCCCAAATCCGCACAGCCAGACAAAAAATTAGGGAAAATCCCAAAAATACCCAATCCCAAATTGAGCGATGCTTTTGCCGAACGCTTAGTGACATACTTGCAAGCAGGCCAACACAAACTGCTCAAAGCATACGCTTCTATTGCCGCCCAAGAACGTAAAGAACGACTCATAAATTTCATTACAACGGCAATGCGGCAGTCTCTAAATCCGCAAGAAATCGTCGAAGTTGCAGTGCAAGAACTGGGAACAGCCCTTTCAGCAAGCCGCTGTTTAATTTATCGCTGCAAAGCCACAGATGCTGCGGTGAAAATCGATCGAGAGTTTTCACGTCCAGTCACCTGTTCCCTGCTGCATCAGACTTGGCCGTTGCAGGAAAATCAAATATTTCGCGGCGCGGTGACAAACCAAGAGCGAGTCTACATTCAAGACACAGCAAAACATCCACTGACTGTCAATACAGAATTTTTGCAATCGATTGTAAATGAGTGGCAAATTGTCTCCTGGTTAATGGTGCCGGTGCTTTATCAGGGGCGGGTTTTGGGAATGGTAGAAATGCACCAGTGTCGATCGACTTTGGCTTGGGAAGAAGACGAACTAGCTCTAGTTGAGGCAATAGCCACCCAGCTCGGAGCAGCTTTAATTCAAGCAGAAACCTACGCTCATTTAGAAGAACTAAATCAACAATTAGAAGCCTTAGATCGCACTCGCAGCAATCTCATAGCCATCACCGGACACGAACTCCGCACTCCTCTTTCTACTATCCAAGTCTGTTTGGAAAGCTTAAATTCCGAACCGGATATGCCTGCGGAATTGCGGCAAATCATGTTAGAAACTGCCCTCGGCGATGCCGATCGAATGCGCAAACTCGTGCAGGATTTCCTCACTCTTTCCCACTTAGAAAGCGGGCGAATCGAATGGAATGTAGAATCACTAACACTGCAAGAATGCGTTGATTTAGCCCTCAGTAGCGTTCGAGCTCGCGGTTACGATCGACAATTGCCGGAAATTATCGCCGAAGTATCGGCAGAATTGCCTTTAGTACAAGCTGACGGCGAATGGCTGGTGGAAGTGCTTTCCAAACTGCTAGACAATGCTTGCAAATTTACCGAACCTCAAGGAAGCGTGACTGTTCGAGCTCAATGCAATGGTTCTCGGATGGTTGAGGTGCTGGTAGCGGATACGGGCAGGGGAATAGAGCCGAATAGTTTAAAAGTAGTGTTCGATCGATTTTATCAAGAAGAAGGAGCTTTGCGGCGGAGTGCCGGGGGGACTGGTTTAGGATTGGCTATTTGCAAGCAGATTGTTGCCGGTTGGGGTGGCAACATTTGGGTAGATTCCCCCGGCAAAGATAGAGGGAGCGAATTTCATTTTACTATTCCGATTGTTTAAATTGACAGTGCAGCAATGTGATTCGATCGACCTATTGCTAACTGAAAAACAGAGCGATCGGGATATAATATAAATGGTAATAATTTACGATAAAAAACAATGATTGCCGATCGAAGTCAAAATTACATCTCCCCGGAAGAGTATCTGAAGTTAGAAGAACTTAGCCCGATCAAACATGAGTACATTCAGGGCGAAATCTATGCAATGGCTGGTGCAAGCGATGCTCATGTGACTCTGGGTGTCAACTTAGTTAGCTTGTTGAGAAATCATGTTCGGGGTAGTGGCTGTCGTGTTTATATGTCAGACATGAAAGCGAGGATTGAATCTAAGAATATTTACTACTATCCCGACGTGATGGTAACGTGCGATGAACGGGACAAAGCTTTTCCATCTTTCAAAAGATATCCTTGTTTAATTATCGAGGTTTTGTCTGATGGAACTGAAGGATTCGATCGCGGAGATAAGTTTGCTGATTATCAGGAATTAGAAACGCTTCAGGAGTACGTATTGATTAGCCAAAAGCGGCAGCGGGTAGAGTGTTTTCGCCGCAATGCTGAGGGTTTGTGGGTTTTGCAGTCTTACACGCAAGGCAGCGAAATCTACTTAGCTAGCGTGGATTTTCGCGCGAGTATGGATGCTATATATGAAGATGTAGTGTTTGCAGGCAACGATGCGGAAATAGAAAATTGAGAGTGTCAAACCTAATAATTTATGAGTTTTCTAATTAACCCGATTTTGATCGAAGTTTTTCAGTCGTCTTTAGACGACTTTCGCTATGAGACGGGGGTTTAAACCCCCGGCGGACTGAAGGAAGCGAAATTCACTTAGGTAGTGTGGACTTTCGCACTAACATAGATGCTATCGATGAGGATGTTACATTTACCAACGAAGATATTGTGCTGAATTAACCATGCTATAATAATGGTAAGATTTTAATTCCTTTCATGCCAAGAGAAGACATCTATCACGATTGCGTTAAAAATGCTTTTATTCAAGTCATCGTTCAAGACCAAGAAATTAAGTTAATTGTTTTTAATTCAATTTCGGAGGAGATAGTACAATGGATAAGCTAGAAAATTATCGGCAAATAGTTCAAAAAATTGTAGCTGTTCACGGACAGTATAAATCTAGTCAGCCAGAAATTGAAAGTCTGACAATTTGCGATCGACAACATGATAACTATTTATTGATGGGTGCAGGATGGAATCAAACAGGCAGAGTTCACAATATTGTTTTGCACCTCCGGATTCGCGAAGGGAAGATTTGGATTGAATGGGATGGTATTGAGGAGGGAGTGACTCAAGAATTGCTAGAAGCTGGAGTTTTACCGCAGGATATAGTGCTGGCTTTTTATCCTCCTGAAATGCGCGTTAATACTGGTTTTGCAGTTGCTTAACAACCAAAGACTATAAATGTTATTTTTTCCTAGTCTGCCTTCGCGGGCTAAAGAATAAAGTTAGTCTCATAGCGGGATTTAGGATCGTACCTAGGCCTGACTCAAAATTTCCAAAAACTCTTGTACAACTAGATCCGGTTGTTCGCTGCATCGGGTAGAATCGTAATGTTTGACAAGACAGACTCCAGAATCTACGAACACTCCGCCCGTTTCCGCTTCTGTTTCGGTTCGATCGAATGATTCGCTGTCAATTTTCAGCATTCCTAATTTACCTTGATGAAATATCAGAAAGTCAGCTTCTAAATTTTGTCTCCCATCCGTTGTTGCGAGTCGGAGTTGGGAGTTGGGGATGAAGAGAGTG
>JAAUPI010000197.1 GCA_012035135.1 Microcoleus sp. CSU_2_2
CGCTCTTCGGTAAAAAAAGGGCGATCGCTCTTTAGTAAAAAAGGGCGATCGCTCTTTAGTGCTTTTTTTCTGTCTTTTGGGTTCAGATTCACTGACTTTTTTTTCGCTCCGCTCGCTCGCATCCCTATTCCAAAAATGTCCGAAGTGTTGCTAAATCCAGCACAAAATTTTCTCCATCTTGATAAAGTTTTTTCCTAGTTTTTGCAAGTTGCTGCACGTTATCCCGAAAGTCGTGAGAGAGTTGTGCTTGCAGTCGAAACCAAGATGACAATCCCGGCCCAGAAGTATCTACATCTGCGGGATGATTTAGACTCCAAGACGAATAGGCTATGTATCTAATCGATTTTGAAACTAAATAATTTGCTAAAGCTTCATGGCCTTTGAATACAGGCATTCCGGGTGGCAAACTCGCTCCTCCGGGCCAGTCGGCAATGAAGATTTGATTGCGTTTGAAGTCGAGGATAAAAGGTGCGTCTAATCTTGTTAAAACTGTTTCTCCCTGTGGAATTGACTGCTGCATAGCTGCATATTGTGACTTTTGTTTAGCTGAAACTAAAGATGGATTTGTCAATCCGAATTGGATGTTTTTGAGATAAGCTGGATAAGTCTGTTTAGTGATATCCCAATTGTAGCTGATTCCCACACCCGCACAAAATACAGCCACCAGAAAAAAGTTAGCGACTCCGTTTTTATTTAACGCTCCCGTATCAGTCATGGCGAGCATAATTAATATGATAATTGCCGGGAAAAGGTGAGAAAATGAATAGCGAAAAGGGTCGGCATTTTCGGTAAGTACGCCTACAGCAACTGTTGCCAATAGGGCTGCAATTGTCATAGATAAAGGTGCTTGGCGCGAAGAGAACGATCTTTCTTCGGGTGAATTGCCAAATTTCAGAGGTCGAATACTTAAGCTCAAGCAGCCGAGCAATATTAGTACAAAAACATAAATCCCTCTGAATGCTGTAAGGGCTGTTTTAACAGTTCCCAAGAGTGTCGATCCTGATTTGAAAGTAATGCCGTAGGCGGAGGCGTGATAGCCTTTTCCCAAAAGAGGATATAATAACGTACCTGATGATTGATACGAAGAAATCATCCAAGGTAGCAGAAATATTCCCACTAATATTGTTGCCAGTCCGAATTCCAATCCAACTTTTATTTTTGTATTTGAAGTAATAAAATAGCAAATGTAGCTAACTCCAAATAAAATTGCAGAGGCGGGAATGAGAGAAGATTTTAAAGTACAAATTGCTGCGGAAATTAAAGCGATAATAGCAGCATTTGCAGCCCAATGGTTGCCGTCTATTTCTTTACTATCCAGCATTCTAAATAAGCTTAAAAATAAAGCTGTTGGCACCATCATACTTGTAGTATTTGCCTTGGGAACTGCAATTAAAAGCACAAATAAAATAGTGAAGATTACTCGATGGGTTGAGGCTTTGTTTTCTCTAAAATATCCCAGAATTAGTCCGACAATAATCAGCAATGGCAAAGCGGGGTCTATCAGGTTTAAATTAGTGTCTGAAAGTACGCTTAAAATTAATGTATGGAGAAATGACTGTCCCCCTAAAGATACTATTCTTCTTTCGCTAAAAGGCTCTAGCGCCATCGAACCGAGTTGTAGCATTTTGTGGGGAAATACCAAGTAAGCGTGGTAGTCATCGCTGGTATTAAACCCGTCTGCATAAACCATGTTAGCAAAGTTGAGCCTGCCTGTATAAACCCATCCCGCATACTGGATTAAAATCAGAAGACTGACTGTGGCAATGCCTGCTAAGATTATTTTATCTTTGCGACTTTCTTGAAATAGTTGTAAGAGATTGCTGCCGATCGACTTTCTGTGATTTACCAAATCTACTAGACAATAAACAAGTCCTAAACCTAAAAAAATTAAAATTGTGGTTTGCGAAATAGTCGAGGTTGCATTTAAGATGCCGCCAATTATAACGCTAAAGGCTAAGCCCCAGGCTGCTCTTTGTCCCCAGTCCATTCGCTGGTTGGGAAACAGGATGTGGTTGAGGACTTTTCCCCAGCCGATGAGGGATAGTAGCAGGCAAATACCCCAAGAAAATGATATTAGGTATGAAATCATTGGTATCAAGATGCGATCTATTAACTTGTTAACTTTTGAAGTGATTAGTTGTCAAGTGTTTGCTATTTTGTTGAGATTTTTTTTTAAATTATACAGGAGGGTGTTGTTTTCGTCAATTTATTGATTTTAATTAATAATTTTTTTTTGGCTTCTGTTTGAGGAAGATGAGTGCGATTGCTGTAGGGGCGGGTTCGCCATAATCTCCGATACAAATCGACATTTATAATCAGCTTAGTTTAAAATTAGTGGCATCATTCAATGTACCGTCATCCCTGTATATTCTCCTTTTTTTCTGGTTCGGGATTTCTTGACCTCGGTTTTGAATCGATCGGCTTTAATATAGCTTATGTAAATGAAATTTTCTCTCCATTCATGCAAGCTTATCGCTACTCTCGGCAGTGCCTGAATTTGCCACAGCCAGAATACGGATATTGCGAAGGAGAAGCAGCAGATGTAACTCGACTTGTAGAGGGAAAACCAGCACTTAACTTGCGGGAATTGATGCAGGATGCTCGCAAGAAACACGATATTATTGGATTTATTGCGGGGCCTCCTTGTCCTGATTTTTCAGTGGGTGGGAAAAACCGAGGTGGGGAAGGAGAAAAAGGCAAGCTTTCAGCTTCGTATATTGAATTGATTTGCCAACAACAGCCGGATTTCTTTTTGTTTGAAAATGTGAAAGGTTTGTGGAGAACCAAAAAACATAAATCTTTTTATGACGAACTAAAGCATCAGTTGGCTGAGGCAGGATACGTATTTTTGGAGCGTTTAATTAATGCGATCGAATACGGTGTGCCGCAAGATAGAGATCGAATTATTTCGATCGGTTTTAGAAAAAATCTTGTCAAAGATATGGGCATTTCTTTAGATAAAAATAGCCAAATGTTGCCGGAAGGTGTATTTCCTTGGGGAAGTCAGATTTTGTATCCCAAATTAGAAGTTTTTTCTAATCCTTGGCCTGAGAGTGATGCGTTTGCCTGTGATGGTTTATTGCCTTGCCCTGAGGGAATTCCCCAAGAGTTAACAGTGGAGTTTTGGTTCCAAAAAAATGATGTTATCAACCATCCTAATGCCAAACATTATTTTCAACCAAGAGCCGGGATTACAAGATTTGCTGCGGTTGATGAGGGAGATGATTCTAAAAAATCTTACAAGCGTTTGCACCGGTGGCGCTATTCCCCGACTGCTTGTTATGGAAATAACGAAGTTCACTTGCACCCTTACAAAGTTCGCAGGCTTTCTGTTGCAGAAACGCTCGCTATTCAATCTATGCCGAAAAACTTTGTACTCCCCAAAAACATGACGCTAACTAATATGTTTAAAACTGTGGGAAATGGGGTTCCTTATCTGGCTGCGCGAGGTATTGCTAAAACAATTTTACAGTTTTTAGATAAGGGTACTACAAACGACTTTTATTATGGGTAATAAACGGGATATAATATTATCTATTACTAGATGTATCTGGTTTAACGCAGAAGTGTTATAATAACTTGTTAAGGTTGAAAACCTAGATTTTTTATTTGCCTGCAATTTGCTATGACCGCCAAACCCCGCCGCTATCACATTACCACTTTCGGATGCCAGATGAACAAAGCCGACTCCGAACGGATGGCAGGCATTCTCGAAAATATGGGCTTTGAGTTTTCGGAAGATCCGAACGAAGCTAGCTTAATTCTCTACAATACTTGCACAATTCGAGACAATGCCGAACAAAGAGTTTATTCTAACCTGGGAAGGCAGGCTCACCGCAAGCGTCAAGAACCGGGTTTAACTTTAATTGTAGCGGGATGTGTGGCTCAGCAGGAAGGTGAAGCGCTGCTGCGACGTGTGCCGGAATTAGACTTAGTAATGGGGCCGCAACACGCTAACCGACTTGAAGATTTGCTGGAACAAGTGTTCGACGGAAATCAAGTTGTGGCAACTGAAGCGGTTGAGATTATGGAGGATATTACTAAGCCTCGCCGTGATAGTAAGGTGACGGCTTGGGTGAATGTAATTTATGGTTGCAACGAACGCTGCACTTATTGTGTTGTGCCGAATGTGCGCGGGGTTGAACAGTCACGAACACCGGCAGCAATTCGGGCGGAAATCGAGGAATTAGGGCGTCAAGGTTACAAGGAAGTAACTTTATTGGGTCAAAATATTGATGCTTATGGTAGAGATTTGCCTGGGACGAAATCGGATGGCAGTCATCAGCATACTTTGACGGATTTGCTTTATTTTGTGGGAGATGTGCCGGGAGTCGATCGACTCCGATTTGCTACTAGCCACCCGCGCTATTTCACGGAAAGGTTAATTAAGGCTTGCGCGGAATTGCCGCAGGTTTGCGAACATTTTCATATTCCTTTTCAATCTGGTGATAATGAGATTTTGAAGGCGATGTCGCGGGGTTATACTCAGGAGAAATACCTGCGAATCATTGATACAATTCGCCGTTATATGCCGGATGCTTCGATTACTGCGGATGCGATTGTCGGCTTTCCCGGTGAGACAGAAGCGCAGTTTGAAAAGACTGTGAAGTTAATCGCAGATGTTGGTTTCGATTTGGTGAATACGGCGGCTTATTCGCCACGCCCTGGGACGCCGGCGGCTTTGTGGGAAAATCAGTTGAGCGAGGAGGTGAAGGCCGATCGATTGCAGCGACTGAATCATGCGGTGAGTGCGACGGCAATGGATCGATCGCAGCGCTATTTCGGACGCATTGAAGAGGTTTTAGTCGAAGTCCAAAATCTCAAAGATTCAACTCAGGTGATGGGACGCACTCGTGGCAATCGGCTTACTTTTTTTAAGGGCAATATTGCTGAATTGGCGGGTAAAATGGTTCGGGTTAAAATTACAGAAGTTCGCGCTTTTAGCCTAACCGGAGAAAATGTAGAGAATTATAATTAGATTGAGCATCTTAAGGGTAATTATCAAAGAATTACGCCGATCGATCCGGTGCATTCTCTTTTGAAAAAGCCTGGTAATTCTGGAGAGGCGATCGAGTTTTTTCCGGCTCATCCGCACGAGGGCGAGGTGGGTGTCCCCGCAGGGGATAGGTACGGGAGGGTAATTGCACGGGGGAAAAGTTTGGTGAGCGATCGAACTTTTAACCTCGCTGTTGCTTTCGAGTCGCCCTGGGACGATCGAGGAAACCAAGCTGGACGTGGAGTTGCTCAATCTACTTTTTACCATTTCTGCGATTATAATTGAAATGTGGATATGGGCTGTCCGAGCTTTGTTAGCGAGCCACCGGGAAATACTATGCAAACAGAGCAGCAGGCTTTGGAAGATATCAAAACTTACGTTCGCAATTTAGCTTTGTGGCTAGCTGCAACACCGGATTAAAACTCTAATAAGAAAATACGAAAACAGGGTCTAAATAACATGACACCAAATTCTGAAGCTGACCAAGAAATGTCAACTCCGCAAACAACTTCTCAAGTTGAATTGCCACAACCAAAAGAAAGCGGAGACTATCAAAGAACATCCCACAGATATTGGCAAGTTGTTGACTCCGATCCGAATGGTCTTAATTGCAGGATGGGCCAATATTCGATTCAGCAAATACAAGATCCGGGGAGTAAGGTGGAGTTAGATATTGACAATTGGCCTGTAGTTGGAGCTTTAAAACAAGGTCAGGATTTTGAAATATACCTCGGGCCGAGCGGATTGGGAGTTTTGTACGACGAGCAAAATCAACCTTGGTTTTTTGTGGAAAAAAGTGACGATCCGGGCGCACCCAGCAATTGTTTTGTTCGGGCTAATAGCAGTTTTGTGCAACCAGTACAGCCCAAGTAGCTTGCATAGATAATATTGGTTAGAGATGGTTTACTTTGTGACAAAATGTAATTTTTTTTACCGCAGAGAGCGCAGAGGACACAGAGGAAGAGTGGAAGGGAGGAGATAAGCAGTCTTAAAGCGTTCGTCTCTGCGTTGGCTGCGCTATGCGTGTATATTTGTCAAAAAGTACCGGGAGTATTGAAAAATGACGAAGATGCGGATAGGGTTGTTATTCGGCGGGCGTTCCGGGGAACACGAAGTCTCAATTAGTTCGGCTAGGGCGATCGCGCGGGCCCTGGCTGCCGACGAAAACTCTACCAAATACGAAGTCCAGCCATTCTATATCCAAAAAGACGGCCGCTGGTTGTCTGGAAGTTTGCCTCAACAAGTCTTAGCAGCAGGAAAACCCCTGGAAATAGAGGGACAAAGAGCAGAAAATGAGTCTCCTTTATCTCCCCAATTTCCTAGTTTGAATGCAGTAGATGTTTGGTTCCCGGTTCTGCACGGGCCTAACGGCGAAGACGGTACGGTGCAAGGATTGCTGAAATTAATGCAAATTCCTTTTGTCGGTTCTGGGGTTTTGGGATCGGCGATGGGGATGGATAAAATAGCGATGAAAATGGCTTTTGCTCACGCTGGTTTGCCGCAGGTAAAATACATTGGCGTTAACCGTTCCGAAATCTGGTCAAATCCTTGTGTTTTCCCTAAACTATGCGACCAAATTGAGCAAACTTTGGGTTATCCTTGCTTTGTGAAACCAGCAAATTTGGGTTCGTCGGTGGGAATTTCTAAAGTACGATCGCGCGCTGAATTAGAAGCTGCTCTCGACAGCGCTGCCAGTTACGATCGGCGGATAATTGTCGAAGCTGGTGTCATAGCTAGAGAATTAGAATGTGCAGTTTTGGGTAACGACAATCCCCAAGCTTCAACGGTAGGAGAAATTAGTTTTAATAGCGATTTTTACGACTATGAAACTAAGTATACTCAAGGGCAAGCCGACCTGTCAATTCCGGCAAAGGTAAGCAGCGCCATTATCTCCCAAATCCAAGAAATGGCAGTGCAAGCATTTTTAGCTATAGATGCAGCCGGTCTAGCGCGAGTGGACTTTTTTTACATTGAATCTACAGGAGAAGTTCTGATTAATGAAATCAACACTTTTCCGGGTTTCACCGCTACCAGTATGTATCCCCAACTTTGGGAAGCTTCTGGCATTTCTTTTCCCGAATTAGTAGACCGCTTAATTCAATTAGCGATCGATCGACACCAGTAGACAAGACTGCCAATTTTATGAACTAATATTATGTCCGATCGTCTAACCATTCTGAAGTTTGTAGTGAAGACTTCTATCCTCTCTCTGACTTTTAGGAGAATAGGACTGAAGTCTTTACTACAAAAAACTTTTATTATAGGTGGTTAATCAGAGGCGATCGCCCGCCCGTGCGGGTTTAATATTTTTAACTACTCTCGGTTAAATTAGCACTTACCGATGTTATTTGTTATTTCAATAATTAACCACCTACAACCAATTATTAATTACCAATTACCCATTTCCAAAATGAGACGTTTCACTAAACTACCGCAGTGGTGGACTTACGGACTGTTATTTCCCCTAGCGGTACTCAACTGCTGGTTAGCCCTTTTAGTCTTTGAATATTTTCGCGCCCTGATTACTGTTTTAGTAATTGCTACAGTGCTGTCTTTTTTGCTAGATTACCCTGTCCGCTTGCTGTGCAGATATGGGATGAAGCGCGATCGAGCTGTTTTGTCAGTATTATTTGTTACTTTACTCGTACTGGTGGTTTTAGGCGTCACTCTCGCTCCCATTCTGCTGACTCAACTCACGGAACTTGCAACCCGACTACCGACTTGGATAGTTTCTGGAACCGAACAGATGGAAGCATTCCACAAGTGGGCGGAAAATCGCAATCTACGCATTGATGTTAGCGGTTTGACTACTCAATTGAGCGATCGACTTTCGGCTCAGTTGCAGTCTCTAATCGGCGAAATCCTCAAATTTGGCTTAGGTGCGGCAGATAGTCTTGTGAACTTCTTATTAACAATAGTGCTGACATTTTACTTGCTTTTGCATGGCGATAAAGTGTGGGAAGGCTTGTTTAAGTGGTTCCCCCCCAAGCTGAGTGTCCAATTGCGAGAATTGCTGCCGCGAAGCTTCCATAACTACTTCGTGGGACAGGCAACTTTAGCAAGTTTGATGGGACTTGCAATGACTGTTGCCTTTTTAATTTTGCGAGTTCCTTTCGGGCTACTGTTTGGTTTGGGTGTGGGTGTAATGACGATAATTCCGTTTGGAGCACCTTTTAGTATTTGCATTGTCAGTTTGCTAATCACACTGAACAATTTTTGGCTGGGCGTAACAGTTTTAACTGTCGCTACAATCGTTGATCAAGTAATTGAAAATGCGATCGCTCCTCGTCTTTTGGGCAGTTTTATCGGTCTCAATCCCGTGTGGATTTTAGTTTCGCTGCTGGTGGGAATCAAGGTTGCGGGAGTAGCAGGTTTGTTGGTGGCTGTACCGATGGCCGGTTTTATTAAGAATGCAGTTGATACTTTGGAAGCTTCGAGGAACCAGTCGAGGGAGAGCAATTCGGGAGTTTCTGTTGAGTCTGCCGATCGTTAAACAGTTGACAGTTGAGTGTTGACTCTTCGACTACGCGAGCGGGCAGGCAGTTGAGTGTTGACCCTTCGACTACGCTCAGGACTGTTCTAATTTCGTTGTCAAAAGTGTGAAAATTTCGCGACTAATGCGGAATATCCGGGGTAGCTACCGTAGTATTTATTATCGAAGTGTGCGATCGGATTGCCAGTGGTGCCTGAGTTCGATCGCTCACGATCTTCGCCATCAGTCCGAAGCCAGAATTAGACTGACACAGCACGGTTTCTACCCCACCATGTAGGGTAAACCCCACCGGGCAAACACATCTGAAAAATGCTTCAATTTAAATTAAAGAGCCTTTGGTTCTATAGTAACCTTCGGGCATGACTCTTGACATTTTAAATTGCTGAAACCATTAATTATCTTGCATTTTCCTTCTTCCTTCTTCCTTCTTCCTTCCCCCCTTGGGGGGGTTCTTCTTCCTTCTTCCTTCTCCCATAACTTAATTCAGTAGGTATTACCAATGAAAAATCCTAATTATAATTCCCGCTCTAACTCGAACCAAATCAATATTACCGAAACCCAAAATATGCCTAATCAAACTCAGCATCATCGCACTTTTTCATTGCCGAAAAGACTTGGTTTTTTATCCCTAGTTTTGCTCGGTTCCACGACTTTTTTTGGCTGCAATGCCCTGAATTCGCAAGTTCCGGGAAGTTCTAATGCTATCAAAGCTGAACCCTCAACTGCATCCAGTGCAGCGCCAATTTCAGCAGTACCTGTCAGTATACTGCCCTCTGAAGATTCTAATTTTGTGACAAAAGTAGTGCAGCAAGTCGGGCCGGCGGTGGTGCGAATTAACTCGTCTCGCACCGTGAATAACCAAGTTCCAGAGGATTTTGAAGACCAATTACGTAACTTCTTTGGTTCGGAATTGCCGACTCAGCCTCGGTCAGGAAATCGGGTGGAACGGGGTTCTGGTTCCGGTTTTGTTTTTGGTTCCGACGGCCGAATTTTGACTAACGCCCATGTTGTTGATGGTGCGGATACCGTGACGGTAAAACTGAAGGATGGACGGGAATTGGTGGGCAAAGTTTTAGGTGTAGATACAGTTACTGATGTGGCTGTTGTTAAGGTTGAAGCTAACAATTTGCCTGTGGTCAGTTTGGGTAAATCCGAAGAGTTGCAACCGGGAGAATGGGCGGTGGCGATCGGCAATCCCCTCGGTTTGGATAATACTGTTACTGTGGGTATTATTAGCGCTACAGGTCGTTCTAGTGCAGATGTTGGTGTTCCTGACAAGCGCGTCAGCTTTATTCAAACGGATGCTGCGATTAATCCTGGTAATTCCGGTGGCCCGTTGTTGAATCAGCGGGGTCAAGTTATCGGGATGAATACAGCAATTATTCAAGGTGCTCAAGGATTGGGTTTTGCAATTCCGATCGATCGTGCTCAACAAATTGCCGAACAATTAGTCACGACTGGGAAAGCCGAACATCCTTATCTGGGGGTTCGGATGTTGACCATTACTCCCGAAGTCAAGGCAGAGTTTAATAGAAATCCCAACAGCAAATTGAGGCTAACTGAAGATAAAGGCGTCTTAGTTTTGGGAGTTGCAAGCAATTCTCCGGCGGCACAAGCTGGAGTTCGCGTTGCTGATGTGATTAAGAAAATTAACGGTCAAGAAGTCAGCGAGGCTGGCAGCGTACAACAAATTGTCGAGAAAAGTACAGTGGGCAAAGATATGCAGCTTGAGGTGAGTCGCGACGGACAACCTGTGACTGTGGCAGTAAAAGCTGGTGCTTTTCCAGTGAATCAAAAGCAGCAGTAATACCAAATCCGGGTTTCCCATCCCCGTTATAATTGGTATGGTGCGTCGCTATGAGATCTCCCAATAGCAACGAGAGTTGTTCGTAGCGACGCACCCTACATTTACTACATTTACGAGATTATAAAAGGGGTAAGTAACCCGGATTTGGTATAAAA
>JAAUPI010000198.1 GCA_012035135.1 Microcoleus sp. CSU_2_2
CCCCCAAGGAGGGACCCCCCCCCTGCCCCCCCCAAGGGGGGGAAAGTCAGAGGAGAGATGCAGAAAACCCCAATCTAAAATCTCAAATCCAAAATCCAAAATCGATCGAGGGCTTGCTGGTTGTCGGGCACAGTGCTACTCGCACTTGGAGTCGATCGGAGCGAGAATTAGTTCGAGTAGTTAGTCAACAGCTAGGACTAATCCTGCACCAGTGGCAGCAGGCCGCGGCAATCGACAAGTACCAGCTATTTTGCCGATCGATCGAATCGGGTTTGGCGATTTTGCAGCAGCCTTCCGAGGAGCAATCTCCCCAACCGATGTCTACCTTCTCACCGCAGATTTTCCCAGAGTCGCCACTGCAAAAACTAGAGCGCAACTTTGCTCAACAGGTTGCCCAAACGGTTTCCTGTCCTTTAGTTGCCGTAATTACTTGGAATCACGGGCAGCAAGAAACTTCAATTGCGGCGACGGTAGCTGCCAATCCCGTGTTTGCGCTCAACCCTGACGCAGTGATTCCCGTCGAAACAGATGCTTTGATTCAACAAACGCTGGCTGCTGGTGGCGTACTGCAACAAAGCATGAGCGAACTGCCGTTGGCGACTAAGCGGTGGCTTCGCAGTCCGGGAATTGGTGAGATTATGGCAGTGGCACTGCGGACTTCGCCAGAGCACGTTCCGATGGGAATTGTGGTGGCTGCGGATGCTACTGGGCGCCGATGGTCGGAGTTATCGGTGAATTTGTTCGGAGGGATGGCGTTTCAGTTGGCTTGGTGGCGCAGGTATTTGGCGGTGCAATCTAGATCTGAATCGCTGCGATCGGATCTGGAGTTGCTCAACTGGTACAAGCAGCGCCGTTTCGAGGAATTTTATCGAACTTTGGGAGCGGGGGTAAAGGAGTTGGGGGAGTTGAGTCAATCTATTTTGCAGTCGCCTCGCGAACAAAAAGATGCTCTAAAAACTTTGCGCTACCAGCAGGTTTTGCGGCAAATTAGCAATTCTTTGGGATCAACTCATTTGGTGCTCAAACAGGAACAGTGGCACCTGCAATTAGGGCAAGATGCGGTGTCTGTGAGTGCTTGGCTGAAGCGCTCGATCGATCGAACGGCCTCCCTGGTCAAACAGTTGGAAATTTTGCTGGAAGTAAACCGGGAAGCTTGCGTTTCGCTGCCTGCGGGTCAAGTGTTGAGCGTTCGCGGGGACAGCATCAAGCTAGATTTGGTGCTGTGCGAATTGTTGGCTGCTGCTTGTCGCCGCTCTCCTGTTGGGGGAAAGATTGAGATTCGCTATCAAGTTTTAGATGAGGATTGGTTGGAGTTGTCTGTTACCGATAGCGGCACGATCGATCGGCAGTTAATTGTGGTATTCAATGGCGGTTTGCAGTCAGATATCTTAGTTCCATCTAGTGGGAATAAGCCGACAATCCAAAATTTGTTGAATTGTCAGCGAGCGCTGCACTTAATGGGGGGAAATTTGAATCTAGAAATATTAGCAAACAATTCGATCGTAGCTCGGTTGATTCTACCATTAGCCAAGTCTTAAGATCCAGATTCTGCAGGTATAGCAGTTGATAGTTGACACCCCCCTCGCCCCCCTTGGCGGGAAGACAGTTGACAGTTATTTGACTGGAATCAAACTAATCTTCGCAGCGATCGTTCGATCGGACATAATATTATACCAAATCTGGCTGATTCATCCCCGTTATAAATTGTATGGTGCGTCGCTCGTTTAATCTCGGTTTAAGCACGAGAATTATTCGTGGCGACGCACCCTACGCTCCTGCTCATTATAAAGGGGGTAACAAACCCGGATTTGGTATTAGACCTCTGGCATAATTGTTGTGGAACAGGCATCTTGCCTGTTCTTGAGTATCCTGTTGCCAGAAGTCTATTAGATAGATTGCTGGTATTTTTCCAGCAATTCCGAGATGTAATCGTAGCCATCAACACCGATCGCCGGAATGATATTAGCTCGACTCTTCGCCAAAGACTCTTTAAAAGCGATCGCCCCCATTTGCCCCCGCAAAATTGTTAGCAAACCCGCCGATTGACGCCACTCCATCGCACCGATTTGCTCTAAAGTATACATCCCCAAACTGCCAGCAAATATAGTTTTTTCTAGCTCATTAATACTATAATATGCTTGAGCTAAATAAGCCAAATTCAGACCCTGCAAATATAAATCGCCGGAGAATTGGGCTGCTTGCCAACCTTTGACCAAATATTCGATCGCACTTTCGGAATTTTTTAACGCGATTTTAGCAATTCCCAGACTGCTGGAACAAAAAGCTTGACTTTGCCTGTCTCCCAATTTTTCCGACAGCAACAAACCTTGTTCCAAATAGCCGATCGCACTTTCATAAACCTCCGGTTCCACCTCTTCCAACTGCCGCGCTTGGAACACTTCGCTGTAACCCAAATTAGCCAGGGCATTTGCCTCACCTTGCCGCTCTCCTGCTTGTCTGGCAAAAATTAAAGCTCGCTGACTATAATTAATCGCTTCCTGATAGTTTTTCTGAGAAACATAGTTGCGGCTGATGTGATTTAGATTGGCAATTTCGCAGGCTTTGTCTTCTTCCAGACGCGCAATTTCCAGCGCTTGTTTGTGCAGCAAAATCGCTCGCTCGTAAGCGCCCACAGCCCGCATTGAATAACCCAAAAGTGTCAGAATTCGAGCCTTAGCTTGAGTACCTTCTACCCGTCGCAGCGGTTCATCTAAATACTCCAAAGTGTGCCGCAGAGATTTGCCATCAAACGAGGCAAAAATCCCGCCGTAAAGCGGAAAGTATTCTCGCTGAGAAAAAGCGCGCAAAATTTGCAGCGTTACTTGAAAACAAGCATTTGCCAACTGTTCGCCGCCTCTAGTAGAATTATTAAATCCGTTGGCTAGCTGACTCCAAATTACCGCAAAAGTAATGTAAGTAGAAATTGAAGCTTTGGTCGATACCTTGGAATCGTAAACTTGCTTGTCAAACCATGTCGCTAATGCCCGCTGCAAGCACTGCAAAATAATCGCTAATTCCACTAATACGCCCAACTCTAAATTGGCTGCTTTGGCAGCTAATTCAACTATCGATTCACCGAGCGCGATCGCATTCAAAAGAGCGTGGGGAAAAGGACTTTTCACCTTTTTTGCCCAAAAAGCCCAAGGCCCGTTTTGTTCGGAACTGCCACCAAATCCTAGCTGCTGTGGCTGATAAATCCAGCCTACGAGTTCCGGTTCCAGTCGTTGCCAAGATTCCAAACCCTTGGCAATCCCGGAGGTGATTTGCTGCAAATCTTGCTCGGTTTCGGGATTGGCAGTTTGCAGCATTTGTTGGTGCAGGGATTTTGCTAATTGCTGTAACTGATCGAGAGTCAGCGGATGTTCTTTGTTGGGGTCAATTACTTGCAATAATGCCAGGAGACGGCTGTTAGATTCGGCGGTCAGGATTTGTTGAATAGCAGAGGCGATCGCGCTGGAAACTCGGTTGTCTTTTTGCCAGCGTTCCCATTCTCCTTGGATGGTTTTTAGCGCTCTGAGGGTGCGATTTGCTTTGGCTTGTTTGATTTCGTCTTTTTCATTTCTGAGTTGATTGTCGGCCGCGTCAAGGCGTTCTCCGAAGCAGCGTTCAAAAATTTCACCGGTACCTGCGCCGATGTCTTGGACGAGCATTTGATAAACTTGTTCTTTCGATCGAATTTGACCTTTGAGGGTGATTTCGACAATTTTGTCGATCAGGACTAAGTAGCGATCGCGCAGTGAAGTAGAGTCTGGCATAAGTAATTTTTTGTTAATAATTTTTTATGGACAACGCTGGTAGCATTTCACGCTACTATTTAATTTTACAGCTCATCTGGATTAATGCCCATTGCTCTGATGGGATAGTTGGAGTCGTAGTAGAGATACAAATCGCTGGTCGAAAATATGCGATCGGCTCGATAATTAGAAGGGAGGCGGCTATCGCACAAAAGTTGTGCTTGCCAGCGGTGATATTTGTCAGGCAAACCGCGTTCCTCCGGGTCTTCACTGGGTAGATCGTACATCGTTGGCAACGCTTTTGCTTGGGAAGATTGCGAGTCTGGTATGTACATTGTTATACAATTATCTCTGCGAGATGTTAAGAATATTCAGAGACTACGGTACTTGTGACATTATAGCGCGATGTGATTTTATAAAAAAACACAATGTTCACTTCTTTAATAAAGATTCTGTAAAGCTCCATCGACTGACTTGACACGCTCCACAATCAAAATCATACTTACGTATAATCACAACACAAAAGTTATCTACATAAAAACAAGTAATTATGCAGATTTCAAAAAAACCTCCCTCGACAATTAGTAGCTACTTCAGCAGGACGATCTAACGCTGTATTCACTTTCAATCTGATTTTGAGGTTACTTAAAAATGAAAGACTTAATAATGGGTTATGCCACCAACTCCAAATTCGATGATTTCTACAGGTTTGTTGCCTCAATTCGTCAGCATTGTGATCGAGATAAAGTTGATATTGTTGTGTTTATTAATGCCTTAGGGGATGACTTCGCCAAGGTAGCTCTCGAAAAAAATATCACCCTTATACCAGTTGAAAATGTGTGGAAGTTGGTTACTAGCTCAAAGATCCTAAATCTCCTCTATCACACAAAAATGGTGGGACTGCAAGCTTTGATTCGAGTAAGTTCAGGCTCTAGTCGTACCTACTTAGAGGAAGATTATAGAAGTACCGTTGCCAATTGGGTTCATCCACTAGCAGGTCGCTGGATGGCTTACCATACATTCCTTAAGGTTAACTCCTGTTATCGAATGGTTATGACTTCAGATGTGCGTGATGTTGTCTTCCAAGCTTCTCCTTTCGATGACTTAGATTCTAGTAAGCTTCATGTTTTTGAACAAGCAGGTATTTATTATGGGCAACAACATAAAGAAAATATAGATAATGAATGGCTTAGGACTGTTTATGGGGAAAAAACTCTTGAAGAAATGTTTGGAAAAGCTACACTCTGTGCCGGGACAGTATTAGGAGGAAACCCTCTGATGATGAAACTCATTGAATTAATGATGTTGGAGGCTCAATGTCATCGTCGTAAACCTCTCGATCAAGCAATGTTCAATAAGGTGATTAACTATGAATTTCCCAGTAACCAAATGGTGAGACATAATTTGAAGAATGGTTCCGTCCTCACACTGTGTGGAGATCATGAGGGAGTTTGGGGGATTCACGATGACAAAGTTATGGTTGACGATCGACTTGTTCCTGTTATACATATGTACGATCGCAATTCTCGGACTAAGGAGTTATTTTTCAACAAGATTCCAACTCCACAGAAGTAACCTGTAATATCAAATTAAGGGAAACTTTAAGAACATTCCGCTTCCCTCTTTGTTTAATATCAATTCCGACTGCGCCAGAATGGTATAGAGGACACGGCAGTGCCGTGTCCCTACGCCAGATTAATTGTAGGGACTTAGGCTTTCGCCGTGTCCCGATCGCGGGTAATATTAATTCCGATGCAACCAGAATTGATATAACGCCCTTTACCACCTCGTCGGTCTGATACTAGAATTGCGGCCTTCTCTGGGAGTTGGCGAAGGCACGCCATTCTTGAAATAACACCGAGCTTGATCGCCTTCCAATCCCGGCCGCACGTAAGTAAAAGCCTGACATTGTTCGTCAACCGCACAGATTTGTTTGCAGAGATCCGGATCTGGTTTACTGATGTACATATTGTTATAATCAGCACCGATTCTGTCAGTATTTAACTCTAAATTCCACCTTGTCAACAGCCAATATTGATATCCTGTCAATCCTGCAAGCAATACTATTCCGGCAGTTAGCCAAGACTTGGAAAATTGAAACAGAGGATTTGTCTTAAATTGGGCGATTGGATTTGCGATCGCATTTGATAGCGGTTGGGGCGGATTAAATTGCAGTATCGGTATCGCCTGTTTGCCGATCGCACTATTTAAGTCTTGCAGCACTTCATCCGCCGATTTGTAGCGTTTATTCAGAGGAAGTTCAATCATTTTATTCAAGATCCGAGCCAGTTCTTCGCTGACTGGATTGTCGATTAAATAATTTTTCCACACCAACTTACTTTCGCTAGCATCATACAAATCGAACGGCTCAATTCCTGTCAGCAAATGGATACAAGTAACACCCAAACTGTAAATATCGCTAGCAAATACAGCTTTCCCAACTGTTTGTTCTGGTGCAGCATAACCCGCACTGCCGATCGTGGTTCCGGTTCGAGCAAAAGCACCTGTTGCGACATATTTCGCCGCACCAAAATCAACTAAAACGAGTTTACCGTCCGAGTCGCGCCGAATAATATTATCGGGTTTAATATCGCGGTGAATTACTTGTCCTTTGTGGATAAATTGCAGCACAGGCAACAAATCTTGCAGCAAACTCCGAATTTGATGTTCGCGAAAAGCACCTGTTTGAACTAACTCTTGAGCCAAGTTTTTGCCATCAATAAATTCTTGGACAATATAAAGCCGATCGGCCTCCTCGAAATGCGCCAAAAGTTCGGGAATTTGCGGGTGTTTTCCCAACTGTTCCAAGCGTACTGCTTCTTGGCGAAATAATTCGACTGCTTTCGGCGCATTATTGTGTTCTAATGGGAAAAACTGTTTGATGACGCAGGGAGGTTTTGAGGGTTTAAATTCATCTTCTGCAAGCAAAGCAATGCCAAAACCTTCTCTTGCTATAGACTTAGTAGGGCGGTAGCGATCGCCCAACAGCAAGTTAGCCCCGCAATTGAGGCAAAATTTCGCGCTTGCGGGGTTGTTCGAGGGTTTTTGGCAGTTGGGATTCAGACAGTAACTCATGGTTGTTGTGAGGAGAGAATTACGGCGTTGAATCTATTCTATAGCAGTTGACTGTTGACTGTTGACACAATGTCGAATTACAAATTACAATTGCTACTCTTTCACCGCGCCAACCACAGACCATAGGAATAGGAAACTCACCTTATAGTTAAGTTTAAGGCATAATTATATAATCACTATTCTATTATATTTGATGATTTCCGAACCCCTTACCCTCTCAAAAACCAATCCGGTTTTAGCTGCCCAAGGATTAACTCGTCGCTTTGGCGGTTTAATTGCCGTAAATGATGTATCTTTTACAGTTGAAAAACACGAGATATTTGGACTGATCGGCCCTAACGGCGCGGGCAAGACTACCCTATTTAATCTCATGACTGGATTGATACCTGCTTCTAGTGGCAATCTGATTTATCAAGATGAAAATATTTCTCAATTGAAGCCTTATCAAATTGCGAATAAAGGTATTGCCAGAACATTTCAAAATATCCGGTTGTTTGGGGAACTTTCTGTTAGTGAAAACGTGGCGATCGCCCGACACATCCACAGTCGATCGCGCAACCCAGTGTTATCGCTGTTGGCGGGCATATTTGCTTTACCAGCGTCTAATGCAATGGAACGCAAAACCCACGAGAAAGCGTTGGAATTCTTGGATTTGGTTGGATTGGGCGATCGGGCAAACGAACAAGCCAAAAACTTGTCCTACGGCGACCAAAGACGTTTAGAAATTGCCCGCGCTTTAGCTCTAGAACCGCAAATATTGTTATTAGATGAACCTGCGGCAGGCATGAACCCAAATGAAAAGCAAAAGTTAAGCGAATTTATTCGAGAAGTACGCCAAAAATTCAATTTAACTGTAATATTAATAGAGCATCATGTACCGCTGGTTATGGGATTGTGCGATCGCATTGCCGTGTTGCATTTTGGTCAGCTAATTGCTTTGGGAGAACCTGCTGTTGTGAGGAACGATCCGGCTGTAATTGAGGCTTATTTAGGAGATGAAAAGTAAATAAAAAAGAAGTACATTTACAGCTTTTTTCAAGTATGTGAGGTACACAAAAAAGGTAAGGACACGGCAGTGCCGTGTCCCTACGGGGTTGTTAAATGTACCTCATAAATCTGCAATCTGCTGTATATCCCAGCTTTGACAAATTCTTCCAATTCATCAACTCAATAGTTTCCAATTCAGAAAAACTCAATTCATCTTGCCAAGCATTAACCCCAAGGATTCTTGTCTCCCCAAATCGAAGCTGTTGGGTCGAACTGCTGGCGGTATGTTTGATAAACCGTTTCCACTGCTTGAGTATAGCTCAACTGCTGGCGAGCTTTCAAGTTATTTAATAAAAGTTGCGGGTCAACATTCCACTCCCCAAACCTGTGAAAATTGTTGTTGTAAAGGTCGTTTAAAAATTCTTCGATTTGAGGCAACAAGTTGCTGACGGTGCCGTATTTCGATTCTAGGGCAACAAAGAAAAGACTTTCAGGGGGAATGCAGATAGCTGGATGCGCTGTTAGCATCAAACGCAAGAGAGTTGTTCCCGAACGTTCCGCCCCAAGCAGGAAAATCGGGCTGGAAGCTGGGAAATTGCTGTTGGATGAATTGGGACGATCGCCCGCAAATTTGATATTATCTAATTGGCGCTCTGCTGGCTTCTGGCGCAACCGAAATTGACTTATAAGTTCCACTCCTAACTCCAATTTACCGGCAAGCCCGCGGCGTTGCAGCGCCTGTTCGACGGCGGTGCGGCACAATAATATTTGCTCTGCCCGACGCTGGCGGGAAACGCTTTGTTGGTGGATGCGATAGTAATAAAGCGGTTTGTTGAGTTTTCTAATTTCTGTAACTTCACTCAGTCGCAAACACAATTCGTAATCGGCGGCATTGCCAAATTTAGGGTCAACGCCACCGCAACTATTGTAAGCCGAACGGCGGATCAAGCGGAAGTGAAAAACGATCGGATCTACTAACAGTTGTTCTGGCGAATAGGGGATTTTGCAGAGTTCGCCTTCGCCGCCAACGCAGTCGTTTTCGTCGATGGTTAAATAGTTGGTGTAAACCACTCCAAGTTGCGGGTTTGCATCTAAAATAGGGACTGTTTCTGCGAGTGCTTTTGGTGCTAGCAAATCGTCACTATCCACGCAGCCGAAGTAGGGAAATGCGCTTTGTCGGATGGCGGCCATGAGGGAATAGCTGACGCCTCGGTGTTCGGCGGCGAGGGCTGTAATTCTGGAGTCTAGTTTGGCGTAGCTGCGCGCTATGTTGAGAGAGTTATCTGTGGAACCGTCATCCCAGATTATCAATTCAAAGTTAGGATATGTTTGGGCGAGAACGCTTTCTATGGCGGCACCTAGATAGCGTTCTCTGTTGTAGACTGTCATAACAATGGAGACGGGAGTCATATGTAATAGTTGATAATTGATAGTTGACAGTTGATAGTTGGCGAGCGGTTAAGGAAGTTTTCTCGATTGTTTTGATAGTTGGTTTATTGTTTTGAGATTCGATCGAGCATTTTGAAATTAGGTCTATCATTTTGATAGTTAGTTTATTGTTTTGAGATTCGATCGAGCGTTTTTATAGTTTGTCGATTGTCCCTTTAGTCCGACAGGGGTTGAAAACCCCTGTCTCATAGCTCCCGTCCTCTAAAAGAGGACTAAAATACATCGGAATTTCCCTCGTAATTAACAGTCGGCGACCGACGACTTTCGCGCTTGTTGCAGGGGTTTAAACAAGAGCTGGACTGTCGGACTGCGACTTGAATCTCGTTGCGGGGAGGGATTTTTCGGCTTCTGACAGCACAGTTAACAGTTTATCAAAAAATAGAGTTATTAGGCTTGCCTCCGACGGTCAAAAGTTTTATAGCGATATTTAAATTCACCTTGTTTTCAGCATACAGGGGATAGCATATAGCGGACAATTATCAATTAGATAAAGCTGAAACTGTCAACTCTCAACCAGAAAAACTGTCAACTGTCAACTGTCAACTGTCAACTGTTTTCTGCTTGCGTTTGTACAGAAAAAACCGACTGACAATATCTACTTCTAACTCAAATCTCTCGCTCAACCCGCGCCTGTGCAGCGCTTGCGAAATTGCTGACTGAGATTCAACAATTTGGTCTAGTTGCTGTTCGACTGTATGGGCGGAATGCTGGCGGTAGTAGTAAAGGGGTTTGTTGAGGTGATAGAATTGGGTAATTTCTGAAAGTCGCAAGCAAAAATCGTAATCTTCGGCGCGGTTGAATTCGGGGTTGATGCCGCCGATTGCGCGGTACAATTGGTGGCGGAACAGGCGGAAGTGGAAAGTCATGAAATCTACTAACAATCTATCTGGAGAGTAGGGTATTTGGCTGCGGTGTCCCTGTCCTTTGATTTGACTTTTTTCATTAATTATTAGATAGTCGGTGTAGACTGCTCCGATTTCTGCCCGCGCGTCCAATACGGCTGCGGTTTCTGCGAGGGCGGTGGGTGCGAGCAAGTCGTCGCTGTCCAGCCAGCCGATGTACGTTCCTTTGCAGGCTTCGTGAGCGTTTTTGAGGGATATTCCCCGACCTTGGTGGGGGG
>JAAUPI010000199.1 GCA_012035135.1 Microcoleus sp. CSU_2_2
TTATAATCTCGTAAATGTAGTAAATGTAGGGTGCGTCGCTACGAACAACTCTCGTTGCTATTGGGAGATCTCATAGCGACGCACCATACCAATTATAACGGGGATGGGAAACCCGGATTTGGTATGATTACCTCAAAAAATATGCTAGTCAAAATGATAGAAGAGGAATCGCTAAAACTTTTGTGGCAATTCCTGAAGGTGAAAATGGAGATGTAGCAGGCTATTACTCTGTGAGTATGGCTGAAATTAAACGCGAATCCCTACCCGAAAATTATCGGAGAGGACTACCGCGTTATCCCGTGCCAGCTATGCGTTTAGGTAAACTTGCTGTCGATCTTTCTTTGCAGGGGAGAGGCATAGGCAAAAGGCTGGTTATCAATTGCTTTGAAAAAGCTATTCGCCTTGCCACTGAAGTGGGACTATTTGCGGTGACTGTCGATGCTAAAAATCAGCAAGCAAAACAGTTTTATTTAAAATACGGTTTCATACCGTTAGAGGATGATGAACTTTCACTTTTTATCCCGATCGCCACTATCATCAAAGTGCTGGAATAAACCAAGCGCGATCGCCCTCACACCTCATTTTGACTATTTTCTGGCTCAACTTCCTCAAAATTAACTTGTTCGTAAACATCAGATAACGGTACTTCAACCTGAAATGAGTTAAACACTAATGCCGTATCTTCCTCGTCATACTCGCGATACAACCATCTTTTATTCTCGGTTTTAGAATACTGCTCGATCTTAATTTTTGTTTGGTCAATCAGAATATATTCTTGAAAACTAGGAAGAGTTTTGTAAAATGCAAACTTGTCACTGCGATCGTAATTTTTAGTAGACTTTGATAAAACTTCCACAATTACTTGAGGGTTAGTAATCATGTCTGTGCGATTGTTGTGATACTCAGGTAGCCCAAAAATGACCATTACGTCGGGATAAGTGTACAGTCGCACTTTTGCTACCCACAGACGCACGTCACCGATGAAGATGCGATAATTCCGTTTTTTGAGAGCAAAACTCAAAGCAATGTACAAATTGCCAGCGATTTGATTGTGATTGGTAGATCCGCCTGTCATAGGAATAATTTTTCCGTCGAGATATTCGCTTTTGTCCTCTGCTGTTTCTTCCAGTGCTAAATATTGCTCTTCTGTGAAGTAACGTTGCTCGGTTGTTGGCAAAGTAGTTGTCATGAAGATATTCTCCCACCAGGATGTTGAATAAATACTTTGTTTGAGTGCGATCGCTAACTTAAATAATAACCCGCATTACCAACCATTGGTGTATAATCTATTAGATTCTTAACTTGCTCAGCAAGTCCTAAGTCAAAATTGAACCGCTCATCATCCGCTGATATCTCCTCTCCAACTCATCCCGCACTACCGGCCATTCATTCAAACTTTCATCGCTATCAATTACCATTTGCGCCACCTCCCTCGCCAACTCCAAAACCTCCTGATCTTCCACCAAACTAGCCAAAGCAAAATCCGGTAAACCCGATTGCCGAGTACCCAAAACTTGACCGGGTCCGCGTAATCTCATATCCATTTCTGCAATAAAAAAGCCATCTTGAGATTGTTCTAAAACCTTCATTCTTTGCATCGCTTCCGCAGCCTTAGAACCGGGCATTAACAAACAGTAAGAACGGCTGCTCCCCCGACCGACTCGACCCCGCAATTGGTGCAATTGCGACAGGCCAAAACGCTCGGAGTTCTCGATCAACATCACCGTTGCATTCGGCACGTCTACGCCAACTTCTACGACGGTAGTAGATACTAAAATATCAGTTTCTTTATCCCGAAACTTTGTAATTGCCTCGTCTTTATCGGCACTGCTCATTCTGCCATGCAGCAAACCAACCTTAAATTCAGGAAACACACTTTTTTGGAGTTTCTCCTGTTCCTCGATCGCCGATCGCACATCCAGCTTTTCCGACTCCTCCACCAGCGGTAACACGACATAAACTTGACGCCCGCTAGCTACTTCCCGCCGAATCAAATCGTAAGCTTGAGTGCGTTCTTTGGCAGACAAAACTGTCGTTTGAATCGCCTGCCTGCCGGGGGGCAATTCATCAATTTGACTAACATCTAAATCGCCGTGCAATGTCAGCGCCAACGTCCGGGGAATGGGAGTTGCAGTCATCGTCAAAACGTGAGGAGATTCGCCTTTTTGCTGCAATTTAGCCCGCTGCTGCACGCCGAATCTGTGCTGTTCGTCAATTACTGCCAGTCCTAATTTATAAAAATTTACAGTATCTTGAATTAGGGCGTGGGTTCCGACTAAAACAGGCAGTTCTCCCGTTTCTAACTGGCTGTGAATTTCTCGGCGTTTGGCTACTTTCGTCGAACCAGTTAACAATTCAACGGACAAGTGCATCAAATTAAACCAACCTACCAATTTGCGGTAATGCTGTTCTGCCAAAACTTCCGTCGGCGCCATTAATGCTGCTTGATAGCCGGATTGAATTGCTGCTAACATTGCCACCACGGCTACAACTGTTTTACCAGCGCCGACATCTCCTTGCACCAATCTGTTCATCGGTTCCGCCGATGCTAAATCGTTGAGAATGTCGTTAATTACTCTTTCCTGAGCGTTCGTTAAAGCAAAAGGTAAGATTTCGTAAAAATGTTTGATCAACTTACCGCTAGGAAGAATAATGGCACTCGCTTGAGCTTTCTTTTGCGTTTGGCGGCGCTTCAAAAGTCCTAATTGTAGATAGAAAAACTCGTCAAAAACTAAGCGGCGACGGGCGGCGGATAAACAATCGCGATCGACTGGAAAATGAATGTTAGTCACAGAATCGGCTATACCCATTAAACCGTAGCGATCGCGCAAATCGATCGGCAAAGATTCTGACAACATCTTAGCCGCCGGCATCACAGCCAAAATCCCCCGCCTCACAACACCCGCATCCACCCCATCCGTCAGCGGATAAACGGGTATCAGGCGGCCGACTTTCATAGATTCGATCGTACTTCCGGAATCATCCAATACTTCCAATTCGGGATTTTCTAAAGTAATGCCGTATTTACCCTGTTTTACCAACCCCGAAGCAGCCAGCACCGCACCCGGACAATACTCGCGCTTTTTGTGTTCTTGCCAACCACGATTGCTGTAGCGCGGCCCTGCAAAAAAACGACTGATTTTAAGTTCCCCGCTGCGGTCTTTTAAAATTAATTCTAATATCGTTAACTTCTTATTTTTCGGACTTGAAAAGCAATTACAGCGCTTTACTTCCGCAATCAAAGTCACAGTTTCCCCAGCGACTAACTCGCGAATTTGTACTTGTTTCGCATAGTCAATGTGGTTGCGCGGATAGTAATAAAGTAGGTCATATACAGTGTACAAACCCAATTTTGCCAAACGGTTGCCGTTGGCTGGCCCAATCCCAGTCACGCGCGTCAGGGCTTGGTCGAGAGTCAAACTCGGCGGTGCGGATGTTGAACCCAGAGGTGCGGTTCGGGGAGTGGAAATTGGTGGATTTTGTGTTGCTGGTATTACCGATATTTCTGGTCTTGCTTGTTCCCTTAGTTGGCTGCTGTTCTCTTCCCAAACTCGCTGCATTTGGCTCAAAAAACTGCCTGTTATGGCGATCAAATGTTGGCGTTCTTCGATATCTTTCTCAGGATAGATGTCAAATTCTGTGGCGAGTTGTCGAGTACGATCGCGCAAATTAGTCGGCAACACACCTACTAGTTGTCTCAAGCTGACACTGAGAAACTCGCTGAAACGGTATTGACTACCTTGCAAGTCATTAAATCCGCGTTCTGCTTCTACTAAGAGAGCTTTCTGCCATCGCTGCCATTCTGGTTGGTTATTAGTCATCAGTCCTTAGTTATTAGTTATTAGTTATTAGTTATTAGTTATTAGTCATAGACAAAGAATGCAACACAATTTTACCAATTACCAAGAGGACTAAAGCCCCTGTCACACTTCTATCGAGTTGTAGGGTGTGTCAGGTCAATTTCTTGAACGATGATGGAGGGTTTATAGATCTGACGCACCTTACTAATTATGACAATTGCGTCCAGGACTAAACAATGACCAATGCCCAATGCCCAATGCCCTATGCCCAATTCCCAATTATACTCAATCTTCAAACCAACTCGATCGCCAAGCCGACTCAGCCTCCACCACAGCTAATTCCCGCTGCTTTTTCTGATAATCGCGCCCGATCGAATTTAACCGCACGGAGAGGTTGCGAATTTGCTGCCGCCAAGCTGAAGTGTTAGCATCGGCAAACTCTATTTCCGACAAGCGGAGCTTAATGGCAGTAATCTGAATGGCATTAGTAGCGGTTGTTTCTGCCATGCTATCCGACTCTGAAGAGTCATCAGTTTCAATGATTAATTTTAATAAATTTGGAGGCCCAGCAACGCTTTCGCCAGACGATTCAGCTTTAGAAGCAGCTTCTAAAACAGGTTCTGGCAATTGAGGTGGCAAGATTCCCGACTGTTGTAGCAAGCGGTTTGTATCGCGAGAAAGCAGTTTGATAATATGAGCAATCTCCCTTTCAATATTATCTTGCCAGCGCGCCAAACTTTCGGGATAATTGGTAATTGGCAACTGATAATTTGTGGCTGGTAATTGATAATTAATAAGGGGAAATTCTTCCTCTAACTCTATCTCTTCATCTTCGCCGATTTCTTCTTCTTCTTCCTCTTCTTCTGCTGTTACGAGCGATCGCAGTTTTTCTTGAGATGCTGTCGCCAAACGCCGTACAGACTGCTGAAATTTTTGTCGCCCATCGAAGGACAACTTGAGAAACGACTCCGGCACCGCTTGAGTGCAAAGGTGATAGCAAGCCAAAATTAACTGCTGCCGCACCGCTTGTCCCAAAGCAGTTAGATAACCCTCGTAGGTATTGCGAAACTCCAAATTCAAGGCGGCTATCGCCTCGGAAAGTTCCGTCAAATCCTGCTCTATTCGCTCTCTTGCTCCCACCTTAGCTCCCGTATAAAACTCAAAGATTGTTAAACAGTTGACAGTTAACAGTGGGGTTTTTAGCATGGGGATTTACACCCCACCCTAAAACCCTCACTGTCAACTGTCTTCCCCCCTTTGGGGGGGGCGAGGGGGGTGTCAACTGTCAACTGTCAACTGTTTATTGACCACCCATCTGGGCTGCCACTTCATCAGCAAAATTACTTTCTGTTTTCTCAATACCTTCGCCCAACACAAAACGTACAAAGCGACGAATTTGGACGTTTTCTCCAATTTGAGAAATGGTTTGTTTTACCAACTCTTCCACCGAGATATTCTGATCTCTAATAAAAGGCTGATCCATCAAAGATAACTCTTTCAAACGCTTGTCAATCCGGCCTTGAACAATCTTTTCTTTGATATTTTCTGGCTTATTGCCCAAGTCATCCTTGCCCATTTCAATTGCCTTTTCCCTTTCGACAATTTCTGCTGGGATGTCCTCAACTTTCACGTATTCCACATTCGGACAAGCTGCAATTTGCATCGCAATATTCCGCACCAAATTTTGGAACTCTTCGCGACGGGCGACAAAATCGGTTTCGCAGTTAACTTCCACCAGCACCCCGACACGGCCACCAGTGTGAATGTAGCTGCCTACAAGTCCTTCAGAGGCTACCCGTCCTGCTTTTTTGTCTGCCCCGGCCAGACCTTTTTTCCGCAGCCACTCAATTGCTGCTTCCATATTGCCTTCGTTTTCAGTGAGGGCTTTTTTGCAGTCCATCATGCCGGCGCCGGTTTTGTCGCGCAGTTCTTTAACAAGTTTTGCAGATATGTCCGCCATCTTCTCTAAGTTCCCAATCAAAATTAGTTATTAGTCATTAGTCATTAGTTATTAGTCATTAGTCATTATTGAGGTCAAATAGCAAGAAAAAATTTTGGCACTGACGGACTTTTGTCTTTGCTAAAAGTCTGCTAATGACCGAGACTAATGCCAATTACAATTAAAAATTAAAAACGTCCCATTAAAAACGATCGTTTTTAATTTTTAATTGCCCGGTATTGAATTCCCAGCGGAATACTTTTGCTGGGTTTATTCTTCCTCGGTTTCGCCTTCGGCTTCGGCGTCAGGATCTACATAGTCGGGGTCATCCAACTCTTCGATTTCTACGTCATATTCACCACCTTCGTAAGCGCCGTCATAATCTTCGTAGTCATCGGTGTCGCCACCGCTGACCTGACCGTGACGACCTTCGTAGATGGCATCAGCTAATTTGCCCACAATTAGCTTAATCGATCGAATGGCATCGTCGTTTGCCGGAATCGCAATGTCCACCAAATCAGGGTCGCAGTTGGTGTCCAACAAAGATACGATCGGAATTCCCAATTTTTGGCATTCCAACACCGCATTGTACTCCCGGCGCTGGTCTACCAGAACTACTCCGTCGGGAATTTTGCGCATAGATTTAATCCCACCCAGATATTTCTGGAGTTTGACCATTTCTCGGCGCAGTACCGAAGCTTCTTTTTTCGGCAACAAATCGAGGGCGCCTGTTTCCTCGCGACGCTCTAAATCTTTGAGGCGTTCCACCCGCGACTTAATTGTCGTCCAGTTGGTCAGCATTCCTCCCAACCAGCGCTGGTTGACGTAGTAAGCGCCGCACCGTTGAGCTTCTTGCGCTACAATACCCGCAGCTTGGCGCTTTGTACCGACGAACAGAAACTTCTTGCCTTTTTCCGAGGCTACTCTCATGTACTCGTAGGCGTCTTCCATGAGCTGAGCGGTTTGCACGAGGTCGATGATGTGAACCCCGTTACGCTCCGTAAAGATGTAGGGAGACATTTTCGGATTCCACCGGCGGGTTTGGTGTCCGAAGTGAACTCCTGACTCTAACATCTGAGCCAAACTAACTACTGGCATTGTATTTTTTACTCCTGATTCGGGTTAATCCTCCACCCGGTCGTATTTCTGAAGGTTTGAGCCTTAGAAACACCCGAAAACCCGGATGTGCGAATTTAAACAACTTTTCTAGCGTATCACAGTCTGCGCCACTTTGTCCGACAATCTTAGATTGGGAAGGCAAAAGGCGCTTATACACCAGGGACTTAGTAAAAACCATAAATCAAAAAGTTATTTGCGCCGACTTGGTGGCGGAATCAAAATCAAAAATCCAGGTTTAAGATTGTCGAGGCTGAGTTTCTCATGACACAATTGCCTGTTTCCGAATTCATTCCTTCCAAACAAGCCAAAATCTCAAAGCTAAAAACACCATGCCGATCGCCATTTTAGTTCTAGTTGAAGTTTTAATTGTCATTGCACTTTCGAGACTTGTGGGTTTAGGATTCCGCTGGATCAAACAACCCCAAGTTATTGGAGAAATTGTAGCCGGAATTATGCTCGGCCCTTCCCTACTAGGTTTGGTTGCCCCAAATGTAGCAGCAGCACTTTTTCCAGCCGAGGCTATCCCCTTCCTCAACGTGCTATCTGAAATCGGGCTGATCTTTTTCATGTTTTTGATTGGTTTGGAACTAAATCCCAAATACCTCAAAAGTAACTTAGATACAGCGATTTTGACTTCCCATGTCAGTATTCTCGTGCCGTTTTTCCTGGGAAGTTTGCTAGCACTGCTGCTGTACCCATTAATTTCAAACAACAGCGTTTCTTTTACTGCTTTTGCTATGTTTTTGGGCGCTGCAATGTCAATTACAGCATTTCCGGTACTGGCAAGAATCATTACCGAACATAACTTGCAGAATACCAAATTGGGAACTCTGGCTCTGACTTGTGCGGCGGTTGACGATGTGACAGCTTGGTGCTTATTGGCAGTGGCGATCGCAGTTACCCGTACTAACTCAATGGTTGGTGCTTTGCCGACAATTTTTGAATCTGTAATTTATATCGTTTTCATGCTGACAGTAGTCCGCTGGTTCTTGCAGCGGCTTTCCAAGCACTACAATCGCACCGGCAGATTAACTCAGTTAGTGCTGGCCGGAATTTACATGGGAGTTGTAGCATCTGCCTTAATTACTGAATTGATCGGCATTCACTTAATATTCGGTGCATTTTTGCTCGGTGCTGCTATGCCCAAAAATGCGGGATTAACCAGAGAATTAGCTGAAAAAACCGAAGACTTTGTACTAATATTTTTGCTGCCAGTCTTTTTTGCTTACAGTGGTCTTCGCACTCAAATCGGTCTGCTCAACAGTCCCGACTTATGGTTGCTGTGCGCGGCTGTTTTAGGAGTAGCAATTATTGGCAAATATGTCGGGACTTATGCTGCTGCTAGATTTTGTGGTATTAGCAAACGCGAATCTTCAGCGCTGGGCTGGATGATGAATACTCGTGGTTTGACCGAATTAATTGTACTGAATATCGGTCTTTCTCTTGGGGTAATTTCGCCGATTCTATTTACGATGTTAGTTATTATGGCTTTGGTCACAACTTTTATGACTTCGCCACTGTTGGAGTGGACTTATCCGAAACGGTTGATTCGGTTAGATATTTCAGAATTTAGTTCGGATGATTCAGACTTAGAAGATTCACAAGTTACTAGTGACAGCGAAAAAACAGATGAAAAATTGCTGCCAACTTATCGAATTTTAGTACCAGTTGCTAATCCCAGCACCCAGAAAGGTTTGCTGCAACTGGCGGTATCGTTGGCTGCGCCAGCAGCGGGTACGGGTGGTAGCGATTTCCAGTCTGCGGCTGTTCATCCTCTAAGTTTGATAGAATTCACTGAGGATTATGCCTTTGAAAGTACGCCTGCTGAAGCCGATCGAGTTATTCAAGAGCGGCGATCGAAATTATCAGAGTTGATTGAAAGTTTGGAAGTACCGGAGGCGCGAAAATTGGTGCATCCGATCGTTCGCGTTACTAATGATGTAGCGAGGGAAACGGCGCAAATTGCCGAAATCGATCGCGCCGACTTAATCTTAGTAGGATGGCACAGACCTACTTTTAGCAGCAACCGTTTGGGAGGCCGTGTCGGTCAGATTCTCAGCAATGCTAAGGTGGATGTAGCAATTTTTGTTGACAGAGGTCGAGAAAAGTTGAATAATTTGTTAGTGCCTTATGCGGCGAACATTCACGACGATTTGGGATTAGAATTGGCACTGAGACTATTAGTTAATAGCCAGGAACGCCGTTTGACGGTGCTGCGGGTGGCAGTTAACGGTGAAGCTGAAAACGAGCTGAGTTACGAGTTTCAGCGGGTAATCGAGCAGTTACCGATGGAGGTGCAGTCCCGCATTGAAACTCCAATTGCGGAGGCTGCGGAACCAATTCAAGCAGTAGTGGCGGCTTCTGCAAATGCCGATTTGACGATTGCGGGTACGAGTCGGGAATGGGGAATTGAGCGCCAAACTTTGGGACAATATACTGATGAATTGGCAGTTCAATGTCACTCTTCGTTGTTAATTGCGCGGTGCTACGTTAAAGTGCGATCGCACTTAGCTTCAGTGCTTAGTTAGGAGTTGACAGTTGACAGTTGACAGTTGACAATGCCCAATTACCAATTACCAATTACCAAAATTATGAGTCATTTCAACCTCAAGTCATTGGCATTTTACGGGATTGCGATCGGATCTGTGGCACTGTTGTTTAAAGTAGTAACTGCCTACGGCGAAACAAATTTAAAAGCAGCTCCTGCAATTGCGGGAAGTTATCGCTTCGATCCTAGAAATTTGCCCGAATGTCTGAAATCCGATGCTTTGGTATTGACAATTGAGCAATCTGGTGTTTATCTGAGCGGTAATTTGCGATCGGGTAGCAGCATTTCTGATACTAAAACCACTGCTGAGGAAAAACCTTATCTAGGTGGAAAGTGGGAAAATCAAGGATTGAGTTTGTCGGGTTTGGTTCCAAATTTAGCGGGTTGTGGCGGGGAGAAAACAGCTAATGGTAAAAGCTTTGTGAAACTGCGGGGAATTGTGGAGGGAAAAAGTTTGAAGGGAAAAATTAGTCTGACTGATAATGCAGCGGCTACTGATTTTACCGCTCAAAGAGAAGCGGTAGCAAAACAGGAGAATAAGGCACATTAAGACGTGATATAGCCTTTCTCCGCTAGGTGATATACACTCACTCGGTAATTGGTAATGGGAACCCCCCTCGCCCTCCAAGGGAGGAATGGGGTAATTGGTAATTGGTAATTGGTAATTGGTAATTGGTAATTGGTAATTGGTAATTGGTAATTGGTAATTGGTAATTGGTAATTGGTAATTGGTAATTGGGTAATTGGTAATTGGTAATTGGTA
>JAAUPI010000200.1 GCA_012035135.1 Microcoleus sp. CSU_2_2
AACCCTTGGCTTGAGGGGGATAGCCTGCTTACCTTGGGATGGCCGACCACTCAATAGCGCAGGAAGTAAATACCAAATTGTAATTAAAGACGGCTTTAGCTAAGTTTGGGTAAGTTTTACGAAGCAGCCATATGGTGACATACTCCTACACTGACCGCTAGGCGGTATAGTGTGGGCTTCTCTAACGGTATTCTATTTACCTAATACTGGAATAATTTAATGTAGATGCGAAATGTAGATGCAAATTACTGTTGTTTCTAGACTGCTTGAGGATTGCAACCAAATAAATCTGATGCGATCGCAAAAGCATCTTTGTTGAGTATCAAATGTCGATCGCCATCTCGACTAACTAACCCTTGTTGCTGCAATTTTCCCAGCATTCGGGTGACTGTCACCCTAGTCGTGCAAATAGCATTAGCAATATCCTGATGCGTTAAGCGGATAGTCAACCGAGTCCCTTCAACTACAGACTGACCGAAGTCCTGTTTCAACAATAGTAATAGTTGATACAAACGGTCTTCAACTCGTCGCTGTCCGGCGATCGCTAAAATTGCTTCCATTTGCCGCAGCCTCCTAGCCATTTGAGGCAGCAACTCATGAGCAAATTGAGGAGAAGCTTCTATTTCTACCATAGAATACCACATCAAATAAACATCGGATGTGGCAGTAGCTCGGTAAGTTTGCAAGTTTGTCAACCACAAACCGAAGCACATCGACGGCCCCACCCAACCCAAAAGTCCTTCTTCTCCGGTTGGATAAAGGGTGCTCAGTTGCACAAGACCTTGACAAACTCGCCAAATACCTTGAGACATGAGAGGAATTGTTTCCCCCTTGGCGTAGAAATGCAAGTTTCTAGTCGCCCCGGTGTTATGCTGGATCTCTACTAAAAGTGCTTTGGAAGTTGGCAGCATATCTGTTGTTTCCAGCTAAAAAATAGTGGTCTCAGACCTACAGTTGTCAGTCTAACTCACCAAGGTAAAGACTTGGTAATCATTAGGTTAGAGAAAAGATAAGGTTTAGTCAAGTAGATTTTAGATTTTAAATTTTAGATTTTAGATTTTAGAATTACTCGCTCTGAATGAATCTGTATTTATGGGCTAATTGTTATTAGCGAGCAGATTTAATTTAATAAATAATATATCGATCGGGATTTGATAAAAAACAGGAAATTGTCAAGTTTCGATCGCCCGGGCTGGTCACCGAGTCTGTTGATGCCATCGGCACCGCCAACCTGAAGGAACTTCTAAAATAAATATTGGAGCAAATATCTAAAGACAAAAGTAAGGTTTTTCATGGCCGATCAATTAATTCGCGCTACAGCGGCAGAGGGCGGAATTCGCGCTGTAGGTGTCATTACCACCCGCCTGACTGAAGAAGCACGGCGGCGACACAAGCTCTCCTACGTGGCTACCGCCGCCCTGGGTCGCACGATGTCAGCGGGGCTGTTACTGGCTTCGAGTATGAAGCGGCCCGAATCGAGAGTCAATATTCGCATCAGAGGAGATGGCCCGCTGGGCGGACTGCTGGTAGATGCGGGGCTCGATGGCACAGTTCGGGGTTACGTGGACAATCCTGAGGTGGAACTACCGCCCAACGCCAAAGGCAAACTCGATGTCGGTGGGGCAATAGGTAAGGGCTATTTGTATGTGGTGCGAGACGTTGGCTACGGCTACCCTTACTCAAGTACGGTAGAATTGGTTTCCGGCGAAATTGGCGACGATATCACCCACTATTTGGCAACTTCGGAACAGACTCCTTCTGCTCTGGTGGTCGGGGTGTTTGTCGGGGCTGATGGGGTGCAAGCTTCTGGGGGCGTATTGTTGCAAATTCTGCCTAAGGCCGCGAGGGATGAAGCACTGGTTCAAACCCTGGAATCTAGAGTAGCAGAGCTTTCCGGCTTTACTCCATTGATGCGATCGGGCAAGACTTTACACGAGATTCTCGAACAGCTACTCGGAGATATGGGTCTGGAAATCTTTCCGGAAACTCAGATGGTGCGCTTTCACTGTGGTTGTTCGTTCGATCGAGTTTTGGGAGCCTTAAAAATGTTGGGTGAGGCGGAACTCCAAGACATGATTGAAAAAGATGACGGGGCTGAGGCTACCTGCCATTTCTGTGGCGAGGTTTACAAAGCTAGCAGCGATCAACTTGCCGAGCTGATCGGCGATTTGCGATCGGACTCCGGCTCTTGAGAAGATAAGGTGTAATTGGCAATAGGTGTGCAAGTCAGGGCTTTGGCCTTGACCAATTGCCAATTACACTTTATCAAGTACCTAATAACAAAATTTCGATTTTTGGTGGTGTGCGATCGGCAGTTAGCGGCCTTGGACAGAAGGCACGTTGACACCGAGAGTATGTCAAACGTTCTACAGAGCGGTCTTTAAAGAACAATGTCGAAAGCCTCTATCCTGTAATGCCAACAGGTATGCCAAAGAGTTTTACCACTTTTGAGGCGCAACGGTTTTCTCAACGACCAACAGAATTGTTATGTTGCATAAGCCTTGCCCCCTGTTTCCTCCCACCACCAAGCTGGAGACACCTCTAGTGGGGGTCACTCACGGGGGATACTGATGAATCAAGATCGCAAAACACCTGGCCGTTGGTCAGCGTCAGAATCATTGGAGCCAACAAAAGATACTTCATCGCTAGTGCCACTCCCAGCACGGAAAAACCGCGCTGAGCGGCTTAAAGAACTCCGGGAACTCATAACTTCGGGGAAACTGCCGGGACGACATCTGGGACTGTCGCCGAGTTTGTCTGGAGAAAACTCGCAGTCACCCGAAGCACAAAATCCGTTGTGGCTGCGTTGGTTGAAACAGTGGCAGTTTTGGCTGGCAGTGAGTTTGCTGCTGTCGGTGGGTATGGGGTTTGTGGCAATTTCTTCTTTGCTCAACCTATCGTCGCAGTCGAATTGCTCGAAGATTTTTTGGCCGACGGCTTCGGCTAACGATCGCTTGTTTTGTGCCGAACAATATGCCTTGAAGCGGACGGCGGATGATTTGTTGAAGGCGATCGAATTAGTGAATGCTTTGCCCAAAGATCACCCGCTGCGATCGAGAATTAACGGTCAAATCGATCGATGGTCGCAGGATATGATCGGGCTGGGGAATTCTAGTTTTCAAGAAGGGAAGTTACCGGAGGCAGTCGCAATCGCTCGCAAGGTTCCGAGGGACGTACCCGCTTATTCGATGGTGGAACAGCAGATTCAAAAATGGCAATCGATTTGGAGCGATGCAGAGAAACTTTACCGCACATCAGAAAACCACTTGCGAAAAGAAGAGTGGGCGCTGGCTTTCCGGCAAGCTACTCTGCTGCTAGATTCGGGAAATATTTTCTGGGAATCGACTAAGTACGAGGAACTGACTCGGATCATTCAGGCGACTCGCACTGAGGGCAACAAGCTCGTAAAAGCCCGGAATACAGCGGCAGATGGAGGGCTGGATAATCTAGTGACGGCGATTAAGCTTGCCCAGGGAATCGGTCAAAATAGTTATTTGTATCAAGCAGCAAAGGCGGCGATCGCGGAGTTTAGCAAGAAAATTATAGAGATAGCTGAAAAGCGGTTACAGAAAGGTGATTGGCAGCAGGCGATCGAGATTGTTAATAAGATTCCTGACTCTGGCAATTTAAAGGAACAAGTTCAGGATTTTAACGAATTAGCTAATGCTACAGGTCAGGCTTTAACGGGCAATGTGGAGGGTTTGGAAAAGGCGATCGCGATCGCTCAAAAGTTAAAAGAAGGTCGCCCTTTCTACAAAAAAGCTCAAGATTTAATCGCCCGCTGGCAGCAAGAAATTGCTGGCGTGAAAGTTTTGGATCAGGCCTCCCGGCTGGCGGCGCCCGGTGAGGTAAAGGATTTGAGGGCTGCGATCGCGCAATTGCAAACAGTCTCAGAATCAAATCCTCGATCTGCGGAAGTTCGCGCCCAAATTAACCGCTTGGGCCGTCAAATCGAGCTGCAAGAAGATAGTCCGTTTCTGCAAAAGGCTAACGAATTGGCTAATACGGGCGATCCAAGTGCTCTGGAGGCCGCCGTTGCTCAAGCCTCTAGAATCGGTCAAGGCAGAGCTCTTTATCAGGAAGCTCAGACCAAAATTCAAGCTTGGATCGAGAGGAGACAGCGACTTCAAGACCAGCCATTTTTGGACAAAGCCCAGCAACTAGCTGTTAGTGGCAATTTGCCAGAGGCAATTGAAATGGCCAGGCGGATTCGACCCGGACGGGTGCTTTACCAGCAAGCTCGATCGAGCATTCGGGCTTGGGATGTTCAAGCTCAAAGCGAGCAAGGTTTGCAGAATGCTCGTCAAGCAGCTCAACCGGGGACTGCGGATGCTTTGGAAACGGCGATTTTGCTGGCAAGTCAAGTGCCGGAGTCGAGTTCGCTGCGGTGGCAAGCGACTGAGGCGATTGATGAGTGGAGTCAGCGGATTTTGGCGATTGGTTTGGAACAGTCGTCGTCGGATCTAGCTGGGGCGATCGCAATTTTGAAGAAGATTCCTTCAGGCACTAGGTCTTCTGAGGAGGCGCGATCGCAAATCCAAGCTTGGCAGCAGTCGTTGAATGCTCCGGCGGCTGAGTCTCCGGCGGCTGAGTCTCTCGCTCCCGAACCCCCGGAAACCGAGCCACTTAATAGATCTCAAAGTCAGTAGTTTGCAGGGAGGAATTTTAGTCGATCGCCACTAATTAAAATAACTAATTCCAAGGCTAAGCATCCGCCGGATTCAAGTTTATCATCGCCCAAGTCGTGTAGGTGCCGATCGGACTCCAAAGTATGTAAGGCAGCAATAGCAGAGCAGCCGGCTCAGAAACTTGCAACACGCTTAAAGCTAAAATTACACTTAAAATAGCGCCCGTGCCACCGATAATTGTGCCGATTTTGAGGCTGCGAAATTTGCACATAACGGGCGTGTAAGAAATAGTTGCTATTTCTAAAAGCAGATACAAACCCATTCGCAACCACGTTGACTGAGTATCCGGTTCTTTTTCCCACACAATAACTGCCGACCAAGCCGCGCAAATAAAAATTACAGTCCAAATTAAGGGAATTGCTTTTTCAAACACCAACCACTTCGGACGTTGCAGCCGATTGAACCATTTGATATCGCTGGGCGCGATGATATTAGCGGCTAAAGCTACTACAAATGCAACGCCTCCGATTACCATCCACGATTTAATCATTTATCTACCTTTAGCTAGATTAACGGCTTCGATTTAATACCAAATCCGGGTTACTTACCCCTTTTATAATCTCGTAAATGTAGTAAATGTAGGGTGCGTCGCTACGAACAACTCTCGTTGCTATTGGGAGATCTCATAGCGACGCACCATACCAATTATAACGGGGATGGGAAACCCGGCTTCGATTTAACAGATATTTTCGGCGATTTGGGCGCAAAATACATCGGTCTCCAGTCATAAATAATTTATCATCGAGCTGCGCCCGATCGAATTAACTAATTTATACTCCTGAAAAACATCAAATTATTACCCTCATATCGTTTACTATTGCATAGGAATGATTTAACCGCAGAGACCGCAGAGGACACAGAGGGAGAGAATAGAGAGATGAATAATTCCGATACCAACGGATTTGATATCATTTTCACAATAAAATAAAAAGAGAACTCTTGCTCCCTCCCCCGGTCGAGGGAGGATCAAACCATTTTAGATTTTTAATTTTAGATTTTAGATTGAAGAATTGACCCGTCCCTATCCTGGGCATTCCGATCCTTGCGAAGGCTCACGATGCCAATGAATGAATTCGGGGCTTTGTTTATCGGATACATCTCTTAAACTTGGGATTATGCAATCTAAAATCGCAAATATAAAATCTAAAACTTCCTCAAAAAATGCAAGCAAGAAATCATTTTTTCCAGGCTTTCCAACTAGCCAAGTCGGTGATGTTGTTCTAATTCTAAACTAGGATCGTCTGCTTTTTTCGGAACTAGCAACGTATTTTCGTTGCTAGGTTGCAGCACTGCTTTAATGACTTGGAGAAAACGGTTGGGCTTTTTAGCTTGACCGTTGAGAGTGCGGCGATCTTTCACTTTTTTAGAAAGATGTCGCATCACTGACAAATCGAGTTCGTCGATGAAATGATCGGCAATTCTTTCTCCCATTAAGTCAATAGCTTCAGAATACTGATCCGTCAGCATTTCTATAGCATCGTAAGCTTCGTCAGCAACTTGACTGGCTACTGTTTTATCCCGATCTTCTGAAGTTTGAGTATGGGTGCGACGGCGGTCTAAAAGGCTTTGATATTCAGCAATACTCATTCCCAAATTGTAAATGTGGTGGTGAGCATGATCCATCAAATCTACTTCGCTAGGATAGAAGAAACCGCGAGTGCTGTTGATGCCATGCAGTTTGGCCCAGCGTCGCAAAATAGTCTCATCTTGTAGTTGGTATCGTTCTAACATTTGAGCTGTACTCAGCTCTACTTCTGGTGTAACTTTGAAATCGCTCATTGGTAAATCCTCAGTTGTGAGTAAATAAATAAACTTGAAAGTTAAGGCCTGCGATTTGGGTGCTGTCCGACAATGATGGTCAATCCCAGGGAGGCATTAAGGGAAGATTTGGGGCATTTGCTAGGGGTCGATCGAGCTATAGTTGTGGAAATTGAGAAGGTTTCAGGGTAGCATACTTTGGGGCCGTGTCTCGATCGCGATCGAGAGCAACTGCACAGGGTTAATTATATAGCTGGTGCGGGTGTTTCACCGACGGTTAAAAATAGTAAATTGTGCTTATTAGACTTGAATTGTTAACAATGTTGAGCTAAGATAGTGTCAACAAGCGTGCTATTAGTAATTTTAGTAGTTGCGGATCGAGATTATTCCTATGCCTGTATACGATTATTTTTGTCCCAGCAACAACCAGCAGTTGGAAGTTTCGCACAGCATGAACTTGGAAGTTTCGACTTGGGGTCAACTGTGTGAGTTAGCTAAGTGTGAGCCAGGGGACACTCCCGAAAACGCTCCGGTACGTCGCCTGTTGAGCGCACCGAGGTTGATCAAGCCGACATCGGACACCGATTATAAAAATCAGGGCTTTACCAGATACGTGAAGCGGGATGAAGGGGTTTATGAAAATGTGACGGCTAAGGATGGTGAAAGCCGAATTGTCAATCGAGATGACAACCCGATTTAAGGCTAAAAATCCACAATAATCAAGTTTTCAGGTTAGGAAACAGCAGTGCCGTGTCCTTTATTTCACCCGGTAGGGAAACGGCACTGCCGTGTCCTATTTCATCCAATTGAAAACTGCTCTATTATTCCGATGGCCAGGGAAAAAAATACGCTCTACCGGACATAATCTTATTTACCGAACCAATCATTCATTTTTTGTTTTGCTTGTTCTTTAGTTTCAGTATTAATGTATACTGAAACAGTCGCGATCGCTGCCAGCAATACTCCCAAATCGTCTGTAAATCCGACACCGACTAATATATCGGGAATCGCATCAACCGGAGATATAAAGTACGTCAAAGCTCCGACAACAACTGTTTTTGCCCAAGCCGGCACGTTGGGATTTTGAGCGGTATAATAAAGCGTCAAAGCTTTTTCAACTACTTCTCTGCCCGCAGTTAAAGCAAATTTTTTGAGTTTAGTCCAAAAACTTTCATCAGAATATTTGGTATTAGCATTGCTGCGATTTGTAGTTGTGCCTTTGGGAGCGATTAAATCTAAAGGAATGCTAGCATTTTTGAGCTGAGAAATAGTGGCAGTGGAATTCAAGGATACTGATGCTGGTTTTTGATTTGGGGCGGCCTCGCGGATTTGTTGTAAGTCTTTTACAAACTCCTGCATGGCTTGAACGTGCTTGTCGGATATCGCCAGAATTTTTTGAGCTGTGGCGATCGCTTCACTTTCTGCGAGGTGTAGTGTATTATTTACCCAAGCAATGTTGATCGCAAAATACATGACTCCCAAACGCAGCGGTTCCGCCGATCGACTCAAGGTTTGCAAACAGTCGCTAAGGGATGGCGGAGTAGTTGTATAGGATTGGATTTGACTCTTGGCTGACTCAGAGAACTTATCTAAACTGATGGTTTTAAACAACAAATTTAATTCGTCAATATCAATAGTACCGTCGGCGGCTGCGATCGCAAATAAAGAACCGTAAAAAGCTAAAAGTTCGCTTTCTGAGGATGTGGCGAAAATATCTTTTTCGGACATGATGCAACTCCGATCGATAACGTCATCATCGATCGTATCATAAAACTCAGCACGCAACGATCGCACAAATCAGCAATAATTTTAGAGAACGTGGGAAACTGGAGAAGTTGGATGAAAGTGGCGATCGTTGGCTGTGGCTATGTAGGTACAAGGATAGCTCAAAATTTGCGAGACAACTCTGATTGTACAGTGACGGTGACAACTACGACGGCGAGCCGAGTTAGTGAATTGGAGGGTGTCGCCCAGCGGGTAGTTGTGCTCAAGGGAAATGATGCAGGTGCGATCGGCAGTTTACTGCAAGACCAAGATGCTGTTATGCTGTGCGTCGGTGCTCCAAATGCTCAGGCTTACCGGGAAAGTTACTTAGAAACGGGGACAACTTTGGTATCGGTTTTACAGCAGATTCCGACAGTAAAGCAGGTGATTTATACGGGTACTTATTCAGTATATGGTGACTGTCAAGGTAAACTGGTAAATGAAGAATCGCCCGTCGCGCCAGCCAATCCCAACAGTGAAATTCTCGCAGAAACCGAACGGGTTTTATTAGCAGCATCGAGTCCAAATCTACACGTGTGCATTCTGCGTTTAGGTGGAATTTACGGGCCGGGACGAGAATTAGTTAAAATCTTTGGACGTTGGGCTGGTAGCACTCGTCCGGGTGCAGGGGAAGATGCTACAAATTGGGTGCATCGGGATGATATTGTTGGGGGATTGACCTTTGCTCTGGACAATCGATTGCAGGGAATTTACAATTTAGTTGGGGATGTGTCGCTATCGAGTCGGGAATTGCTCGATCGCATTTTTGAACATCACAATCTGCCAAAAGCTACTTGGGATAAATCTGTTAGCAGCGTGAGGCCTTATAATGCGAGGGTATCGAATCACAAGATTAAGGCGGCTGGTTATCAGTTTATCCATCCTGAAATTAGGGAGTTTTAGTGGCGATCTTTTTTAAACCGCAGATATAGACAGATATACGGAGATGAACGCGGATGAAGAAAGGGCGATATTGATTGTTTTAGATTTTTTCTCTAACCCAAGTTCTAAAGGATTTCAGTAAAGCAATTTCGCCGGTTGTGCGAGTGCGATCGAAAAATCCAGCCATTTCTGCTACTGATACAAAGGGAAAAGCAATGCTACAGTCTATCGCAATATATTCTCTTTCTATCAATTGATAAAATTTCAAAACTCGCCCGTTATACCGCCAAAGTTCGGGGACGCGAAGTGCAGAGTAAATTGCCAACTTATTCATCGAACTGCTGGTAATATCTATTTCAATTGCTAAGTCAGGTGGCGGGGCTGTGTCTAAATCTAATTCTTGCCTGCCTCTGACTGCTGGTTCGTTTTGGATATAATAGCAATTGTCAGGTTCTATGCCTTTTTTTACTTGTTCTTGCTTGAGGGTCATTGAGCCAGCGCTTTTAATTTCAATGCCTAGTTCTTCTGCTAAAATAGCTATGAAGCGATCGGACTGAATTTTAGGATTTTCATGTTCGTAAAGTGGAGCCATAATTTCCAACATTCCCTCATCGTAAGCTATGCGATAACCTCGCTTATCGCCTATTTCTTTGAGCAACGTTTCAAAAGTTGACCAGCTAATGTTTTCTAGCAGCGTTCTCTGTTCGGCTAAACTTGAAGTAGTAGCAATCATCTCACAATCTCCTTGTGTTGAGAAAACTCTAGTTTTATTGTACCATAGGCAATGAGACTATCCAAAGGGCGAACTTTTTTTAACCGCGGATGCACGCGGATGGACGCGGATGAAATCAAGGGCGATCTCTCTTAAATGAGATTGTGTTAAATAGTGTTTTATGACAGCATTACTAATGGCTTCTCTTCTTCCCAACAAAGATAATTTTCTAGTTTTCCTGACGCAGCAAATGTTTTAGCTGCCAGCAGTGCCGTCTCTAAATTTACACACATCTTGGCAGAATAATCGCCTTCTTGTCCGCCAATAACTAGGTTTTCTATTGCGTCTGGTTTGGCAG
>JAAUPI010000201.1 GCA_012035135.1 Microcoleus sp. CSU_2_2
ATGCGAACGATCGAATATTAGCCGATCGCTATTACAGAGAAATGCTGAATAATCGGGAATTGCAACGTCGCGCTCGATCGCAGGCGGATGCCTTTGGTGCGGCAAAAAGAACGGCAGAAGCGCAGATTAAAACGTTACAAGTGCAACAGGAAACTGCTGCCAAATTGTTAAGCGATTTGACTGATAAAATTGCAGAAACACAGGAGGAACGGGAGCAAAAAGAGCAAGAATTGGCTGTTGCCAAAGCGCGTCTGGATGGCATTACCCGCATCCGCGAACAAACGGAACAAACTTTTGTCCAACTGGTATCAATTGAGAAACTGAATTTGGCGCAAGCGAAATTAGAGCAAGAAATTGCGAAGAAGCGAAAAGCGGGTATCGATGCAGCGGTAGAGGCCAGGATGGAACGGGATGCTTTAGAATTGGAACGCCAGCGCCAAGAAACTACTGCCAAAATCGAGCAACTGAAGCAACTTCAAGCTGAGGATGAATTGCGGCGTTCTTTAAATAATGCACGGGGTGGATTAGGGTTAGAAACTCTAGAAGCAACGGAAGATCCGGTGCAATTGCAAACGCAACTAGCGGGACTGCTTACCTCGCTGAAAGATTTGGAATCTCAGCAACCGGATTTACCTGATGATTTAAAGGCTTTGTTAGCAGAGGTACGGGGTGATATTCATCTGGCATTGCAAGGGAAAGAAGCCAGCGTAGTGCAAGAAAATCTGATTCAAGCAATGGAGGGTTTAATTGGACAAGTTCAACAGTACAAAACAGAAATAAATCGTATCGATCTAGAGGAACAATGGGATACTCAGCTATTGCAAATAGCCCAACAAAATTTGCAGTCCGCAAGTAAACAATTGTTAGAAGAGTTGCAGCGTACTGAAGAATTAGGAGGAGAAAGACAGGTTATTGACCCGCTGTATTTGGAAGCTTTGAATAAAGTAGCTTATGCCGAACAAGCGGTCGATATTTCTGAAGATTTGGCTAAGCAGTCGAAGGAGATTTTAGACAAAATAATCAAGCAGAGAATCGAACAACGAAAACTTCGTAAAAAGATGTTTTGGCTCAAAGTATTGGGGATAATTCGGAACATTATTGGTATTTTAGGATTCATCCTCAAATTTACGCCTCTGGCTCCATTGGGAATTGCCTTAAATCTTGCTAATGCAGGAATTGGCATAATCCAGAGTGCAATTACTGGTGATTGGGCTGGAGCAATTTTCCAAGGAGTGATGGCTGGAGTAGGTTTCCTCGCTTCCGCTATTCCTTTACCTCCCGGTTTAACTACTGGAATTCAAGCTCTTATGGGATTAGCACAAGGATCGTTTGATGGAATTCGATCGATAATGTCAGGTCAAGGAATAGTAGGATTCTTGCAAATCCTCGGCGGAGTTGCTTCTGCAATTACCAGTGGATTGTCAAGCTTTATCAATTCTACTTCGGATGCGATGAAGCAGGTAGTGCTGCAAGTTTTCAATAGTCTAAAGACTGTGCCACTGCAAATTTACGCCGCTATTGAAGGGATTAAAAATGGTGATTGGGTTGCCGGAATTGGCAATATTCTCAATGCCATTGGTACTCTTGGCTCGAACTTTGCTGGTATTTTTAACAATACTGCTGCTCAAGTTTTCAATGTTTTAAACGATGCCGGTAGCAGTGTTAAAGTTATCGGTAGTGCAATCAAAGAAGGAGGTATTGAAGGTTTGTTATCCGGTATCAATGGAATGTTAGGTATTTGGGGAGATGACCTTGTGAAATTAGTTGACAGGCTGAAAGGAGAGCCGATCGATCCAGTTTCGTTAGAAGAAGCTTCAGCATCTTGCTAGGAAGAGGTGTAGATTGGGTTTCGTTACCTAAACCCAACATCCAACTAATTACCCAACGAATCATCTATGTTGGGCGGAGTGAAAGGGAGGGTTAACTATCGTTCAACCCAACCTACTTATAAACACATTAATTTGGAGAAAACTGACCATGTTACCCATTTCTTTTATCGAAATCCAAAACCAAATCTTAGGTGCAGCAGTTGAGATTAATGGAACGCAATTTAGCCTAAATTACAGCAGCGATCGCACCCCTGGTCGTCTCGCCGCCTACACTCGCACAATTCCCGTTAGCGGTTCCCACGTTGCCGCCGACTTAGAGCGAATTGAGATAGAAATTGACATCGCCGGACAACACTTTATCAAAACTTTTCCACCAGAAACAAATCAAACTTATACCTTTGTCTGGAATGGCAAAGATATTGAAGGTCGGCTATTGTCAGGTAAGCAACCTGTCACGATTCGCACTACTTATATCTATCCGAACCAGGAACACAATCAGCGCAAAGAAGGAACGACTACTCTAGGTACTTGGAATGCGATCGCCCAAGGTTTAGGCAGTTGGACTTTGAATGTTCATCATGCTTATGATGTCGCAGGAAAAACTCTATATTTGGGTAACGGTCAGCGACGCAATAATGTAGAAGCCATCGCATATAATGTCGGTAATATTAACATCCGCCAGGGAATTAATTCCCTGACTCATAGCGAAAGTCGGTTAAAACCGACTGAAGATGTTTCTTCATCTTCAGTCCACTTCAGTGGACTTGAGCTATTAGACGGGGGTTTAACCCCCCGGCGGGATGACAGCGCACAACCGATCGATCTTGCTAACAACATATCTATTCCCAGCGAAGGTGGCGGTCAGCTTTATGTATTCGATCGCGCTGGCAAACATCTCTTTACCATTAGCACTCTCACAAAGGCGTTAATCTATCGTTTTGAGTACGATGAATCTGGATATTTAGCAGCAGTTGAAGATGGCGATCGCAACATTACCCGCATTCAGCGCGAGGTCGATCTCAGCATTGCTATTATTGCTCCTTACGGTCAGCGGACTAGCTTGAGTTTCAATACCGATGGCTGCTTAGAAAGCGTTACCAACCCAGCCCGCGAAACTTCCCAATTCAACTATGGCAATGATGGGCTTCTCACCAGTTTTGCTGACCCCAAAGGCAATATTTACCAATTTGACTACGACGAAGTGGGACGGTTAAAGAGTCGACAAGAACCGGACGGAAGTTTCGATTTACTGGAACGAGTTCGCACGGAAAAAGGCTTTCAAGTTGCCAAAATTACGGCAACCGGTCGCGAAGCTACATATTTAACAGAACGTTTGGCGACAGGTGAGGAACAGCAGGTTAATAAAGGTTGCGGCGGTACGGGTGCGATCGTGGCCTTAACTGATAAAAATGGCAAGGAAACTATTACCTATCCTGACGGTAGTGTTTTCACCCAAGAGTCGCAACCCGACCCGCGTTTTGGCAAACAAGTTCCGATGGTAAAACGCACCGTTTTGACAACACCGGGGGGACTCAGTGCGACTGTTTCAGTCGATCGTACTTGTACTCTCAAAGATGCGAATGACCCCTTGAGTTTAGCCACTCTTACTGATATGGTAAACTTCAACGGACGCACCTCGACGACTATTTTTGATGCGGAAAACAAGCAAGTTATCTACAAATCCCCGGAAGGACGGCAAAGTATTCTCACTTTGGATGAAGGGGGACGGGTAATTAAGACTGAAGTTGCGGGTTTAGAACCTGTCAGTTTTGTTTATGATGACCGAGGACGTTTGATAAGTGCCATGCAGGGCGATCGGGCTATTCTTAACTACAATTATGACGGGGAAGGTCGTCTCAGCAGTCTTGGTAATGCGGAAGGCGATCGAGTTCAGTACACCTATGATGAAATTGGGCGGATTATTCAGACAACTTTACCAAGTGGCAGAACTTATCAATTTGCCTACGATGCCAACAGCAACCTCACTCAAATTATCGTGCCAAGCGGTGCAGTTCATACCCTCAACTATAACGCCGTAAATTTGGAATCTGGGTATGTGCCGCCAGAAAATCCCTCCTACGCCAGCACCTACGATTCCGAACAGCAACTGACAAATTCTACCCTTCCCAGTGGTCGCACTGTCCAAGGCATTTACAACCAATCTGGCTATCTAGAAAGTGCCATTTACCCAGAAGCGCAAGTAGACGTTACCTACGAACAAGAATCGCGGCGCGTCACAAAACTCGTCCGCACTCCCGCAGAGGGCGGCACGCCTCAAGAAATGACGTTTACTTATGACGGCGGTTTGGTAACAGAAATGGCGTGGAGTGGCGTAACTAATGGCACTTACCGCTATCGTTACGACAACAACTTTTCTCTAGTGGGAATGCAGTTAGATGACGAACCCGAAATCGAAATGAAACGGGATGCGGACGGTTTGCTAACACAATACGGTCAATTTCAAATAGTACGCGATCGAGCCACAGGTGCGCCGACTCAAATGACCGATAGCAGGATGAAAGTTGACATTGAGTACGATAAGTCCGGTCGCGTCATTTCTCGGAAAAATATGGTTAACGGGAAAATCCTCTATCAATTACAGCTTAGTTACGACCCACTCAATCGCATCGTGCAGAAGCGGGAAACGGTTGTTGGGAAAACTCAGACTTACGATTACACTTACGATCTTGACGGTCAATTAATTTTAGTCAAACGTGACGGTGAAATTGTCGAGCGTTATGTCTATGATGACAACGGCAACCGTACTGAGTGGCAGTTAGGAACCGAACAGCATACCGCCAGTTACGACGCTCAAGATCGTTTGATTGAGTTAGATGGAACGCCTTACGAATTTGATACTGATGGTTTCTTAATTCAGCGTGGCGAGATGACGCTCAAATACAGTGCCACAGGGGAACTGCTAGAGGTGAGTTGGCCGGATGGCAAGGCGATTCAATACACCTACGATAGTATGAATCGGCGGGTGGCACGGACTGATGAAAAGGGAACGGAGCAGTATCTTTATGGGAATCTCGATCGTCCTTTTCAGGTGACGGCGGTGCGCGATAATTCGGGAAAGTTGAGCGTTTATGAATATGATGATTTTGGTTCGCTGTTTGCGATCGAGCGCGATGCTAATTTGTACTATGTGACAACTGACCAGCTAGGCACACCGCGAGTTGTGTGTGATCTTAATGGTCAGGCGATTAAGATTTTAGATTACAACAACTTTGGTCAACAGATTGCTGATAGTAGTGCTGTTTTTGATTTGCCGATACGCTTTGCTGGGGGGGTGCTAGAAGCAGATACGAAGCTAGTCCGGTTTGGTTTCCGGGATTATGATTCTGTGGCGGGGAAGTGGACGGCGAAAGATCCGATTGGTTTTGCTGGTGGAGATGGAAATTTATATAGATATGTGTTGAATAATTCTGCAAATCTCATTGATCCTGATGGAAAAACCCCTCTTGTTTTAGCTCCAATTGTTGTTGATGCGCTGGCTGGAGCAGCGGGGGGTTTAGCAACTGAAGGCTTTAAACAATCGGTAATCTATATCAGAACAGGTCAATTTGATGGATGGGCAGTTATTAGATCTCCTTTTATTGGTGCTGTGGGAGGTATTGTGGGAGGTGCTGTTGCAGGATTTAATCCAGTCGCAGCAGCAGCAGCAGGTGGAGCAGCAACTGGTATAGTAGACGGTATTTTCACACCAATTCCAGAACCTTCAATTACTGCTTCAGATCTAGGGTCAAGGATTGGATCGTATTTAGGTAGTAAATGTGCAGCCGATTTACAACAATCTAGTGGTAGTGGGACAAAGCCTGTTGGAAGTGGAGCGCAACCTATTAGAAAACAAACACGCGCTTGTATTGAGGTAATTAACGGAAATCAACGTACTGTGCAATGTTTCTAAAACCTTGTTGAAACACAGAGTTAGATCGTATCTACAATATTTTTTATGGCTACTTATATGGCTGCATTAACAACATTTCCTCAGCATAATGCCGTTTCTGAAATATTCTCAGATTCTACTGAGGAACAACAACCCAACAAAAAAATCACCTACACCTACGACAGCATGAACCGACGGGTTGCTCGTACCGATGAAAATGGCACAACCCAATACCTCTACGGCAACCCCAACCATCCCTTTCAACTCACCGCCGTGCGTTCTCCATCAGGCAGTTTAAGCCGCTATCACTATGATGATTTTGGCTTACTCTTTGCCCTAGGACGGGATAACAACTGGTATTACATCACCACTGACCAACTAGGCACACCGCGAGTCGTCTGCGATGCTAATGGTGAAGTCGTTAAAGTTCTGGAATACGACAGCTTTGGTCAAGTTATTGTTGATAGTAACCCAGAGTTTGAACTGCATATTAGTTTTGCGGGGGGATTGACAGATGTAGATACAGAGTTAGTGCGGTTTGGGTTTAGGGATTATGATGCTGTTGCGGGGAAGTGGACGGCGAAAGATCCGATCGGGTTTGCTGGTGGCGATGGGAATTTATATGGGTATATTTTTAACGAACCAGTGAATTTAACAGATCCTTCTGGGCTTGCTCCCGATTCAGGACCTCTGCCTACTCCGCCTATAAGACAAGGTAACAACAATATTCCACAAAATCTGCCTACTCCGCCTACAACGGGGGGTGGTAAAAATATTCCGTCCGGCTCAAGTTCACAAAATATTTCATCAGGTAAGTGCGGTAATAGTATGTCGAAACTCGATCCTACTCGCTGGCTTAATCTTAAAGGTAAAACAAGTGGTATAAATGGACTGACTTATCAATCAGGATGGACACCTCAAAGAATTCAAGCTTATCAGAGATGGGGTTCCACGATTTACAGGTGGGGCAAAATAGGTTTAGGAGTTGGACTAATTGGTGGAACTATCGTAGAAGATATTGTTACAGCAGGTGCTGGAATAGTTGACGACCCATTAACAATTACAGCAGGCGCTGCACTTCTTAAAGGAGGAGATTAACTATTAAATTAAACTATTTAAAGCTATAATTAGAAGAGCGATCGCCCTGAGAACGCCTTACTATAGGACAAGCTCCAACCATAAAATAGAGCCATGTCCACCTCCGATCAAATAATTCACTCACGTTATGCCGACGGTACGCCAGTATTTGAAGAACAACAGCCAAATCGCTTACCCAGCGGTAGCAGACCCCTACCCGATATCAACGCTACTGGCCCGCATTCACAACTGCGATGGGACATAATTAACAATAGAATCTATCAAGCTCGTGAATTTGATGCTAACGGCTATCCAATCCGCGACATTGACTTCACCAGTCCCACCTATAGAAACGGCAACCCACGTCCCACCCATGCGCCACCCCCTCACGAACACCTGTGGCAACTCAACGATCCCCAAATCGGCCCGCGATCGGGTTTCAAGAGACAAGGTGGCGGCGGTTCTCCCCTAGATTTACCCTAAAAATAGGAGTCAAAATCATGCAAGGCATTACTATTACCGACCAAATTGCTGATGGTTTCTTAGCTGTAAACCTGATAGATATCCTACAAGCGATCGCACCCGCAGTTTTAACAACACAGTGGCAAGTTTCACACCTAGAATGTCTGGGAACAACAGCAGAACAACTCCATCAAATCGCCGATACTCAGCAATGGATTTCCGGTGCATTATTGTTACAATTGGCAGCGGAAATTACGCAAGTGATTGACGGCAAATTTCAAGGCCAGCGTCTCAATGAAAATCAGCCTTGGTTAATTATTACCGCAGTAGATAGTACAGCTTATGATGTTGAAAGCTTAGATGAAAATATCCTCGCTCAAATTCGACAGCATTTTCAGCAAGTTAACGAATTGCCAATACTGTTAACTGCCTAATTGAAGAAATAAGCGCTCGCACCTCAAAATAATATGCAATCGCACTCCTTTACTTCACCTACTAGGAGCGATCGCCCTTTCCCAAAACCATGCGATCGCCCCCTCTTTTTCTGCAAGGTATCCAAAGTGCGATCGCTCCTCTCTCTCTGGAAGCTATCTCAAGGGCGAGCGCCTTTTTTAATTCAGCTTATTCATATATAATACAACAACCTTGACAAACTATGTAGCCAAGCACATCAGGAGCAGATCGTGAATCGTTAAAATTTTTCATTCCCGCAAAACTTAATTAAATTTAATAAATCAAATGTCACCTGAAAGCCATGAACCAGACAATCTTAATGAATCTCTCACACCCCATCCCATTAATACTAACTCATTTACAAGTCACGAATTAATTTTAAATCTCGAAGAGGGTGTCGAACTAATTATCAATAAATTAGCCTTGAGAGAAGCGATAATTCTCGATTTGTTTGGTGGCCAATTCTCACAAGTTCCTAATGCAATTAACATTGATATTATCGCAGATTCAGGAATTAGAGCATCAGTCGCAGACCTATTGACAAAACTGCCTAAAAATAGTATAGATGAAATTATTGCCAGCAACCCTCAAGCCGATTTTATTGAACAGGCAGCAATTGCACTAAAACTAGGCGGACGCATTTATATTAATGCTACTAAAGGTAATCCTTTTGGCAGACTACCCAACAGCGAAATTCTTGAAAGACTAAAATTAATAGTTATTCAAGTCAATAGCCCACTAGCTCCGCGATTTGCTCATCAAAAATTCAGCCGACAAACACCCAGAAGTGATGGTACTTTAGATATTCCTATATTCAGTATAAAAACCACTATTTTGGAGAAAATCAAATGACATTAATTAGCAATCATTTTGAAGCTCTTTATTTTACTGATTGTAACTTCGATCGCCCCCTCATTTTTGAGTCAAGAATTGTCATTCCCACCCGTCAACTTGGGGTCCTCCCCGGTCATCCTCTTAATCCCACAGAGCAAATGATTTTCTTATCCCAATGCTATTTAATATTTGCCGGAGTTAAAAAATCTATTCTTCAGTTAACTGGATATATCGAAAATCCCCCCGGTTCTCACCACTTCACGCCTCAAGAAAACAAAACTCGGATTATTTCTCAGGAATTTACACCCGCTCGCGTCCACCAACAAAACCTGACTTTATTTACCCTAGAGGGAGTTTTTGAAAATCCTTTAGAATGGGCTGACTGGGAAATAGAAAGTCTCAGTTTTTTTCTAATGCAAGATACTGAATATCAATGGGATTTTACAGAATTATGGATCGATAAAACTGCTTTTCCAGTGCGAGTATTAGTCCTAGTAAGTGGCGATCGAGGGATTAGTTGTATTTATGAAGCAGGTAAAAATTATCAACTGGTGTTTTGGAGTTTCACATACCAAGAAGCTCAAGAGTGGCTGTTAGTTAATAAATATGAAAGAGTCGAGCAACGTTTCCCTCAAATAGCTTGATTGAGGTGAGGAGAAAGTGCGATCGCCCTTTCTGCTTCTCTAAGCTATCCAAAGGTCGATCGCTCTTCAGAAACCGGGTTTCTGCGATAACTTTTGCATCCCCACCAAAATATTGATGCAGAAACCCGGTTTCTTGATCCCAAGTGCGATCGCCAAAACCTGATTCAACAAATCAAAAACTCCCTTAGTACAAGGTTAATATTCCTAACGATGAATCATCAAACAATGTTTGAATGTCAGTAATATGTGTTCTCAACATCGTTTCAATTTTTGAAGTAGAGCAATTTCCCCGTCTAATCCAAATGATTTTAGGTGGAAAACCACGTAACATCATCAGCTCGTTGTAGTCACTATCTCTGGTAGCGATCGTAAAACCATTATTTTGTGCATAAACCCATACGTCGCTATCATCTGCTTGCGCCATTCCTAAATTATCCAGATGATTTGACTCAGGAAATATATCTGCAAGTCGATCGACCAATCGGGGAGACAAATTATGGTCAAATAGTAATCTCATACCTGAATTAATAATGTTTGTCTCTCGCGATCGGCTGCATAGCTTAAACAAGCTAAAATATCCTCTTGAGTCAGATAAGGAAAATCCTCAAGAATCTCTTGATAAGTCATACCTGATGCTAAATAAGACAAAACATCGTAAACTGTAATCCGCATTCCGCGAATGCAAGGTTTACCACTTCGCTTACCTGCTTCAATGGTGATCCGTTCGTGATGGTTCATAACAGAGCTTCCTACTTAATTTATTACTTGCAGATAACTCTCTATAATTATATTCTACTATATGGTCGGAGCGATCGCTCTTCAGAAACCGGGTTAGAGCGATCACTTTTGCATCCCCACCAAAATATTGATGCAGAAACCCGGTTTCTTAATCCCAAGTGCGATCGCCCCCCCTTTTTCTGTAAGTTAAACGGAGTGCGATCGCTCT
>JAAUPI010000202.1 GCA_012035135.1 Microcoleus sp. CSU_2_2
AGAGCCCGCCCTTCTTATTGGGCGATAGTCTGTGTCCCCAACCCTCTTAGTTTGTGTCCAAATGCTTCACCCTCCCCCGCAGATCGATCTCGATCGCGATCGCCTAATTTCTTTTTAGGAGATGTCTATTGACGATCGATCTGAGGATAGACGGCAAAGGCTAAATTTGCCTGCTATGTTATAAAATATAGCCCTATAGACGTGGTTTCCACATTAATCACAAGTTTTTATGAATGCTTGGCGCGATCGATTTAATCAATTTACAGGTAAAACCAGATTGGCAGTTTGTCGCGTGTTCGTTCACCTAGCTGGTGAGGAAGTCGCACCCGTGTTGGGAGTTCTCAACAGCACTGCTAGAGACGCAATTGATGCCGATGGTGACTTAACAATTTTAGGAGAAGGTCTGGTAGAAATTTGCAATCACCTATTGCAGTACGATAATTACTGGCGATCGGCGGCCAACGAAGGAGACGTTTTTTGGGATGAAGGCACAGCCGGCGATTATGTAGATGAACTATTTACGGATTCGGCCGATCGCTATCTCAGCGAACCTCAATATACCGACTCTGTTTATGATAAAAATTCCCCCTTATCTTTGCCTGTCACCAGAAATGTAGTGGTGATGCTGACAGTCGCTTATGAGGGCGAAGTTCCCGCACTGGAAACTGACCTCGCCGATATCGCCGCGCTGAAAGTCGGTTTGAAAGCACTGATTAATTTACATTATCAGGAAAGGTTCCGTGCTATCCAAGTTCATTTTTCTCCCGCACAATTGGGAGATGAACTGACTAACGATCAATTGTTGGTCAATTTCCCCGAACTCATCCCACTTTAAACAGTTGACAGTTGACCTTTCTACTACGCGATCGGGCAGGCAGTTGACAGGTAGGGGCGGTGCCCCCGTGCCCGCCCTCAGAGTTGACAGTTCCAATTACCAATTACCCATTACCCATTACCCATTACCAATTAATATTTATGCTGCGAAAGTTGACGGTTTTTTTAATGGCTTTAAGTTTGTGTTGGACTACTCTAGCTTGCGGTTCTCCAGACACAACAGCTTCGGCAAATCGCAATGTTAATAATAGTCCCACCACTAGGATCAATAGTGTTACACAAGGACAATATCCCGTACAGCAGGCTACCTACGATGATAGTGAGGGCGAGTACAGTTTGATGTTGCTGAATACTCCCCCCGGAACTTCGTCAGTTTACCGATCGACAGATTTGCAAATGGCTCGGTTAACTGATGCAGAAATATCAGAAGGTAAGAAAAGTTATCTAAATTTGGAGAACAATAAAGCGAGTCTACATTTGACAGAAGATTTTAAAATCGAGTACGTTCATAACGTGACTGAAACTGTTAATAACCCTCAAACTGGTCAGCCTGAAACTGTGGTAGTGAGACAGCAATCAGGCTTTTGGGCGCCGTTTGCTGGGGCTATTGCCGGTCAGGCGATCGGCAGTTTGTTATTTACGCCGCGATATTACGTACCACCAGTTTATCAGCCAGGGATTATGACAGGATATGGCGGATATGGTAATACTTACGGTCAAGCTGTCAGCCAATATCAAACTCGTTATCAAGCCCCGCCTGCTGCGGTGAGAAACCGCGAAACTTTAAGAACAACAGGCCGTTTGCGATCGCCCACATCGAACTCACCAGTAAGACGGCAAACACCGCCCAATGCCAATCGATCGACGGGTTCGGGTTACGGCGGCAGCAACTTGAGGCGATCGCAAAATCCAACTTCCCCGCCAAGGCGCAGTCCGGGTTTTGGTAGCGGCGGAAATTCTCGCCAACCCAGTCGCAATCGCTCTTTCGGAAGCGGTAGAAGGCGCTAAGAATCTATGGTGCGTCGCCCTCGAATATATGGGCTTAAGTGCGAAGTTTGTCGCAGCGACGCACCCTACAATTACCAAGGTCGATCGAGTTATTTAGAGAGTCAAAAAGCCGCATTTAAATCGGAGTCCCGACTATCAATCTGTCCTTTCAACACCGGATAGCTGACATGACACAAAGCCTCAACCCCACAACATTACCCCCCGCCTTTCCCGATCACACCCAACTACCTGACTCCGACGGCGCGTTTGTGAAAAACTTCCAAGAACATCCCCAGAGTATCCTACTCACCGACTCCTTGGAAACCACACTGCAAACCCTCCACCCGGACGGACAATATGCGATCGGGCAAGATTGTGGCATCTACTGGCGCGAAACCGAGCCTCCAGAAAAGGGTGCCGAAGCGCCTGACTGGTTCTACGTTCCCAACGTTGGCCCCTTTTAGATGGCGAAATTCGCCGCTCTTACGTGATTTGGCGCGAGTATATTGTGCCATTGATTGCGATCGAATTTGCTAGTGGCAATGGTTCCCAAGAACTCGACAATACTCCCTTATCTCGCTTACCAGAAGGTGTTAACCAGAAACCCGGAAAGTTTTGGGTATACGAGCAGATTATTCACATTCCTTACTATGCGATATACATCATTAAAACGAGCGAATTGGAAGTCTATAACTGGGTGAATACTCGCTATCGTCGCTTGCAACCGAACGATCGCGGACATTATCCGATCGACTTGATGGGAGTAGAGTTAGGTGTGTGGGAAGGTAGCTATCAAAATCAGCATCAGCGATGGTTGCGTTGGTGGGATAATCAGGGGAATTTGTTGCTAACTGGTAGCGAACAAGCTCGACTCGAACGCCTCCATACCGAACAGGAACGCCAACGGGCAGATCGCGCAGAACAAACCCAACGGGATGCTATTCCCCAACTGTTGGCAATGGGTTTAACTGTAGAGCAAGTGGCTCAGGCTTTGTCGCTGTCAGTGGAAGATGTGCAGAGATTGGGTTGACAGCAAAATCTGTGATTTAATTGACACATTAAACAGTCAACAGTCAACAGCGAACTGTCAACTGTCAACTGTCAACTGTCAACTATCAACTATCAACTGTTTAAGAGTATGTCTTCTTCACAGCCCCCGTCACGAGAAAAAAGACCTTTAGGATTTGATGAATTAATTGCGATCGTCGTTGCATTCGGCGCGATGGGAGCAATTTTCTTTTGGGTAACAGGCAGAAATCCCTCGGCATTGCGCGCCACAAATTGGCAATTCCCAGCGGTTTTTTCTCAACCTGCTGTTACACCGAATAGTTCAACTATATTAGCACCAGCCGAGCCGAATTCGGAAGTGCGATCGCCCGCTGCCTTGACAATTCCATCTCCAGCAACTGTTGCACCTGTTGCGCCCGTCGCACCTGTTGCACCTGTACCGAGAGTTGTCACTCCAATTCCTTTGATTATTCCTCCGGTTAGTGTTGCACCAGAAAAGCCGATCGAACAACAGACACCAGCTCCAGCAACTACGAAACCAAAAGCCAATAAAGCAAAAGTTGGCCCCGTCAAACTCTCCGATGTTCCCGATAAATATTGGGCGCGTCCATTTATTCTCGCATTGGTCGATCGCAAAATTTTTGATGATTTAACAGACAGCCAATTTCGTCCCGACGAACCGATGACGCGCGCCGAACTAGCCCGTTTGATTGAACGAATGGGAGACAAAGAACCGCGCCGAAAACCGGTTGACTTTAAAGACGTGAAAGATACTAGCCCGGCCGCGATGTCGATCGATCATAGCGTCAAAACCGGATATCTTAAAGGATATCCAGACAATGCTTTCCGTCCCGACAAACAGATTCCGCGCGTCGAAGTCATCGCAGCTTTAGCCAGCGGTTTAAACCTAAAACCATCAACGAAAGCAACCAAAACTTTACGAGTTTATACAGACAGAAAAAAAGTCCCGAAATGGGCAGTTAGCAAAGTAGCAGCAGCGACGGAAGCGGGGATAATTGTCAACCATCCCAAGCGCGAACTTTTGCAGCCAAATCGCACAGCAACTCGCGCGGAAGTAGCAGCAATGATTTATCAAGCGATGGCCAAAGAAGGAAAAGTCCCTGCTAAATCTTCTGAATACGTTGTGCGGTTGTAATTAGAGGACTGAAGTTCTGACTACAAACCAGTGCGAAGTCGAACCATCAGGACACGGCACTGCCGTGTCTCTACAATTAATCCGGCGATGGTTACATCTTTTTTCATCTAGTATTCATGATGATTTTGGAGTAGGGAAACGGCATTGCCGTGTCCTCGATTGCCATAATGATTACGGAAAGTAGTCAGAAACCGGGTTTTTTCGAGAATACTCGTAGAAACTGCGAAAAACCGGGTTTCTGATTACCAGTATGCTAATCTTGAAACACCATAATACTCCCCGAATAACAAGCCACCCAAACCTGATTAGTTTCTGGATCGTAAGTAATGCCGATCGGACTTGCATTCACATTCACCGTTTGCAGCACCTTGAAATCGCTCGTCCGTACCTTGCTGACACTATTCGAGAAATAATTAACCACATAGATCAGCTTACCATCATCCGAAATTGCCATACTGCGAGGAGCATTTCCCGTCGAAACTTTATCGACAACCTCACTAGTTTGCAAGTCAATTTTTGCAACATTTCCTTCACCGTTCAAAGTCGCATAAAGATACTTGCCATTAGGATCGATTACCAAATGACGCGGTGCATTGCCAATATTTCGCAGCCATTCTACCGAAAAGTCGATCAGATTCACTTTAGCAATATCCGAAGAACCCATAACAGCAACGTAGGCACTTTTTGAGTCAGGAGTGACGACAATTCCGCGAGGATATGCACCCAATTTTACCCGCTCGATTTCGCGGTTTTTATTGGTGTCAACTACGCTCAAATCCCAACTGCACCAATTAGTGGCCAGCACAAACCGATGATCTGGCGAAACTGCATTGAATTTGGGAACAGCACCCACAGCAATTACTTGTTCAATATTCAGAGTTTCTGTGTTAATTCTGTAGAGGAAACTTTTGTCGTGTTTCGATCGGGGCGAACATCTGTCACTCCCCGGATTTTCAAACCCAGAACCATACATTTGATAGTTCGATACGTAAGCATATTTGCCATCACTTGAAAAAGCAGCTTCAACGGGCGAACCTTTATGACTACCCTTGAATTTGGAAAAGCCGTAATTCGCTAATTTTACTGTATCGGGAATAGTTTTAACTAACTTAAAGTTCCTGTCATAAACAGTGATGGTGTGGCTGTACATCATGTTTTGCGCAAAAAACAAACCCGATCCTGAATGAACTATTGATTTTGGCGATATGTTGCCATATATAGTTTTTTTCAGGGTCATTTTGCCGTTATTATTTTGGCGAGGACGAACAGGCTTGTTCGGTTGTTCTTGAGGTTGTATTTTGGGTTGTTCTTGAAGTGGTTCTTGATTATCTTTATCTGTCACAAAGGGCGGTAAAACAGAATTTTGAGATAGAGGTTCTTGAGGTTGATTTTCAGTTTGGTCTTTTAATCGATCGGGGCTTTCTGTTGCCGGAGAAGGTGAGGAATAGCCATCGACTTTGGGGCCTATTTCGATCGCAGGTTCTGATGTAGTCTCTTCGGGCTTAATTCTCAGTGCCGCTGAAGTTTTGGGGCCGACAATTCCGTCAACTTTCAGATTGTTTTCGGCTTGGAACTTTCTGACAGCAGCATCAGTTACCGAACCGTAAAATCCTGTACTCCTACCGCGAAAATATCCGGCGCTTTGCAAAGTCTTCTGAAGTTCGGCAACTTCGTCACCTGAATCGCCTCTTCTGAGGGCGAGTGCGGGATTGACAAAATTTACAATCGTGAGGGCGATCGTAAAGAATAGTAAAGGAGTAGAGATTAAATTCAGGTGTGTTTGAGAGTTAGTCTCTTGAAGCTGACTTGTCGGGGTTTCCCAAGTTTCAGCTAAATGCAGGTAGGCTAGTCCGTCCATAATTTTTACCAGATAGTTTTGGTGCTATGATACACCAGTTAAGATTTGAAAACATAGAAAAATTTATAAAAAAATATTACTCGTAGGGGCGGGTAAACCTGCCAATAATTGCCGAAAATTTACAATCTCATAAGCCCGCCCTCTCAAAGGATAAACAAACTCGCTCCCAGGGTTGAAAAAGTAGCCCCGCCCATTTAGAATCTAAATTTGATGTTCCACAATGCCGAGATAAATTGTGGGACATATTGAAATCAGGTGCTATTTTCCCGATCGCTCGTTAAATCTACCGTTTGTAATGGTGTCAGCAAGAGGAGTCAGCAATCATGTTAAGTTGGGAACAAACACCCGCAGAAACCACAACTAAAGAATACACACAGATAGCGCAGTACGACGGTTACGGTGGACTTTGCCAGCGGGCATGGGTAGAAATTGATTTAACCGCTTTAACCCATAATATCAAACAGCTTAAAAATATCTTGTCTCCCCAAACAGAATTGATGGCAGTTGTGAAAGCGGATGCTTACGGGCATGGTGCGATCACAGTTAGTCAAACCGCTTTGCAAGCAGGTGCTAGTTGGCTGGGAGTGGCGACAATTCCAGAGGGCATAGAATTGCGAGAAGCTGGGATAGAAGCGCCGATTTTGCTATTAGGTGCAACTCATACACCAGAACAGGTAAAAGCGATCGCTCATTGGCATTTGCAGCCGACTATTTGTACTGCGAAACAAGCTTTAATTTTTTCGGAAGTTCTCGCCACTCTCGATCGATATTTACCCGTTCATGCTAAGTTAGATACGGGAATGTCTCGCTTGGGTACACCTTGGCAGGAAGCAACAGAATTTGTGCAGTTAATCGAGCACTTGCCGAACCTAAGATTAGCCAGCGTTTACTCTCATTTGGCTACGGCGGATAGTCCCGATCGCACTATTATGTTACAGCAGCAACAGCGGTTTGAACAGGCGATCGCCCAAATTAAAACATCAGGAGTTAAACCGAGTAGTTTGCACTTGGCTAACTCTGCTGCTGCCCTATCTCACCCTAATTTGCATTACGATTTAGTGCGAGTTGGTTTAGCTACCTACGGTCTTTATCCAGCTCTTCACTTGCAAGATGTTGTCAATTTAAAACCTGTCATGCAGGTAAAAGCTAGGGTAACGCAGGTAAAAACAATTACAGTGGGAACGGGTGTCAGTTACGGTTATCAATTTATTGCCGATCGACCAACCCAAATTGCTGTAGTAGGTGTGGGTTATGCAGACGGAATACCGCGCAATCTTTCTAATAAAATGCAAGCTTTAATTAGGGGAAGATTTGTGCAGCAGGTGGGAGCAGTAACCATGGATCAATTAATGCTAGATGTCACCGATATTCCCGATCTAGAAGTTGGTGAAGTGGTGACACTGTTAGGAAAAGATGGAAAATATCAAATTACTGCCGATGATTGGGCAGCAAGTTTAGGAACTATTTCCTGGGAAATTATCTGTGGCTTTAAACACCGATTGCCTAGAGTAGCAGTAAACTATTAAATGTTTTTAGATGGCTGGCATTCCAGCAGTCAGGCAGGGATTTTCAACCCCTGCCGCATAGCAAAAGTCGGTTAAAAACCGACTCAAGAGTTTGAGCGATAAAATTATTATCGACTTGAGTCCTCTTTGAGAGGACTTTCGCTATGAAACAGGGGTTTTCAACCCCTGTCGGACTCTCGGAATCAGCGAGAAACATCAGACTGCAATTAGCAATGCCCAATTCCAAAATCACCAATTAACATGACAGTCATTCAGACATTTTTACCAATAGCCCAAACCTTGTATTCCCAGCTAACTACAGAAAGAATTCAAGCTTTCCAATTAGCCCAAGAGTTCTCAAAAAAATTCGTAGACTTGGGGTTTAAAATTGTACCTCAATTGCTGTGGGCGATCGGCATTTTGTTAATTACACGATTTACGATCGGCATTATCGGGCGCGTGACTCGCCGAGCACTCAGCCGCACCGAAGCAACGCTGCGAAAATTCTTAGTCCAAGCTGCTGAAATTGTGATTTTGGTTGTCGGAGTAGTCGCTGCTTTGAATCAGTTGGGAATTCAAACTACCAGCGTAGTAGCAGTAGTAGGCGCTGCTGGTTTGGCGATTGGTTTGGCGTGGCAAAATACTCTGTCCCACTTTGCTGCTGGGGTGATGTTGATTAGTTTACGGCCTTTTGAAGTCGGAGATACGATCGAAGGTGGGGAGGTTAAAGGAGTCGTTGACAGTATTGGGATTTTTTCAACCACCGTGGTGACAGACGATCGTGTAAAAATTATTGTACCTAATAATAAGTTATTTGACGGTATTCTGAAAAATAACACGGCAATGGGAACAAGGCGAGTAGACTTAAAGATTGATATTGGCGATCGCCCGATCCGCCCAACCATGGCTGAGTTATTGCAAATTGTCGAATCTCACCCGCTAGTTTTGGACAATCCAGCGCCTACTTGTTTGGTGGCTGAGATTACTCCCGATTCAACTATTTTATCCCTGCGCCCTTGGTGTGCGTCTTTAGCCTACGAACAAGTGCGATCGCAAATTCAACAACTCGTCAAAGAATCAATGGAAGCTCAAAAAGAACTAGAATTATAAATTTCAATTTCAACTCTCAAATCTCACATTTAAAATCAATCCGAGGTATCTCCCATGAGCAACACGAGCAAATGGTATCCACAGGAAATTTTACAAGAACCAGGTGTCAGGATTTCCCCAACCGAAAAACAAACAATTCTCAGCAAATTTCCGCTTCCCGACGAAAACGGTCAAATCTATGCCGACGGCGTTTTTGAAGGCGGTGGCGTGCGAGGAGTTGCGTTTTTAGGAGCACTCAGGTGCTGTAGCGATTTAGGCATTCGCTGGCGAAAACTGGCAGGCACTTCTGCCGGTGCAATTACCGCCGCCATGTTAGCAACAGACTTGTCAATTGACGACTTAGAAAACATATTGGGACAGCTCGATTACAGTACATTTTTGACCCAAAAAAGTAGTCCTTTAATTATCAATGGCGACCCCGCAGACGATTTGCAATCTCCAGCTTGGACGCTATTTTTCCTGACAGTTAGTCGTCAGATGGGAGAATATTCTTCCCTACCTTTCCGTCAGTGGCTGGAAACAACTCTCGCTCAAGGTCATTTGCACACCTTTGCCGATGTCAAAAAGGTAGAAGGCAGCGAATTAAAAGTAGTAATTTCTAACCTCAGTCGTGGTCAAATGTTGGTGCTACCAGACGATTTAAAGCTGCACGAATCGCCTGATTCCGGTCCTTTGTTCAAGCAGTTGCGGCTGGGCAGCGCTGAAGAATTTAGCGTTGCTGAAGCCGTGCGACTGTCGATGAGTATTCCACTGTTTTTTGAACCGGGAAAACTCGGCAATGACTTGATTGTAGATGGAGGAATTCTGAGCAATTTTCCCTTGTGGATTTACGACACACAATCCGTCGGGATTAATGACAAACAATCCGTCGGTTCGACTCCCGCGATTCCCCGCTGGTTTACCTTTGGATTTCGCTTAGTTGACACGGGAATTGAGCAGCAAGTTAACATTAACAGTCCTGTGTCGATCCTGGGGGCAATGTTCAGAACAATGATGAAAGCAAGAGATCGATATCACCAGCGGGAGATGGATAAAGGCCGGGTGATTAATATTGATGTGACTCAAGCTGAGGTGACGACGACGGACTTTAATCTAGATGCCGATCGTAAGGCTAAGTTGTATCGGTTGGGATACTTGTCTACTAAGAGATTCTTTTTGAGTGACAATTTTAGTTGGGAAAAGCACTTGAAGGCCAGAGGCTTTGGGGAATTGTCTTGATTTGGGAGAGGGGGAGAGGGGGAGAATTTCTACTTCTTCCTACTGACTGCTGAGTGCTGACTATTGACTCCTGGCTTCGAGACAGGGTGAGGCTTTCAGGATTTTTTGCGATCGGGGGTTGCCAAGGGCTAGATGTCTGTGCTATAATTAGTTACTGTCATCTTGGAGAGGTGGCTGAGTGGTCGAAAGCGGCAGATTGCTAATCTGTTAAGGGTGTTAACATCCTTCGAGGGTTCAAATCCCTCCCTCTCCGTTCTCTAGTTCTCTTTGATATCAAAGGTTTCAGATTCATCAGAAAATTGGGTAGAAACCCCGTCCTTCTAGGACGGCTTTACATTTTCCCCTTTTGGGGTGGAGGGGTATGGTTGCCCCTCCGTGGAGATATGGTTGTCTCCATTTTTCCCTTTCGGGTAAA
>JAAUPI010000203.1 GCA_012035135.1 Microcoleus sp. CSU_2_2
TCCGGTAGTCCCGGCACCCAACACCAACGCCCCGGTTTGCCAACGACACCAATTCCGACACCCGCACCTGCGCCAACTCCAACGCCGACACCAGCGCAGACACCGACGCCCGGTTTTCTGACGCCGACGCCGACACCGACACCAAGTGGTCAAAATAACCCGCCGGTGGTGAATATACAGCTACCTTTCCTGTTCGTGAGAAACTCTTCGCCGTCGGAAATTACTCTGGCGCAGAACACATTTATCGATCCAGATCCGGGAGACACTCTCACCTACACAGCAGCACAAAGTACAGGTCAACCGTTACCTAGTTGGCTAACATTTAATCCGAATACTCTTACCTTCAGCGGCACAAGTTCTCGAATAGAATTTATACCGCTTAGAGTAACAGCAACGGACAAATCTGGTGCAAACACCAGCCTTTTTATCAACTTGTTCAGTTTTGCTAACGGCTTAGTTATTGACGGTTACATTGCTGGTGCAACTCTGTTTTTTGATGCGAACAAAAATGGAGTTCTCGATAGTAACGAACCATCGACTATCACCGGTCAGAATGGGGAATACGAACTAAATATTCCCTTCGAGACTTTTGATACTAACCAAAATGGCGAAATCGAACAGTCAGAGGGCAATATTGTCGCTTTTGGTGGCATTGATACTGCTACTGGCTTGCCACTGGAGACACCTGTGTCGGCGCCGCCAGATGCGAGTGTGGTAACTTTGTTGACGAGTTTAATAGTGGATGTGGCCGATCGCGGAATTAGTGTCGATCGAGCTGAATCCCTTGTCAAAACTGCGTTCGGAATTCCATCTAGCGTTGACCTTACCAGTTTAGATCCGATCGAGGCTGTCAACAACGGGCGATCGGGCGGAGTCGAAGTTTTGACCGCAATGACAAAGGTGCAAAACTTCATCACTCAAGCTGCCAGTTTAATTGACGGCGCGTCTGTTGCTGCGAATAATGTGATTGTTAAAAATGTCGTTGCAGCAGTTACCGATCGAATTCAAAGTGGCAACAATCTGGATTTAAATAATCCTGCACAGCTAGCAGCACTTGTGCAAGAAGCTGCTACTAAAACACAACAAAATGACCCCAGTTTAAACCTCCCAAAAATCTGGGAAATTGCCCCGCAAGCTGCCCAAGTGATGGCAGAAGCAAATCAGCGCATCGACACCGCAGCATCTAACAATTCCGGCACATCGCTAAACGCTGAAATTGCCCGCATCCAAATAATCACATTGGGAGAAACTGCTAAAGATTTCAAGGAAGTTTTACCAGGAAACAAGACAATTGCAGAAGTAGTTGCTGAAAATACTGGTGCTGCTTTAACTGGACAAATTCAAACAGTAATATTGCCTGCTGTACCTGCTGTTCCAGTTGTTACGGGCGATGTAGAATTTGTGAGCACTGCGCCAGATCAAATTATCGGTACGGATGGCAATGATGCGATCGCGGGTACTAGCGGCGACAATATTATTACCGGGAAGCGCGGAAACGATCGCATTCTTGGTTTAGCAGGTAACGACTGGATTAACGGCAATCAAGACAAGGATACGCTGGACGGTGGCATCGGGGACGATACTATTTACGGAGGCAAAGCAGATGATTCTTTAGCCGGTTTTAGCGGTGAAGATATCCTGTTTGGTAATCGAGGTTTCGATAATATCAACGGCGGCGAGGGGAACGATTCTGTCTACGGTGGCAGGGGTAACGATATCCTGACTGGCGGTGATGGCGATGATTTTATTGTCGGTCAAATTGGTGAAGACTCTCTGATTGGCGGTTTGGGTGGCGATGTATTTTTGTTAGGATCAGAACCGGGAATTGACACGATTTTTGATTTTGAAAAAGGTCAAGATTTGATTGGGTTGTCGGGGGGATTAACCTTTAGTCAGCTCAGCATTAATTCTGCTAATAATGCCGCTTTAATTAGCATTGCTAGCAGCGGTCAAGTGTTGGCTTCTCTCAAGGGAGTTGCACCCAATTTGTTGGGGATTGAGGATTTTACTCAGCGCCAAATTTAACCCACATTCCGCACCCTCAACTGGCAGACACACAGTTGGGGTGCCGATTGAGAGTCGATCGAATGAGATAATAGTCAAAAATACCCAGAATTTTGTGTCACGATCGCAGGTGGTAATGCACGGCTTTCGATCTATTTTAGCTGTTTTTCACGGCGACGCTGCTCTCGATCGCGCGATCGAAACCTTTCGCGACGCAATATGCGATCGATTATTCAGCAAGCCCTAATTAAGATTAATTGACCGGACATGATATCAGGGGCGTGGTGACCAAATTGCTTGATCGTCAATCAATCATCAATCAAGATCGATTTGAGTCGCTGCCTGATCTATTTCACCATCCTCGCTAATTCGCCGACGGCGAGGTACAGCAGCAGTTTGTATCTCTTTTGAAGGTTCCTCCCCGTCTGCTGGCGATCGCTTAGGTGGTTTCGTTACTCTGCTTGGTTCGAGATTCGTTACGCCCACTCGCAGCCGGATTTTTGGCCCCGAATTCCCCAAGCGAATTGTCATCCCGTCCGCCACTGTCACCTGAGCGATCGATTTATCATCTACATAAGTGCCATTAGCACCAAAATTAATAATTTCCCAGCCCGAAGGATTATTCCACAGCTCTACATGGTGGCGAGAAACGACAGCGCTGTAAATAATTACATCATTGTCGTTCGATCGACCGATCCGAACCACCGATTCGGATTCAAAACACCAACTTTGAACTGGGACAGACTGGATAGGATGCAGCAAGGTTAAGGTAATCACTGATGTTATAAAAATCTAGCATTGACATCCTTGATATTCCCCAGCCCTAAAAGGACAGGGATTCTTGAACAGCCCAGATTCGGACTTTCAAAGGCGTTATCAATGCGCCATTATTGACTCCTTTAAGACATAATCCTAAAGTGGCCGCTACTTTTTTACAAATGTTCGATGCCCCATTCGCATCTGCATTTATTTTTGTGCCATTGGCTGTTCGATACAACCCACATTTAATTCGCCGATCGGATTCTTTCCACCCTTCAGTTTTTTCACCAAGCGATCGCTGATCGTTGTTTTTTTTAATATTGGCAATCTGTTTATTATAAAACTGGTTCAAAAACTTGAAGTGCAAACCATCTACAATCAAAGATGTTCCTACATTACTGATGCAGGCTAGCCAATTATTAAACCCCAGATTTATTCCTAAGTTAGACATTTTTTTGACTCTCGATATACTGCTTAATTACTGCAATATAATCCCATAGGTAGATGATTTTGTGGCACTTTGGAAAGTCACCACCCTGTCCGCCCAAGTTAAACTTTCCCACCCGACAGACCGAAAGTGAGTGATGAGAACTCGCGGGTTCAAATCGCTCGATCGCTATCAACATAGAACCGTAAAGTTTCACCTTGTATTCCAATTGTCGCCTGAACTTATAACCAAGCGCCACCTACCAACAGGTAAGCTAGCACCCAATCAATAGCATGAAACTGCTGATTTAAGTAGGTGTGAGCTTTTGATTTTACTGTGTACCCTTCACGTTGAGAACCGGGATCGATTCCAACTGCTACGGGTTGCAAGTGACGGCTTGATGGTTCAACATTCAATCGAACGCAAAAGATGCCCTTTCTAAAGAATGGTGTTGCCTTGCCTGAGCCGATCCAACGTTCAGCCCGTTTGGGGGTTGTTGGCATCAATGGGCGTTGATTGCTATCGACTACTGGAACAAATTGCATGGTATGAGTATAGAGGCGGTAAGCCTAGTTGTATAAGTCCGCAACGACCATTCAGCAACCAAGAGGTAGCGGACACAGGAGGCGTCTGCTACGTTGTTCGGGATGCCATTCCCAGTTGCCTAATTAGGTTTTTCAACCTGTGTCAGTCCTACTTACGCTTGCTTTCTACCTATGGCGAAAGTTTCTTGCAAGCCCCATCCCTTTAGGGTGTGGTTAGTGACGCTAATTACGAACTACACCGTTTTGAACTGGGGAACCATGGATCGATTTTGGCTCTTGTCTATACCCTACCAATTAGATTTAGATTCCAACTGGCAAAAACCTCACGCAAATTGCGTTTGACTTTGCTCTGAATTTTTTTACACTATACCTTATATTTCGTAAGGATTGATTGATTTGTGATGCGATCGCCATTAGTTGGGAACGATCGCTCGCACCACTTCAGCCCAAACCCGACTCTGGTGGTCTAGGAACAATTGTCTCATTCTCAGGTGTCGATTCTGGGGGCGCAGCCAATGGCCTTTTTCCCTTCAAATCCGCAACTTTTTCTTGAGCTACATCTCTGACTTCCAGAGCTTTATCTTGGAGTTTTTCAGCCAGACTTTGAGCGCCTCGCTTAACGCCCTCCACATTTTTGAGGGTTTTGTCCAAATCTTCCTGTAAAAACTCTGCTACTTGACCAACTTTTTTGTGCAGTCCTTCTGCATACTGCTGAGGCTCTGATACAGCAGCCTCAGAGACGATCGCCCGCTTGCTGCCGATCGTCGAAATAGCTGCCACCGGCAGCAAGTAAATCCCGTCCAAAACCCCGCGCCAGCCGCTAGATTTAAACAGGTAGCTGAGTACAGAACCGGTTCTGACCTCAAATAAATAGTCAACCACCGAACCCGCCTTATTACCCGCATCCGTCAGCACCTCAAGCCCGATCGGCGAAACTGCTTGTTCCGGCTGCTGTAACTCTGGGAGTTCCGGGTTAATGTTGACGAAAACATTTTCTCCCACCGTGTCAACTTGCGCCCAAGCGAACCACCGTTTCTTGCTGCCCAAAAGTCCCGACTTGCAAGTAAAGCCGATCGCTCGGTGAGACTGAGGATCTAGCCAAAGTTGAGCTACGCGACCGACCTCTTCCGCCGTCCTGCGGTCGATCGTGCGGCGGTCGATCAGTTCGCTGCGTTTAACAATCTGTTGTGCTGTACTCATAAATAAACTCCTGTGTACCGTCGAGAAAAATTTTGTTCGGCCTCATCGGTCAATTTAATATTCTTCTTCAGAATAATCGCGCTTATTCTCTGCCTCCGTTAACTCTTCCTCTTCCCTAGAGGTGCCAATTTCTTTTTGGTCGGGAACAGGAATCGTGCTAATGTGTGCGCCCCCCAAGGGAGCGTTAATAGCCTTAGCATCGCTTGGCTTGACACTAATTTTTCCTGACTGGGCGTTTGACTGATTCGGGCCAACGTTGATTTGAATTTTCGGACCCGATCGAGCCAAGTGAACGATCAGACCGTCAACAACCGGAATTTTAGCGATCGGTTTACCATCGAGGTAAGTACCATTCGTACCTAAATTAATCAGTTCCCAAGTTATGCCGGTGCGCCGCAATTCTATATGGCGACGAGAAACCACCGCGCTGAAAAGAACCACGTGGTTTTCGGTCGATCGCCCGATCCGAACGACCTGTTCGTCTTCAAAGATCCAACTGCGGACGGGTATAGACTGGAGTGGATGTAGCAAGGTCAGCTTAATCACATTGGCAGCATTGAGTTTTGGTAGAGCGCCTCAAGATGCGATTTTAGATGTTAGACTTTCGATCGCCCAATCCAAACTCGATCTAAGAGATTTGAAATAGAAACGTAACCAGGTCTCCTTTACCCAGAGAGATGCGGTCTCCCGGTCGCAACCGGTGTCGATTTCCCTTTGGGAGCGGAGTATTGTTGACGTAAGTGCCGTTAGAACTGCCCACATCTTCTAGGTAGCAAGCATCTCCCTCCACCCGGAGATTTGCGTGTACCCGAGAAACTATCTCAGAATTAGCAAAGCCGGAAACGTCAATATCTGGCGGTACTAAGTCATTCGGCTTGCCTATGTGAATCACAGACAAATTGTTAGGCAATTCCATCGGCGTATTTGTCTGGACGTGTATCAGCCGTGCCGACTGCTGTTGCAGTTGAGTTTTAGCTACGCCTGAAACAAGTTGGTTAGCAAATGGGGGAGAGGTATTTACTGCTGTTGCCACCGATTCAGTTGTAACAGGAACTGCTGGCGACGGCGAGGAATCGGGAAGAGTAGGAATGCTAACGGGAGTTTTTTCCAAGTTCGGCCCTAAATTTGCAGTAACTAGAGGTTCCGGTTCCACTAAGGACTGGGGTCGCACCAAATCGGGCGACGGTGGCGATACCACTGTCGGGCCAACAGGCGAAGTGGATGGTACAGTTTCCTCAACTTCTGGAACATACGAACCCGGACGCAAGTTAAAGCCACACTGACCGCAAAAGGCTGCATCTGTCTGAACCGCAGCACCGCAGTTCGGGCAACTTGCCGTAACGGGCAAAGGCGTGTAGCAAGCCTCGCACTGGTTAGCCCCATCGGGGTTCTGGTGATTGCAATTGGGACAGACAATCATCGATTTCTCCGTCAATAACTCACTAACATTTGCATACAAAAAGGAAGTTTCTCAGCAATACCCTGGAAAAGTCGGCGACCACCAGTCCACAAGTTTAAACCGGGAGACTCGTGGCATTTGCTTGCAATCAGGGCAGTGTTTAAATCTCTGTCGATGATTTTGCCACACCTCGGACAAATCACAACCCGATCCGATCGAGTTAAGTTCTCCAACCAGGACTATGCTCTGGAAGCCGCAGTGAGTAATTTTACTTATTAGCTTAAATTGATCGCTCACGATCGACTTAGACCCGTAAAGTTTCACCTTGTATTTTAATTGTCGCCTAAACTCATAAAATCCACATCGCCTAATTGCACGAGCCAACCGATGATTGGCTAGAATAGACGATACATTTAAGTAAACTACCTACACTGACCTTGCGGTGAGCGTATAGGCTTTTAGTAGCCAACCCGCGTCAAGGTGATGAAGAAGACCCTCAAATCGTGGCAATTTGGCAGTGGGCGATCGTTAAATCTCTGTTTTTTCACCAGCGATTACCGTAGGGGTTCTCGCCTGACGGCAGTAAATATCAGACGATCGTGAATAAGTTATGTGCCTTCAGGCGAGAGCCCTCTGGGGCAACAGTGCACACCTTGACGCGGGCTGGCTTTTAGTAGCCCTGAAGAGTTTGTACTGAAATTATTGTAGACTCTGATTCTGACCACTGAAGGTCGTACCGTTACGGTGGAAGCCTCCTTGCGGCAATAGGTGACTATGTTGGCATATTATCACCGCGATCGGCGGCCGCATCTAGGAGCCACCAAAGTTCGCCTTCAGGTTGAATTAGTCGGGATGGATAGGTCATTTCGTCCGCTACGGGGGCAAAAATTTGAGCGAGAGCTGGTTTTTTGCTAGCCCCTGCAACTATGAATACGACACACCGAGCTTGGTTAATTAAGGGAACTGTAAAGGTGATGCGGGGTTGACCGTCTTTGTTGCCGACTGTTACCAGGGCGTCGCGTACTTGTAAAGCTTCTGTGTGGGGAAATAGAGAGGCTGTGTGGGCGTCGTCTCCTATGCCTAATAAAATGATGTCGAAAGCCGGAAACTCGCCGTTGGATACCTTGAAGAACTGCTGCAATTCTGTTTGGTGCGTCCGGGCGTCGGCGGCGGGGTCGGATGCACCTGTGGGCATGGGGTGAATGTTGCTGGCGGGGATGTTTACTCGATCGAGCCATGCGCTCCGAGCCATTTTTTGATTGCTGTCGGGGTGTTCCGCAGAAACGTAGCGTTCGTCGCCCCAAAAAACGTGAATTTTGTCCCACGGCAGGTCTTGGGTGGCGATCGCCCTGTAAAGTGGCTCCGGTGTGCTTCCGCCCGCTAAGGCGATCGTACACTGCCCGCGTTCTTCTATGGCTGCTGTGATTTTAGAGAGGACAATTGAGAGCGATCGAGCTATTAGTTCTTCTCGATTTGCTAACACTTCTACTACTTTGTTCATCAATTTAATTTGAATTTTTCTAGGAGGTTGTTCTCAGCAATTACCAACTTTACTTTAATTTTTTTTTGCTGTGAGGTCGATCGGTTGACACCGAGGCAGGCTTAACACAACATCTAGTTAGATTTTATCATCCTTCTGCCCGCTTTATTTAAGTTGGCAATAGACATCTCCAATAATTATTGTGGGGTAGTCGTCCCCCCTGCCCTTGAGTGGCACTTTACCAGATGTCTAATACATATAGCCTTTCTCAGTTAGGTGAGATCCACGCTGGTAATGGGAACCCCCCTCCCCCCCTTGGGGGAATTGGGTAATGGGCAATGGGTAATTGGTGATGGTGATGATATAGTAAATTCAGAAAACTTGTTTTAAGTCCGCGCTCGAAATGACAGCAAAACTATGTCAAGTTTTAAGAGATTCCCTACATCTATCCGCTATCTGATAGCGCGGTTGCGCCACTGGACGCAACCTACGGTTTGGGCTCCGCTAGCAGTTCTGTGTGCCGGAGGGGTATTTATTTGGGAGGTATCCATACATCCAGAACGGTTGAGTATACATGACGAAAACGTACCTGCCTCAAATAGTCCAGCTTCCACAGGACTGTCTGCTGACGATAGCGCAATTGCTGCTGAAATTGATAGCGTACCGGCGCTTGTCAAGCAGTTAAATCGATCTAATTCAGAGTTCGGCTTAAATTCATCAGTAGTCAAAGACAAAGGTTTATTCGACGAAATTAGCGCCCGTGGCCTGGAAATTCCCAAACCACCTTCAGCGCCAAAGCCGCCGACAAGCAGAGCATTTTTGCCCCTGCCAAGTTTAGCAAATCCTGCGATCGGAGTAGACAACAATAACCCACCAAATTCGAGTTCGCAAAGTGCAAACGCGACAGCAACTTCAAGTCCATCTAGCGATAGCGGGCTGATTTCTGGAATGAAAACTCCTGATCCTGAGTCTGAGGGTACAGCAACAGCAACTTTACCGACTGCCGCAAGTGCAGGTAATTTAGGCAAACAAACCGACAATCCCGTGCCTTTGAGTCCGCTACAAGTCGCTATGAAAAAATACATTGCTGCTAACATAACGGTCGCGGCGACTTCGACTCAGAAGGCTGTAAACTCGGCTAAATTGCTCGATCGACCGACCTCGACTCAGTCTGAGACAAATCAGGCAAATTTACTGCCAACGGATACCATAGCTCAAACAGGGGCAAATCCTATAAATTTACCGACTGCACTTCCCCCCATCTTGACTCCGACAAATACGATCGTTAACGACTCTCAACAATTGTTAAACCCGGCAGCAACAGCCTCGGAATCATCACTTGGTTTAAATTTGAGATTACCAAACATCCCCACAATTAACCCACAGCCTGCAACTCCGGCTTTGCCCAAAAATCCCTACCAAACTAATTTACCCGGCTCCGACTCCGCACCTGAGGCTCAACCTGCTGCACTTCCAATCGCCACACCTTCGCCAATACCGCTAGATCCCACCAATCTTGGGCAATCCTCCTTTCCGAATGCGATTGGGGGAAGCAAAATCCAGGGCCCTCAGTTCTATCCCAACCCAGCAAATTCTCAATTTCAACCAGTTCAACCGAATCAGCCCAACTTTGGAGCAGTTCCCCAAAACACAAATCAGGGGGTCCAGCCAATTCAACCGCAGTCTTTTTCTACACCCCGTTCTCTGACTCCGGGACGTTACATTGGTGGAGGCGAAATCAATACTTTTGCTAATCCTTAAAAGAAGGAACAGGGAAGAGGGAAGAAGAACCCCCCCAAGGGGGGAAGAAGAAAGAGGGAAGAGGAACCCCCCCCTACCCCCCCCAAGGCAGGGTGGATTAATTGTCGAAAGAGCAAACCAAAGGGGCTGGGTTATTTGCTGGCGATCGCGCGTCAAATTTAATTGGTTTGTCTTGATCAGACAAACCGAAAAGTAACTCGCTAACATATTCAAGTTGATTAGCCATAAATCTTAAGGCTTCGGGAAGAGTTCGAGTACCGAACATCCGTGCTAGAGATACTAAAAATTGTCTAATCATTGCCCAGTTAGCAGGTGCATTACCACCGCAATGAATGCAGTTATCCTCATTTAACGTCACATCTTTCACCCAATGCAGTCGATTCTCTATTAACCAATGTCCCCGAATTGCATCGGAAAATTGG
>JAAUPI010000204.1 GCA_012035135.1 Microcoleus sp. CSU_2_2
TGCTAGTCGCATTCAGACTCTCCATTTTTTAACGATTGCAATCATTCTCGCTTGTTCACCCTTTTGACTATATGATACTACCCTTGCTTACTCTTGCTTACAAACTTAATAAAGTTTTATAATACTTCACTGAGATTGATCATTTGCTTGAGATTCTCGACTTTGCGATCGCTAATTTTGCTTTACTTTAATTTACAATAGCAAGATAGAGGTCGCGATCGCACGCATCAAAAACCCGTTTTACAGCCCATAAAAATGCTGATACTGCTTGCAAAAGTCCACTGCCCAAAAGCTCTATCTGCGCAAAAGTTAGCCGGCTAAAGCCGGCTGTGAGATTTTAGCAGCAGTGGTGCTGCTTCAAGTTAATTGTTCGCTCCCTCAACTAAATCAAAGGGCAAAAATTAACGCAACTCGTCCTTATGTCACACCATCGGGCTGCGCTTCACCCAATCTTCACAGCCACATTCTAACTTTGGATGTTGAATTTTACTTGCCTGCTCAAAGTTAATTTGAAGTCTAGGGACTTTTTAATACCTTTAGAGGGATTAACTTCATAACCGAGTATCGATCGCACTTCCACATTATTTTGGAAGCCACTCTCAAGGGAGAATCAATTAATTCAAAAAAAACTGGAGGTTCCAAGTATTAGACTTCTTGCATCAAGTATGCAGTCTGCCGGGGCGAACTTCGTTCCTGTAGTGTCAGACTGAGCGTCTGAACTACTCTGAACGCAATGAAAGCACTCTTGTCTGTTGAGTGACGATCGCTCCACAAATGCTAATCCTCTCAACTAATTTGCTGGGGATTGGCTTGTAGCAGGCAAGCACCAACTTTCAAGCGTCGCCTCACTCGGAACCGTGAAATCGCTAGACTCGCTGCGCCGTCGTCCAAGTAGCCTCCGAAGGTTGGATTTGATACTTGACGAGATTTGCCAGCTCTTGTAACTGACTAATGGCTTCTGCACCTTCGAGTTTCATCAGTTCGCGGTCGTCCCGCATCTCAGTCCAAGTGATACCGTAATCTGATACCAAGAATCGAATCAGATGGTTGTCCGTCAAACTCACCATAAATGAGGCACTGTTCATCAGACCCCCGCAAGTGTAGCAGGATGCCAGATAACCCCGATGCTCTAGCACGATCGCTAAAGCTTGGAGGTTCATTACCAAATCTTGGACGAATTTACGGTGTTGTTCTGCAAGTCTCAGAAACACAGCTATCCTCCTATCACCACACCGTGTATATTATATCTAATTTCATAATTTCTTAAGAATTAGGTATTCAGGCAGTGGTACGTTACACGTTCAGTATGCTCAAAAAAAATCGAATTAGCGACCTCTTCAGCCTACTTGTACTAGATTAACCGAGTTACGATCGAAACTAAGTATCAGCAGCGACATTCGGTCAAAACACGCTGCCGAAAGGAACTCCAGCCCCAAAATTTGCCTGCTATTACGGGCGATTCAGCCCTCAGGTGGCCCAAAGATACAAATAACTAATCACAGCTATCTAGTTAGTTAAGTATAAGAGTTCAATCGCCCTGGGGATACTCATCCCAAAGCGTCGTAGTCTGTCGCAAACTCCGATACTCCCCATTCCCCAAAATCAAGTGATCCAACAGCGGAATCGACAAAAACTGCGCCCCAGCTAGCAACTGTCGCGTCAAAGCAATATCCTCCGGGCTCGGCTCCACATTCCCCGACGGATGATTGTGCGAGATAATCGCCCGCGTCGCCCCTTGGCGGATCACCTCCCGAAAAATATCTCGTGGGTGAGCCAAAGTCTCCGTGGCCGTGCCGATCGTAATTACCTGAGTTCCTAGCAGCCGATTTTTCACATCCAGCAGCACTACAGCAAAACGTTCCTGCTGCTGCCACATCAAATCATGACTCAGCGCATCCGCCGCCGATTGCGGAGAATCAACGACTGCCAAATCCGGGGGGCGCGACTGAAACACCCGCTTCCCCAACTCCACCGCAGCCAAAATTCCTGTTGCCTTAGCAGGCCCAATCCCATGAATCTGCGTCAACTCCTGGACGCTAATATTCCGCAACACAGCCAGAGGGTCGCGCTGATGCAAGCTCAACTGATTTAAAATATACTGTCCCAGTCCCACAGCCGAAAGTTTGCCCTTTCCCTGACCGGTACCGAGCAAAATTGCAATCAGTTCCGCAGTCGCCAAACTTTTCGGGCCACCTGCCATCAACCGTTCCCGCGGCCGTTCGCTCGTCGGCAAATCGACAATTCTCAGGCTATAAGTCATGCGATTTTAGATTTTAGATTTTAGATTTTAGATTGAGCCCGCGGCGGCTGCGTGACGCGGGCCTGTGACCAAATTAGTTTCGGTTATGGACGCACCAGCATTACAAGCTCAACTATTCCACATTAGCCGATCGATTTCCGTTATTCAATTGGCGATCGGCCAACAAAAACAGCTAAGCCGTTAGCGTTAACCTGATAGGACTCACGCAACTGGCATAATTAGTAGGGTGCGTCAGATCCGAGACCCTGAATAATCACCGTAGAACAACATCTGACGCACCATACAACTGGAATTGAATGTAACACTTGACTTTAGTCATGCCTTAAATAAACCCAAAATTTCTACCTCAAAATATGCAAGTCCGTTTTAACGTAATTCGCCAAAATCAAAACGAATCTCCCCGAGTTCACACCTACACCCTAGACGTGGAAAAGAGCAGTACCATCCTCGACTGCCTCAACAATATCAAGTGGGAACAGGACGGCAGCTTAGCTTTTCGCAAAAATTGTCGCAACACGATTTGCGGCAGTTGTTCGATGCGAATCAACGGTCGATCGGCTTTAGCTTGCAAAGAAAATGTTGGCAGCGAACTCGCCAGACTGGAAAAAATAGCCCTTGCTAGTTCAGCAGCAAAACCTGCGGATTTTATCCCAGAAATCAGCATCGCCCCAATGGGAAATATGCCCGTAATCAAAGATTTGGTTGTTGATATGACCAGTTTTTGGGATAATTTGGAAAAAGTCGATCCCTATGTCAGCACCTCGGCGCGATCGGTACCAGAACGCGAATTTCTGCAAACACCAGAAGAGCGATCGAAACTCGATCAAACAGGCAATTGCATCCTCTGTGGCGCGTGCTATTCTGAGTGCAACGCCAGGGAAGTCAACCCCGATTTTGTCGGCCCCCACGCCTTGGCTAAAGCTTACCGGACGATCGCCGATTCCCGCGACGGAGAAACCGAAAATAGGCTGGAAAAATACAACCAAGGTACTGAAGGCGTTTGGGGATGTACCCGCTGTTACTACTGCAACTCGGTTTGTCCGATGGAAGTTGCGCCGATGGATCAAATTGGTAAAATCAAACAAGAGATTCTCGATCGCAAAGATGACCAAGCCAGCCGATCGATTCGCCACCGCAAAGTCTTAATTAACCTCGTCAAAGAAGGCGGTTGGATAGACGAGCGTAAATTTGGGATTGAAGTTGTAGGCAACTACTTCCGAGATATTCAAGGCTTGCTGAGTCTCGGGCCATTAGGTTTGAGAATGATCGCTCGCGGCAAGTTCCCGCTGTCCTTTGAGAGTTCCGAAGGTACACACACCGTCAGAGCTCTGATTGAATCGGTGCAAAATTTAGAAAAGCCAGCAGAGTAAACTTTCTGCTGTCATTTTGGGGTAAATTAAATAGGACTTACGCATCAAAACCAAAGAAACCGGGTTTTTTGCAGTTTCTGCGACTGTAACGAAGGATTCTCAAAAAAACCCGGTTTCTGACCACCCGTGCGTAAATCCTATTAAAGATTGTGCGATCGCCAAACCTGCGAAAAATCAATTGAGTTTTCAACTCAAAACTTTGTTAAATCCCCGATTTTTAAGTTGGAGATTTTAACACAAAACACAAAACACAAAACTTGAAACTTTGAAATGACTGCTAAAACTCCTCCCTCCCCAACACCGCTAACTTCTGAACCCGCCAAAAAACCAGAACCCGCCTTTGGTTGGAATGCCTACGCCGAACAAATCAACGGACGATTTGCAATGGTGGGATTCGTGGCACTTTTGCTGCTAGAATTCTTCACCCGCCAGGATTTTTTTACCTGGCTGGGGCTGCGTTAAATTAATTTAAATTAATCCAGAATGGAAGTTAAAAAAATATCGATATTTCAGCTTCCATTCTAGTTTTAAGACTTCTTTAAAAGACAGTTTATCAATTTAGTAGTTGCTTGTAGTGCGATCGTCCTAAAACGATCGGGACACGGCATTTGCCGTGTCCTAACTCCGAAGTTTCGTGACAACTAATTTTTGACTGTTTCGCGAACTGTCAGACTGTACTTACCTTGACCCTTAGGAGGTGCTTCATAAGCATTGACAATTACGCGGTAGCGACCGCTTGCAGACAACGTAACAGTAAGCTCCGAATTAGAATTTTGCTGAGTGATATCATCATTTTCTGCAAGTAACTCGCCTTTGGAGTCAAAGATAGCAAGATAAGTATCAAAATCGGTGCTTTCAACAGCAACAACCACCGTTTGACCCTGAGTGCCATCAAATGTATACTCGTCGTACAAACTGCTGTCCGAGGGAAGTACAGAAGACTTCGCAGGACGAAGTTCTCCCTTTTGGTCCAAGATTACCTTAGACGGCCCCGCAGTAGGACTCGGCGAAGGTTGTATAGTTGGTTTCTGAGTGGGCGACGGTTGTGGAGATGGTGACGGCTGAGGACTTGCTTGTGCTAAAACAGCATTATTCACAGGCCCAAAAGCAGGTGATGCTGGGGCGTGACTGGAACTGTTATTAGCAAAGACTACAACTGAATCTGGAACTGGCGAAGAGACAGTCGGCTTAGCTGAAAAAATAGCTAGCAACGCAATTGGCGCGATCGCCCAAAATCTAACTTGACGCATGAATCACCTCGATAGTCAGTTGACAGTTGGCAGTTGTCAATAGTCAGTTGTTAGTTGTTAGTTATTAGAATGAAGAACGTTTTAACTGCCAATCACTAATCACCAATCACCAATTACCAACTACCAACTTTTAGCGGACAGTTAGAGTATAACGGCCCCGGCCCGAAGCATCATAAGCATTGACAATTACGCGGTAGCGACCCGTAGCTGGTAAAGTAACGCTCAGAAACGCATTTTTAGTCGAATCGCTCGCATTGTCATTTTCTGCCACTAATCGGCCGTTAGGGCCAAACAGAGCCACATAGGGATCGAACTCTCTACTTTCGATCGAAATTGTCACAGACTGACCCGATCGACCTTCAAAAGTATACTCGCGATACAGACTATTGTCAGAACGCAGTACCGGCCCACCTGCGACTAAAGCGCCTTCTTCCTGCAAGATTGCCCTAGATGGGGAGGTAGGAGCACTTGCTTTCAGTTCTAATGTATAAGCCCCCGACCGCCTCGCTTCGTTGGAATTTGCCAGTAAGGTATAAGTACCGTCTGCTGGCAGCCTGACTGTAATTCGGGCGTTCTTACTGCCAGCCCCGTCATCGTCTTGAGCAATTTCTCGCTGGTTGGGCCCGAGCAAGATTAAATAAGGGTCAATCTCTTGACTTTTCATTTCGATCGTGATTTGCTGACCTGCTTTTCCCTCAAAAGAGTAGAGGTCAAAAAAGCTGTTGTCTGCGGGCAGAATACTAGACTGGTTGGTGAGTTTGCCACTGACAGCAGGCCCGTTTAACGCCAGTTTCTCAGGTGATTTACCACCAAAGGGCGATCGTCTCTGGCTAACGCGGGGAGCTCGCCCTTCTCGCACTGCAGTCAGGAAAGTCGGCACTTTATCTACAGAAATCGCAAAACTAATACCGATATTGCCTCCGCCCTGACCGCGTGTAAAAATAGAAGTATTGACGCCAATTAATTCTCCAGAACTGTTGAGTAATGGGCCTCCAGAATTACCGGGATTGATGGCAGCGTCTGTTTGAATCAAGCCTCGCTGCTGGTCGATGCGGCTGACAATTCCTACTGTAAAAGTACCTTGAAATTGACCGAAAGGATTGCCGATCGCAAATGCTTGTTGCCCGACTTTTACCGAACCGGGGCGGGCTAAAGGAAGAGTCGGCAAATTATTTTGACCGCGAATCTTCACTACAGCTAAATCTAGACCTTCTTCCCCAAATCCAATCACATCGGCTGGGAGTTTTCTGCCGTCTGACAGAATGATAGTCACGGTACCGCCGGCGGAAACAACGTGGGCGTTAGTTAAAACCATGCCGTCGGGACTGATAATTGTGCCACTGCCGTTAGATTTGTCTGTATCGACGGTAACAACCGCAGGACTAGCTCGTTCGTAAACCCGAATATTGGTTTGTTCTTCGACATTTTGGGCGATCGCATTTGGGGAATGTACCGACTTAAATTCAGTTAACTTTGGCGCCGATCGCACAGGCGAAGCAGTTTCAACAGCGGTGACGCTGGCTGCAATCCCAACTGTTAAAATTCCTGATACTACTAAAATTAGAATTTTGAAATTCATGGCGATTGTTTACTCAGCGGTTTCGGCAATTCGAGAATCCGAGTTGTCAGCCAGATACTTAAAATTAGCTTGCCGCACCTTGGCATCCTCATCGCCATAAAAAAATGATAGCAAAGCAAAGCGCTGACCTTTAATCACGGGCGTTGCTTCGTGCAGCAAAGAACACGAAAAAATAATCGCCGTTCCAGAATCCGCTTTATAACCGTGTGGCGCGTACTCCGGAAACCGCAAAAATCCCCCCGTGTACTCCCCCACATTCAAGTTTAGCGTCATCGCAAACTTGCGATGCAGCGTACCTTTGCTAGTATTGTCACGGTGCGGTCGAAAATAGCCGCCACTCTGGGCATCGTAACAACCCACCAAATACCGTTCAAACCTGGTAATTGTAAACTGAAAAGCTTTTTCTATTTCGGGTCGCACCCGGCGCCAAATAATCGCACTCAATTGCTGCTGTAATTTCGGATCTTCAATAAAGAAATCGCGACGTTTCTTGAAATTCTCATCATAAATACCAACAGTTTTTCCGTCCACTTGCCTCATAAAACCCGAAGGACTGCCACCATGATTTTTGTACATATCGATCAAGCTCCGGCAAAATGCTTTGTCCAAAACATTAGGAATTACTAACACCGGAGCGTGAGAAGTTGCTTGTCGAGGTTCCTCCAGAGGAGGCAAACTTTTAAGAAAATCCAATACTTGCTGGGCGTGTTGGTGTGGTTCGCCCATCGGGAAAATATTAATTACTTGAAGGTTTTCGTTGAGTACAAAAGTTTGGGGGGCATAGTGAAACCCAGAAACTGCACTTTGTTCGACCTTTTGGCAAACGCCATACTGCTGACTGAGCGTTTTATCCAGATCCCAGAAAAAAATGAACGACGGAGCAATTGTTGTCGGTCTGTTGTGTTCTTTGTCTGTGGCATCAATACTAACTCCAAACAGCGGTACTAGCAAGCTCTTAAATTCTTGAGAAAGCTCTTGAAAGCTTTTCAGTATCACTTGGATTTGCTCAAAAGCTGCACTAGCAAAGAAAAAGAGGATCGTTCGCTGGCCGCCAACTGTCGAGAAATGAAACAAGGAGTTATTCGTAGAAGCAATCGAAAACCAAGGGGCCGGATCTCCTATTTTGAGTAATTGCATGTTGGTGATTTGAGATTCGAGATTTTAATATTTTAGATGATTATTCTGTCGATTAGTTCCACATATTCTGTATTTTAAGAGCGTTTTTACAATCAAACCAATTTAAATTTTCTCTTGTCGATCTCCTTTGGTCTGCGTCTATCTGGTGTTTCACACTGCCAGTTTACAGTTGTTTGAAGTTAGGTCCGATCGTAAAAAAATAGAATACGCAGATTCCCGACTTCTTCAAGAAGTCGGGAATCTAAAGCGCGAGATATTTTGACGTTTAATTAGAGTGTCTTAGTTGATTTTGCCCACCTACTTACTATGCGCCTACTTATCGAAGTTGGTTGAATTGTCTGGTTGGTCTTCCGGGTATTCTACTGGTCGGTACTCCACATAATCTGATGGTGGTGCTTCCACATCACGCCTGCTAGCGCGAGACCCAGATGCTTCTGTGGGACGGGGTTTTTTCTTTCTCGCCGGCGGCATATCAGGGCTGGGGTTTTCCGAAGCTGGGGGGCGGCTGCCACGACTGCGAGCCGGTCTTTGTTCCGACTCATCCGCAACGTCCCAATTGTCGGGCCGCTCGGCGGGCCCAGATTCTGGGCGAGAGGGGCGCTTGCGCGACGTGCGCTCTGGTGGCTCCTGGTTGAAAGAATTATTGCTGCTGTTGCGGTTTGAGGGACGACGGCGGGGTTCGTCGTCGTAGGCCTCCCGCGAAGAACGGTAGTCTTGGCTGCCTCTAATCCGGGGGCGCTGCGGATAGTCTTCCTCTGGTTCTAGCTGCTCGATTTCGGAATCATAGTTGTCGTAAGTGTAGGCGTTGCTGACTGGTCGCTCTTCATCTACATATTGGGCGCGACTTTTGGCTTGGGCTGTGGTCGCTCCCCGTAGTTTGATGCTTTCGGCTGCAAAAAATATGGCCGAACCGGTCAGCAGAAATTGACCGAATGCCAAAATTGGGTCGAGTCGCCAACCTTGAAATAACAAAATACCGCCACACAACAGGCCGACTGCTGCAAAGAAAATATCGTGGTCTCGAGCTAGTTTGGGACGCCACGATCGCAGGAAGTATAGTCCCGCCCCTGCTACTGCTAGGATGATTCCTAACAGGCTGCTCCAGTTCAATCCTAAATTGACCATTACCCTATCTCCTATTTCTGTTCTATATTAGCGAGTTAGATTTTACCTCTGTACTTAAATCTGGCTTCCCGATCGTGCTTGCTGGGGCAACCTCCGCTCTAGATGGCAGCTTGGGAAGTGACATTTATAATTTTGAGTTTAACGGTAAAAAACCTCAGCTTAGCTCATAGAAGGTTTTGCCTTCTGATTTGCTTTTGCGCCGAGGTTTCAGAAACGGGAAAATGTCCGACGCGACCGACAATTGACTCTCGCGCCGGACTTAAAGCCCTGAGACTTTTTAGGTGCGCTTGATTTTGTCTTTTTGGCTGATGAAGATGAGCGCGATGGTGCCTGGAATCAGGATCAGCCCCGCGCCCCACACCAGACTGTACAAAAAGCTCGCAAGTGAAGGAGTCATAGATCTAATGCCCTCTGTTACAACAGTTTGATTTTTATTAATTTTATCAGGATTGACATACTCACCATCCTAAAGGAGCGATGATTCTTGACGCTTCACGCTCCGGATGCAACCGAAGTCGTCTTACTCTCTCTGGAGCGTCCGTTTAAAGTCTCCCAATGCCCTCTGGCGACTTAATTTATTCTAGCAAAAAGCCGTCCTCAAAGGACGGACGGGGCTTGAATCCCATTAATTTCGGTCAGTGGACGGTTGTTAGTTGACTGTTATCTGTGGGCAGTAGGATTCAGGAACAATTTTGCTTTCTAGTTCGATCGCGCCTACGAAACGGTTAAAATTATGAGTGCTGACTTAATAAAACTTAAGATTTTGAGATAAGACCCATGACTGGTATTACCGTTGCAAGTTGGATTCTGGGCTTTGTCCTAGTGCTGATGACTTTGCTGTTCATTTTCCGGATTGTCCTGACTTGGTATCCGCAGGTGAACCTGAACAAACTGCCGTTGAGTCTGATTGCTTGGCCAACGGAGCCTTTTTTAGCTGTGACTAGAAAAATTGTACCTCCGATCGGCGGTGTGGACATTACGCCGATTATTTGGGTGGGTATCTGTAGCTTGCTCAGGGAAATGATTCTCGGTCAGCAAGGGTTATTAACAATGATGATTTGACATCCTCCCACCGCCAATTGCTTACACAATCTGGCGGGGGATTCCCAACTTCGCAGTCCGGATTTTCTGCATCTTCGACTCTTGGCTAGATATTTCTATCCCCGCTACACCGTCTCCACAGAC
>JAAUPI010000205.1 GCA_012035135.1 Microcoleus sp. CSU_2_2
TCGTCATCTAAGATTTACAAATTCGATCGCATTTCCAGCAGCGACACACCCTACAAAAATACTTCCCAAAATGGAGGCAGAGCCTCCGGATCTGCGTTACCAGGCTCTGCCTGGTAACGAGTAGATGAGTAAATAAATTAAGTTGCCGAGGGAATTGTGATATCAACAGATTGCACTTTTACCGAAGTTCCCAAACTCGATAACGGCGGTTGAATTGCCGCAGTATTTCCCACAACTAATGTTACCAAATTCTCCGGCTTCAAGTAAGTATTAGCGACGCGCTGCACGTCAGCAATTGTGGCTGCTTCAATGCTGCGACGGTAGCGAAAAATGAAATCTTCGGGATAACCGTAGTATTCGTACCTCATTAAGCGCGATAAAGTTTGACTCGGATCTTCAAAATTGAAGATGAAAGAATTGATTTTTGACTCCTTAGCAAAGGCTAATTCTGTCGGGGTAACTGCTTCGGTGCGGATTCGATCGATCTCTGCCCGAATAGCCTTAATAAATGGTACAGTTGCTGCCGATCGCGTTTGTCCTCCTGCTACAAACACCCCTGGATAGTCAAACTTCGCACTCCAAGCAGCATAAACTGTGTAGGCTAAACCTTGGCGCGATCGTACATTATTGAACAAACGCCCGCCAAAACCGTTCAAAACCCCATTCATCACATCCAAAGCGCCGTAATCTGGACTATTTAACAGTCCGCCCAAATGTCCCATTTGTACGTAACTTTGGCTTAATTGCGGCTGATTTACCAAAAATATGCCACCTTGATTGGCGGGCGATACGGTTGGTAACGGTGACACTTCTGCACTCTGACTCGGTTCCCAGTTGCCAAATTTTTGCTCGATGAGCGATCGCATTTTTGCCGTATCAAAGTCACCGGAAATTCCTAAAATCATATTCTTGGGATGGAAATATTTCTGGTAGAAACTCACCAAATCCTCGCGGGAAATATTTGCCAGAGTTTTGTATTCTAGCGTGCGCGCGTAAGGACTGCGATCGCCATAAATCAGCTTTTGAAACTCGCGGCCCGTAATCTCGTCGGGATTGTCATTGCGGCGGGCGATTCCACCTTGCTCTTGTTTCTTTGCTAAATCCAACTTTTCTTGAGCAAAGATTGGCTGTTGAATGACTTCGGCAAACAAGTCAAATACAGGCTCAATATCTTCAGCTAAAGCGCTAAAACTAGCGCTGCCAGCAGTAGCATTAATCCCCGTTTCTACCGCAGCAGCACGACGCTCTAGCAACTGATTTAGTTCGTCTGAAGAATGCTTTTTAGTGCCACCAGTGCGCATGACTTCTCCCGTCAAACTTGCCAGTCCGATTTTATCGATCGGATCGAAGCGATCGCCCGTGCTAAATAGCGCATTTCCCCCGACTAGTGGCAATTCTTTGTCTTCCATTAAGTACACTCGAATCCCATTTTTGAGTTCAAAGCGAGTATATTTAGGCAGTTTTAATTCTGGCAGTACGGGGAATGTTAATTCGTCGTAGTGCTTCGGTGCTGCTGCGAAGGAAGGTAACAAGTTAAATGTTAAAAATGAAACAGTAAAGAAGCAAAGCGACAGCAGAAATAACTTAAATTGTTTCAGTTTCAATTTAGTCCTTTTCATTCTTTCTCCTAAGTTGCCTATGGTAACTATTCTCATGCGAGGCAGAGCCTCTGGATCTGCGTTCTCAGGCAGAGCCTAGGAACGAGTAAACTATTCTCATGCGAGGCAGAGCCTCTGGATCTGCGTTCCCAGGCAGAGCCTAGGAACGAGTAACTGTCAACTGACTTACAAAGGCAAAAGCTTACCAATTGTCTTGTTTTCTGGGCGAAAAGTTGCCTTAGCGACTCGCTGAATATCGGTGGGAGCAACACTCGCGATCGCATCTAATTGCTTGAACAAATTCCGCCAAGAACCAGTTTTTAGTTGATAATCCAATAGCGAAAATGCCATGCCCATGTTAGAATCGAGCGATCGCAATAAACCAGCTCTTGCCTGAGTTTTCACTTGCTCCAATTCCTCAGCAGAAACCGGATCTGTTTTCAATCTCTCTATTTCCTTGCCCAAAGCCACCGCTACCTCATCAACCGTGCGACCCGGAGCCGTTTGAGCATAAAATAACATCAAATTCGGATACTTTTCCCCTGGATAACCGCTGAAACCTTGAGCAGCCAAAGCCAATTGCTTTTCTACTACTAAAGATTTGTAAAGTCGAGAAGTGCGACCATCGCTGAGCAAAGAACCAATTATGTCATAAACAGCATTGTCAGGATGATTCATCGCAGGCCGATGGTATCCTTCCAAATACCAAGGTTGAGTTGGCAATTTCAGCGTTACTTCCTTAGTTTGCGTTTGGGGAGGTTCTACAATTTGCAATTTAGGAGCGGCTGGCTTCGCCTTGTAGCGGCCGAAATAAATTTGAGCGAGTCGCTTCACCTCCGAGGCTTTCACATCTCCTACGACTGCAACAGTCAGGTTGTTGGGGACGTAGTAAGTGTCAAAAAACTGCTGCACGTCGCTGCGAGTGAGGTTTTGAATGTCTTGGGTGTAGCCAATTACGGGGCGGCGATAGGGATGAACTGAAAAGGCTTTGTTAGCAAAAACTTCAACCATTTGACCAATTGGAGAATTTTCGGTTCGCAGCCTGCGCTCTTCTAGAATCACCTGTTTTTCTTTGTAAAATTCCCGAAATACTGGTTCTAGAAATCGCTCTGATTCTAGCGACATCCACAGTTCTAATTTATTAGCTGGAAGGCTATAAAAATACATTGTGGCGTCGGTAGAAGTCGCAGCATTTAGCCCGACTCCGCCTGCTTGTTCGACGATTTTGCCGAGTTCGTTGCGTTTGACAAATTGAGCGGCTTGGGCTTCAACTTTGTCAAATTCTGCTTTGAATTTGGCAGCTTCTTCTGTTTTACCGCTGGCTTTGGCTGCTTGAATTTGCTCGAATAGTTGGTCTTGTTTTTCTAACAGCGGTTTCTCGGCTTTGTAATCGGTAGTGCCGATTTTGGGCGTGCCTTTAAAAGCTAAATGTTCCAGATAGTGAGCGACTCCTGTTTTGCCGTCGGGTTCGTCTGCCCCTCCCACGTCAGCATGAATTAGAAACGATGCTACGGGTGCTCTGGGCCTTTCGAGGACGATGAATGTCATGCCATTGTCGAGCTTAAATTCGGTGACTTGGCGGATAACTCGATCGAGCGAGGGGACAGCAGAGGCTATTTGAGAGTCGTTAGCAGGGTTATCGCGGGCGAGGGCGATTTGGGGGGAAATTCCCCACCACAGCAGAACAGCGGCCAGCAGGGAGGCGAGGAATCGAGTTTTGGGTTTGGGCGATTCCCTACGGGATAGCTTCGCTTCACGAGTTTTTGGAGACAGCGGGGTCATTCGATTTTAGATTTTAGATTTTAGATTTTGGATTGTCAAACAAAAAATGTTTGCGCTCAATAGCAAGGATGCTTTTTAAGCATAAAGATTTTTTGAGGCATAAGCGATCTGTGGCGCCGCAGATGTTAGGCTGAGACAGCAAATCTCAAAAAGGGTCATTCGATTTTAGATTTTAGATTTTAGATTTTGGATTGTCAAACAAAAAAATGTTTGCTCCCAATCCCAGAGATTCTTTTTAAAACTTAACATCAATTAGTCCCTCAGTCCAGATCTCGAAGTTCCAAGTCGCCAATCATCTATTACAAAACTATGCGCATATTTAATCAGTCCGCCCCATCTGAAACCGAAACTAAGAAACGAATTTTACAAGCGGCTCAAAAGTTATTTGCTCGCAATGGATACGACGGTACAACAACTCGCGAATTAGCGACAGCGGCGGGGGTGGCGGAGGGTACGCTGTTTCGGCATTTTGATAATAAAAAAGCAATTTTGATTGAGGTAGCGACAGAGGGATGGGTGGAATTGCTGACAGATTTGCTAACAGAATTAAGCGAGATGGGCAGTTACAAAGCTGTAGCCCAGGTGATGCGGCGACGGATGCTGAATATCCGCGAGAATAGTGACATGATGCGGGTGTGTTTTTTGGAGGCACAATTTCACCCTGATTTGCGCGACAGAATTCAGTTGGAAGTAATCGCAAAAATGACTGATGTGGCCGAAGCTTTTTTTGAAACCGCGATGCAAAAAGGTGTTTATCGGCAGATGAATCCCAAGATTGTGGCTCAAGTATTTTTGGGAATGTTTGCAGTTGCAGGTTTCAGTCAAAATACGATTGTGGAACCAAATGCTTCACCGCAGCAAATGCAGGAAATGGCAGAAGGATTAGCAGACATTTTTCTGAATGGTGTTTTAATTAAAGATGAATAAGTAGTCAGTAGTCAGTAGTCATTAGTTAGTAGTTAGTAGTCATTTGACCAGTTACCAATGCTTTCTAACCCATGCCCAATCCCCAATAGTAAGGTGCGTCGCCATCTAGAATCTGCAAGTTCCATCGAATATCTCGCAGCGACGCACCCTACAAATTAGCACTACCAATTCCCAATTCCCAATTCTCAATTCCCAATGATTAATGATTAATGATTAATGATTAATGAATTTACTTTAGATAAGCTAGACATTCCTGGCGGTTGGAAGCGCGGCGAAGGGGACTGGGCTGGAGTAGCGGCGGCTATTGCTAGAGGGGAAACTGTAGAAGTAATTCAAGAAGTTGGTTCTACATTGTGGAAAAATACTCTACCAGAAGGACATTCATTGTATTGGGAGGGTAAAAATCAATCGCCTATCAAAGCGAGAATTTGGATTAGTTTCACCCAGAGAAGATTTGCGCCAGAATCTGCTTTGCCAAAAGTGCAATGGCATCCGAGAGTGTTGTGGGTAGGGATAGGTTGTAAACGGGGAACATCGAGAGAATTCATCGAAAATGCCATTGAACAAGTATGCCGTGTTTATCATTTAGCAGAAAGTGCGATCGTCGGTATTGCTACAATAGATACTAAAGCCAATGAAGCCGGAATTCTCGAACTTTGTCAAGAGCGAAACTGGCCTTTAAAAACCTTTACTGCTAATATTTTAAATTCAGTAGAAGTTCCCAATCCTTCAAATATTGTGGCACAAGAAGTCGGGACGCCCAGCATAGCAGAAGCCGCTGCACTTTGTGCAGTTAGGGAAGAAATTTTAACCGCAGATGAACGCCAAGATATGCAGATATCCATCAATCATCTGCGTTCATCTGCATTCATCTGCGGTTCAAATCCCCTCTTAGTTCCTAAAAAAATATTTCGCAAAAATCCCCACCCTTTACAAGGGGGGGTTGAGGGAGTTTCTGCTGTAACAGTCGCCGTTGCGGTTTGTGCGATCGAATATCTGGGATAATAGTTAACTAGGCAGATTAGTCGATCGCCCTGAGTTCGGGATACACTACCAGATATCTACCTTGCAAGGACATCCGATTTATGAAACTTCGGCAACTAGCTGCATTCCTATTGACACTGATTATTTTAATCTTACCACTGCCAGCGTGGGCGCAATCTAAATATTATCCACCTCCCCTGTCGTTTAGTAACGCCGAACTGACAAGGCGCGATTTTTCGGGTCAGGTTTTGCGGGCGGCGGAATTTTCTAATGCGAATATGGATTTGACTAATTTTTCTAATGCGGATTTGCGGGGAGCAATTATGAGCGCTTCGGTGATGACTCAGGCGAATTTGCACGGTGCAAATTTAACTAATGCAATGATAGATCAAGTTAAATTTACTAAGGCGGATTTAAGCGATGCTATTTTAGCGGAAACAATTTTGCTGCGTTCTACTTTTGACGGAGTTAATATTACTGGCACTGACTTTAGTGATGCAATTCTGGATGGCGCGCAAGTCAAAGAATTGTGCAAAATAGCTAGCGGGATTAATTCTCAAACTGGTATTGATACTCGCGATTCTTTAGGATGTCGCTGATATTTCTTAGTCTCGCGTTGCGCGGACGAAAGTTTGTGTAGTTTGACCTCTAACTCTGATGACGGGCGCTTCGCCACATGAGAGTTAGAGGTCAAAAGCAGTTTCAAGCGCCCGGTTTCTGTATGACTATACCATTTATTAAGTGCGATCGCCCGTTTCCAGATTTTGGGCCCGCGAAGCCTTGATTCTGTCACTGTAAGCAATAGCTAAGTTATTTTCAGTTTGAGCAAACTTGGCGCTTCCGGGTTCTCGATTATTTAAAACTATTTGATAACCAATAATAGCAATTTCAATATTAGTTAGTTTATTTCCCAGCGGAAATTCAATAATATGATTGCTCAAGTTTTCAATCAGGGCGATAACTGAGCTAATTGTTTCTGGGTTTTCGTCGGTAATTAATTTCTGGGCTACTTGCTGTAAAACTTCAGCAAAACGGGCATTGAGGAGATGTTCCCGTTCGGCGAGCATGGGGTAAATTACTGCTATATTGCTATTGCTATCTTGTTCGGCTTGCAATAATTCTAGGAAAAAGCTGGCATACTCTTGGAAATTTTCACCCTCAGAGTTATTGCTATCTCTCTCCTCGTTCATATCCATGAATTCCCCTAGCTGACTGGCCAGATTTCGCAGGAAATTAGCGCCATTCTCGCCTCCTTGTTGTGCTAAGGTGGATGCGATTAACTCGCAAGCTTCCAGAAATCCGCGATCGAGTAATTCTACATTATCCTCTAATATCTGTGGTTCTTCTCCGTTGGGGCAATTCAGCAGGGTGTGAATTAATTGCAGATAAGCTTGGGCGCGGGTTTCATCCATTGTGGGAGTTGTTAATAACACCGGGATTTATTCTATCATGATTAGTTGTAGGTGGGCAGAAACCGGGTTTTTTCCCATCACTTCGCCTATTACCAAAAATTATCGAAAAAACCCGGTTTCTTTGGTTGTGGGTGGGTAGTCAGAAACTTCGGCTAGCCCGATAGTCCAACCGGGGTTTAAACCCCTGGCGGTTGTGGGCAACACGACTAGCCTCAATCTCTAGGCAAATAATTCGGCCACTGACACGCTAAAACCCGGCAATAAAGGACTGGTTAAATTATCTTCTTTAAATAAAGTCATCGCTAATTTCAAAATTCCATTTTCCCGGCGGTAAACCTCAACTTTTTGCTGTATTCGATCGCAAATCCAATATTCCCGCACGCCCTGAACTGAATATAATTTTAACTTAGATTGTCGATCGCGCTTTTCATTTGCCTCACCCGGAGACATCACCTCTACTACCAACTCCGGCGCACCAGCCAAGTGTCCTGACTCATCTAATATTTGTGCTAAACGCTCATAGCTGACCCAAACTACATCAGGAATCACATTATCAGCATCCGTGAAGATCAGACCCGGTACTTGAACAGCCTCACCTAAACAAGTCTGTCTTGACCAATTTGTTAACTCTACACAAACATTGTTAGTAACTTTTTGATGTTTCCAATCGGGTGCTCTTGTCACGACTAATTCTCCTTCGATGAGCTCATAACGATTGCCATTATCGGCTAATGATTCTAAATCAGCGCTTGTCCAGCGAACTTTTTCTGTAGTTGACATAGCTTTGACTCCGCTCTGTTCTATTTTAATTATATAGCAGTTTGTTAGGTGCGTCAGTTTTGAGTTACTAGACTATCGATGATACTACTCTGCTGACGCACCCTACGAAATTTACTGAGGCTTTGCTTTTTTCTGAGCAGCTTGGTATTGTTCCCTCATTAACTGATTGACTTCGGGATTGTAAATCCGCAGATAATTCCAGTAATTCTCAAATACCGATTTCACGTAGCCGTTAGTTTCAGGAAACGGAATTTTATTCACAAAATCGTCCGGGTCATTAAAGCTAAATCTCTTCAACCAATCCGATACCGCATTGGGCCCGGCATTGTAACTCGCGACAGCTAACATAGAGTTATTCTTGTACTCGTCATGGGTGTGATCCAAATACCAAGTACCGAGTTTAACGTTGTCGTTCACATCTTCCAAGGAATACTTTTTGAGGTTAATTTTTTCGGCAACCCAAGCTCCGGTTTCTGGCATTACCTGCATTAAGCCAGTGGCGCCAACTGCTGATTGAATTTTGGGCATAAATCTGGATTCTTGGCGAATTAAGGCGGTGACTAGTCCTGGATTTAATTTGCGTTCTTGCGACCATTTGACAATGGTTTCTAAGTAAGGAAAAGGATAGAGTGCTTGCCAGTAACTCGGCTGCTGTCTGATGGCGAGATATTGGGTTCTATCATCGGGTTTTTCTCGCTGTCGCAAACTGCCAATCATCCACAAACCGTCTAAATTGTCTCCGACTCCAATTCGCATCAAACCATCGGTAAACTGTTCGGCGATAGTCGGTTCTACGCGGTTGGTAAATTCGATTTGCCACAGCGTCCAAGCATCTCGATCTTGACCTAATTGATAGAGTTCTTTCAAAGCAGCAGAACCTGCTGGCGGTTCGGGTCGCCCAGAGGCATGAACTAGATTTGGAGACAAGTCTCGGACTGTGGTAAAATCGCCGACAGGCCAGCCGAGAAATACTGCCGATCGCCACGCAAAATATGACTCTGGATAGCGTAAAATTGTGTACTCAAATGCTGTTTTTGCGTCCTGTTCCCGCCCAAATTGCTTCGCCCATTTCCCCACCCAAAATGCTGCTTCTGGAGCGAATTCGCTGTCGGGATTGTGAGTGGTTAATTCCCTCGCCCACTGCCAAGCTGATTTTAAATCTCCGCCTTTGGCATACTGTTGGGCGATCGTCCAACGAAGTTCGGCTGCTTTATCAGAATTATTGTATTTTGTCAATAGCAATTTGCGGGTATCTGAGGCGGATTGACCGCTGCCTAATTTGTCGAGAAGTCTTGATTTATCTAACAGGGCTTCGGCGGCATGATTGGGAAATTTACTAATAACTCGATCGAGATAAATCATCCCGTCTTTCGGATCGCTGAGCCTGGAAAGCCGAATTAATCCTAAACCAGTGTCTTCGGCATTGGGAAAATCGCGCACTAATTCTTGATAGGCAATTCTGGATTCCGGGATTTTTCCGTCGAGCCACAAACCGCGAGCTTTGCGGTAGAGATTTCTGCCTGTTCGAGGAGCTTTACCGTAGGCAAGAGCTGCTTTGCCGTAAACTTGTTTTTCCCAATAGCCAAAAGCGATTTCTTCCCAATCTTCTGGCTTCAAAGCTGCGCTGTTTTGCTGAACCAGTTGTTCTAATAAAGTACCGTAATCTTTGAGGTAATGACCGTATTTGGCTACGATTAACATCAACTCAGGCTGATTAGGGTTAGCTTTTAACTTAGTTTGGGCAATTTCTACGCTGCGGGGATGGGCGGGAAATTGAGCGATCGCCTGTTGCCAATATTCCGGTTTTGACTTGCCTAAAACATACAAAGCTTCCGCAGCTACGGGGTCGTTGGGATAGTTTGTCAGCAGTTCTTGCCAAGCTTGTTTAGCTTTACCGTCGTCGCCGATCGATTGGTAAGCTTGCGCTCTTTTTAGAACAATGTGAGATGCTAATATTGGATATTCTTGGTCTAATTTGTCTAATAAAGTCAGAGCTTTCTTAGCATTTCCCTGCTGAATTAAATCGCTGGCAAGCAGGTAGCGGGCGCGACTTTGAGGGGAAACTTGCTGCTTGTCAGTTGCGCTTTTAGACTCCGTGGCCGCGAGTTCAACCAATTTCGCAGCCCGATCCGTTGGTGACAGCGATACTAGCATCTTAACTGCCGATTCGGAATTCGCTGCATTTCGAGGCTGCACCGTCTTTTGAAACGGGCCGATACCCATCCATTTCGTCACAGCAAACACAGAGCCGATCGCAATCAGGGCAACTGAAATACTGATTAAAACAGAAACTTGGGTTGTGCGTCGTTTGAGCATGAGAATTTAAGATAATAAGAATATTGAGATTGGTGTCCTGGATTTACCGGCTTAAATGTACCTGATATAGTACCAGAATTTAT
>JAAUPI010000206.1 GCA_012035135.1 Microcoleus sp. CSU_2_2
AGGAAGGTAGGAGTTATGAGTTGTGAACTCTGGGTTTTGAGTGGGAAATTAACTCAAAACTCAGCACCCAAAGCTTAAAACGATCCCTTTGCCTCCGAACTCGGTGGAGTATTGTCCTAATTCCCAATTCCCAATTCTTAATTACCCTTGAATCTGCTGTGCAACTAGACTTAAACCAGCTTTGCGAACTGCTAACTGTTTTAGACCAAACAGGCATTTCGGAGTTGACATTAAAAAGTGGGGAGTTTGAACTGACGGTGCGCAAAGGCATTCAGGCCAGCGAACCGGGAACTGTTGCTGGCACCGCAGCAGTTGCAACAGTCGTGCCGATGGTGACCGGCGCTGCTGCTAGCCCGACATTAGTCTCACCTCCTGCTGTCCCCCAAAATTCAGGATCGAGTCTCACCGACTCTGCGCCCCCTGTCCCTGCTGCGGTGCCTGCTGCTGCGCCTCCTCCTGTCGATACCAAATGGGTGCCAATTATCTCGCCGATGGTAGGAACTTTTTATCGGGCTGCGGCTCCCGATGAGCGACCTTTTGTCGAGGTGGGCGATCGGATCGGCGTTAGCCAGACAGTCTGCATTATTGAAGCAATGAAGTTGATGAACGAGATCGATGCTGATGAAGTATCCGGTCAAGTGATGGAAATTTTAGTTCAAAATGGCGAACCTGTGGAATACGGTCAAGTGTTGATGCGAATTAATCCGGATTGAAGCATTACTTTATTGTTATAGACAGAATAAATGCTAATATTTCGAGATCACTTCTCTCCGGTGAGTTTGATGAAGTCATCCCAGCCTGTCCCGCAAGAGGTTGTGCAACAAGTTGCTGAGTATTTCAGTATTCTGAGCGAACCAATGCGTTTACGAATTTTGAACTTGCTTCGCGACGGCGAAAAATGCGTGCAAGAGTTGGTGGAAGCTACTCAAACGAGTCAAGCCAATGTTTCTAAGCACCTAAAACTCATGCTCCAAGCTGGTATCCTCACTCGCCGGAGTGAAGGGACTTCAGCCTATTATAAGGTGCAGGACGAGTTAATTTTTGAGCTGTGCAGTATGGTGTGCGATCGGCTGGCCACCCGGATCGAACAGCAAGCCCGCCACTTTCGGGCATTTAGCTTGACCACCAAGCCATGAAGCATAATTAGTCAACAATCGCCAGCCAGTAATCATTAGTTTTGAGTACCCAATTATTAGTCCTAAGTTCCTACTTCCTATGTTTTGACTAATGACTGCTGACTGCTGACTGCTGACTAAAAATTACTTGAGCGGAAAGTTTTTATCAAAAGTTTGGCGGGTACTCGGCTGAGCCACCTCCAACCCTTCCCCGCCCAAAAGTTCTAAAGGCTTGCCTTCCACCGAAATCCAAACCTTGGCATCCGGTTTTAAACTCGTAGCCGTGTAAACAACTTGCCCCAACCTGCTGGCCATCGAACTGCTGCCTCCCCCCGAAGTAAATTCGGCGGACAAATCGACGTAAACGCTATCATTTTTGACACTCAAACTCCGAAGTTTTGTCCCCTTTGGAATTTCGCTCGAAACAGTTGCATCCTTCGGCCCTGCCAACAAATTGTTAAAAGCAGCCTGTAGGGCTGTGTCGGGCTTGTCAGCTTCTTTCAGCGCTACTTGGGTAGGAACTACCTCAACTTTGTCGCCAGCATTTTTCACCCAGTAGACTGGCACTGTCTTAGATACCGTCTGCACTGGCTGCGGCTGCGGTGACTTTGGCGCCACAGGCTGGGGTACGAGAGTTTGAGCAGTCTGAGATGGAGGCGTCTGAGCCTGTGGCACCTGAGATTGAGGTGTCTGAGCCTGTGGCATCTGAGTCTGTGGCACTTGAGCCTGCGGTGTCTGGACAGGAGTGGGAGGGGGGACTGGGATAATTACCGCAGGGGAGTCTGCTGGACTTGGGGACAGTGCGGGGACTGTGGGAGGCGCAGACGACAGGGTGTCTGCAGGGCTGGGCGAACGGTTCGCCACCCACAAGGCAATGCCCCCTCCTGTTGCTACGGCCAGCCCGCAAATACCGGCAATGAGGGCTGTTGGTACGCGGCGTACTTCTTCTTCTTGTCCATCTTTCATACTAAAAATCCTCCATGCAGATAGAGCGCTTGGGACGGTGAGGAGCTACTACCGATCGGCTACAGTTGTATCCGGTTGGATTCTGGAATTGCGAACAGCTAAACTCAACCAATCCTGGCATCTTTAGCAGCTTAGAAGCCATATTTTATTTTGACACTCTCTCGCTGAGAAACAAGGTAGAAGTCTGAAGGCAGAAGCTAGAAGGCTCTTATGCTGTGGCATATCCGAAGTTTACCTGACATTCGATCGAACTCGTAAATTACTATAAATAAGTGATGTTTTGCCAAATCGAACACTCGGTAAAACGTTGAAAATTTTTAATGTTTTTAGTTGGAATAATGACTTGACGACTGGGGTATTTCTGTTTGAGTCAACACCAATGAGCAGACAGAATACATTCTCTAATTAAGGTTAATTGACCGCACATGATATGAGCCTTCTGGCTGTTTAAGGTAGATTTTTCTCCAAACAAAAAGCGCCCCTATTTCTAGGAGCGCTTTTTGTCAATCAAAAGCTAAAAATTAGCCATTAATCGAAGGAGCTACCATTGCCACAGGAGTTGTTTCACCAGCAGCCAAGTCGAGCGGGAAGTTGTGAGCATTGCGCTCGTGCATTACTTCCATACCCAAGTTAGCGCGGTTGATCACATCAGCCCAAGTGTTGATCACGCGACCTTGAGAGTCGATAATCGATTGGTTGAAGTTGAAACCGTTCAAGTTAAACGCCATTGTGGAAATACCCAAAGCGGTAAACCAGATGCCGACAACTGGCCATGCACCCAAGAAGAAGTGCAAGGAACGGCTGTTGTTAAAGCTCGCGTATTGGAAAATCAAACGACCGAAGTAGCCGTGGGCTGCAACGATGTTGTAGGTTTCTTCTTCTTGACCGAATTTGTAACCGTAGTTTTGCGATTCGGTTTCGGTTGTTTCACGAACCAAGGAAGAAGTAACGAGAGAACCGTGCATGGCGGAGAACAAACTACCACCAAATACACCAGCAACTCCCAACATATGGAACGGGTGCATTAAGATGTTGTGCTCTGCTTGGAACACGATCATGAAGTTGAACGTGCCGGAGATACCCAAAGGCATACCGTCAGAGAAAGAACCTTGTCCGATCGGGTAGATCAAGAATACTGCGGTAGCAGATGCAACAGGTGCAGAATAAGCTACGCAGATCCAAGGACGCATTCCTAAGCGGTAGCTCAATTCCCACTGACGACCCATGTAGCAGAAAATGCCGAGCAGGAAGTGGAAAACTACCAATTGGTAAGGGCCGCCGTTGTACAACCACTCATCCAAGGAAGCAGCTTCCCAGATCGGGTAGAAGTGCAGACCGATCGCGTTAGACGAAGGAACAACAGCACCAGTAATGATGTTGTTGCCGTACATCAAAGAACCAGCAACTGGTTCGCGGATGCCATCGATGTCCACAGGAGGAGCAGCGACGAAGGCGATGATATAGCAGACGGTAGCTGTCAGCAGAGTAGGGAACATCAGAGATCCGAACCAACCCACATAAATGCGGTTGTCGGTGCTAGTTACCCACTCGCAGTAACGCTCCCAAACGTTGCCGCTTTCGCGACGCTGTACGGTTGTTGTCATCAGAAAAAGGGGTTTGAAATCCCGCCCTTTTAGGACGGCTTTACAGTTACCACTACCGCCTTGGAGTCGCTTAATTCGGTGTGCTTTTGTGTTGCACTTTCAACGGGACAATTACCGTTTCAAATTTGGCGACCCTGTACACATAGTGTTTGCTACCAATTGCGGTAAGCCCTATTTCTAGGTGTATATTTCCCTTCGCCACTGACAACCAAAGTGGTTAAAAACTAGGGAGGCATTCTTAACGTTTTGCGGGATACCACTCCCAGGCTGTTCAGTTTGTCTTTTCAACATAGGCTAGACACTGGCTTAGTCCTGAATTAAGAAGTTGGTGAGCCTTCCTCTTTCAAGCCTCACCTTTCTAGGGTGAGGTTAGTGACTTTGGTTATGATTGCTTAATTGAATTTTCAAGGTTCATTGTGGGGCTGTCCCACGTTTATATTAATAACACGATTCACTAAAGTTTGTAAAGGGTTTAGTGATTACAATTCAAAATCGTTACTAACGTTTACAAAATTGAGTTTTTGGTAAATATCCGTATAGATTAATAAAGTTTAATTACAGAATAAATTACGTTAAATGTAGTTGTTGAAATATCTGAATCTATTGATTATAGGTGATTTCAGCAGCTAAGTTAAATTATTGTTCAGATCGATGACCGTTCACATTTCAAGATATCTTAATTAAGTGTTTGAGAAATGATTTTTAATATTTATTTACAAACTCTATTTGTCAGGTACGCAGCTTGACAAATAGAGTTTGTGGGTAAGTCTTGATGCAGAATCGGGAAAGGACGATCGGCCGAATCCCAAATAAATCTTATGAAAAATTAACCTTTAACCGGGAGGCCATTTCATGTGGCGTCCGCCGAGAATGTGAAGGTGCAAGTGGTCTACAGTCTGGCCACCATCGCTACCATTATTAATGACGACGCGATAGCCGTTGCTGAGTCCGGCTTGTTCTGCTACCCGTTTGACAGTCAGCAGCAAGTGTCCCATGAGAGCATGGTCTTCGGGTGTGGCATCAGCTAGTTTGGTAATAGGCTGTTTGGGAATGACGAGGATGTGAATCGGTGCTTGTGGATGGACATCTCTGAACGCCAGGGCTAAGTCGTCCTCATAAACGATGTCGGCGGGAATCTCGCGACGGATGATTTTGCTGAAAATGGTTTCTTGATTTGTCATCGGATTTTAGATTTTAGATTTTAGATTCATCCTGCGGATGAATCCAGGGAGTAGCGATCGCGAATCAGGAAAAGTTTTTCTGACTATTTCCTGTTTTCGGTTCCATTGTTAACCATAATAGATGATAGATGAAAGATAGCTGAACAAGGATCAAAGATAATGCTTGCTAGGGTTTGGAGTGCATCGATCGTTGGCATTGATGCGGTAAAGGTGGGTGTTGAGGCTGATGTATCGGGAGGATTGCCGAAAATTGTGGTTGTAGGACTGCCCGATTCTGCGGTGCAAGAAGCTAAAGAAAGGGTAAGGGCCACGTTAAAAAATTCGGGATACTCTTTTCCGATGCGGAGTATTGTGATCAATTTAACTCCGGCGGATTTGCGCAAGGAAGGACCGAGTTTTGATTTGCCGATCGCCATTGGTATTTTAGCAGCATCCGAACAAGTCAGCGCTGAACTTTTGGGAGATTATTTATTTTTAGGGGAACTTTCTTTAGATGGGAGTTTGCGGCCTGTAGCTGGAGTTTTGCCGATCGCCGCTGCTGCTCAAAAAATGGGTATTTCGGGGTTAATTGTACCAGCAGCAAATGCAACCGAAGCGGCATTAGTACACGGAATATCTGTTTATGGTTTTGAGAATATTTTTGCCGTTACTGATTTTTTGAACAATCCAGAAGTTTATTCGCCTGTAGAAGTAAACGGTAGAGAAGAGTTAGCAAAAAAGCGGTTTCCGAGTCTAGATTTAAAGGATGTTAAGGGGCAAATTCACGCGCGGCGGGCTTTGGAAATTGCGGCAGCGGGGGGACACAATTTAATTTTTGTGGGGCCGCCAGGGAGCGGTAAGACTATGCTGGCGAGACGTTTGCCGGGGATTTTGCCGCCGCTAACTTTTGATGAAGCTTTGGATGTGACTCAAATTCATTCCGTGGCTGGGTTATTAAAGGATAAGGGAATGCTGGTGAGCGATCGGCCTTTTCGCAGTCCTCACCATTCCGCATCGGGGCCTTCTCTAGTTGGCGGCGGCAGTTTTCCGCGTCCGGGTGAAATTTCTTTAGCACATAGAGGTATACTTTTCCTGGATGAATTAACTGAATTTAAAAGAGATGTTTTGGAGTTTTTGCGACAACCGTTGGAAGATGGTTATGTGACGATTTCTCGGACTAGACAATCGGTAATGTTTCCGGCACAATTTACATTAGTGGCGAGTACAAATCCTTGCGCTTGCGGTTACTACGGTGATAGCATTCAACAGTGTACTTGTTCTCCCCAAAAGAGGGAACAATATTGGGCAAAACTTTCCGGGCCATTGATGGATCGGATCGATCTGCAAGTAGCGGTTAATCGTTTGAAACCGGAGGAAATTACGCGGCAACCGACAGGGGAAGAGTCGGAACCGGTGCGGGTGAGAGTGCAGAGGGCGCGAGAGATTGCAACTCACCGTTTTCAGGCGGAAGCTAGCTTGCGGTGTAATGCGGAAATGCAAAGCAGCCACATTAACAAATGGTGTCAGTTGGATGATGCTTCGCGGAATTTATTAGAAATGGCGATTCGGAAATTGGGGCTTTCGGCACGGGCGAGCGATCGAATTTTGAAGGTTGCTAGGACTATTGCGGATTTGTCGGGGGAGGAAAGCTTGAAAACCAATCATGTGGGCGAGGCGGTGCAGTATCGGACGATCGATCGGATGCAGTAAAGGGGATTTGTGCGATCGAGTCTAGGGAAAATGAAACAGGAATCTAAAACAACAGAAAGAATAAACCTCTTGCACTCATTCCCAAACTATCTTACAATTATCTGCGTTTATCTGTGTTTATCTGCTTTAAATCTGCGGTTTCTCTATCAATCAAAGATTTATGCAAGAGTTAGAATGTCCATATTACTCAGCTCAATCTCCGATAAATCGGCTTTTCTAGAAGCTCTAGAATACGGGCGTGCGTTCCGTCAGGCTGACAAACCTAATGATGAAGATTGCGAACCTGCATGAAATATTTGCTTGACACTGACCATATCAGTTTCTTACAGCCAATCTATATTAAGATATAGCGATCGCCAAAGAATAACAGATAATGAGACTATCGCCAACATGGAGGGAAGATGACTTCTCAAACGATCGAACTTTTGGAAGAGTTGTTAGGCAAGTTACAGCAGTTACTCCCGGAAAATCAGCAGCTTTTGTTAACTTTTGCAGAGTTTTTGCTGGAACGACAGATGCGATCGATCCCCGAAAACACTTCAGTTGAAGCTGCACCCCCTCCTGGGCAACAACGGGTTTTGGGTATGCATCAAGGGATGGGCTGGATGAGTGAGGATTTTAACGAGCCACTTCCTGATGCGTTTTGGTTGGGTGAATCATGAATATTTTGCTGGATACGCACGTCTTGATTTGGCTGGCGATCTCTCCCCAAAACTTATCTCAACAAGCGACGAATATTATCACCGATCCAACTCATACTTTATTTACGAGCTTGGTTAGTATTTGGGAAATGCAAATTAAGCTTCAGCTTGGAAAGTTAACACTCAACGTGTCCTTAACTGAATTGATAGAACGCCAGCAGCAAGTCAATGGATTGCAAATTTTGCCGATCGAGCTAGCTCATATTTTTGCATTAGACACATTGCCAAATGCTCATCGCGATCCATTCGATAGACTCTTAATTGCTCAAGCCGTTGTGACTCAAATGCCTATCTTAAGTATTGATGCTGTATTCGACAGCTACCCAGTACAAAGATTGTGGTAGAGCGATCGGTTGAATAGGCTTTAACTTAATAATCGGCGATCGGTAAAGAATATCGCATTGAGAATCAGAAACCGGGTTTTTACGAAATTTGCCGACTGAAACGAAGTATTATCGTAAAAAACCCGGTTTCTGGGCTATTTGGCTCTTGCATCCCTCGCAGATGTACAATGGTTAGATAGCAATTCCCCAACTCCAAACCGTGATAGAGCGCTACACCTTGCCCGAAATGGGCAACATCTGGACTGAAACCGCCAAACTCAAAAGCTGGCTGCAAGTAGAAATCGCTGTCTGCGAAGCTCAAGCCGAACTCGGCTACATCCCCGCCGCCGCAGTCGCAGAAATCAAAGCTAAGGCTAATTTTGACCCCAAACGAGTCCTCGAAATTGAAGCCGAAGTCCGCCACGACATGATCGCTTTCTTGACAAATGTCAACGAATATGTAGGCGATGCCGGCCGCTACATTCACCTCGGCTTAACCAGTTCCGATGTGCTCGATACGGCTTTGGCGCTGCAATTAGTCGCTAGCGTTGATATTTTGTTAGAACGTGTTGAAGAATTGAGTCAAGCTATTCGCTATCAGGCCCAACAACACCGCAATACTGTGATGGTTGGCCGATCGCACGGAATTCACGCCGAACCCATCACCTTTGGCTTTAAACTAGCTGGATGGCTGGCAGAAGTGTTTCGCAGCCGTGCTCGATTAGTCAATTTGCGATCGTCCATTGCAGTCGGCAAAATCTCCGGTGCAGTCGGAACCTATGCTAATATCGATCCGCGAATAGAAGCGATCGCCTGTCAAAACCTCGGACTCGAACCCGATTGTGCATCCACTCAAGTCATTTCGCGCGATCGGCACGCCGAATACGTCCAAACCTTAGCACTGTTAGCCGCATCGATCGAGCGTTTCGCCGTAGAAATCCGCAACCTCCAACGCACCGACGTTCTCGAAGTCGAAGAGTTCTTTTCCAAAGGGCAAAAAGGCTCATCCGCCATGCCCCACAAACGCAATCCGATTCGATCGGAAAGACTCACAGGAATGGCGAGAATTGTCCGCGCCAACGCCGTCGCAGCCTTAGAAAATGTAGCGCTTTGGCACGAAAGAGACATCTCTCACAGTTCCGTAGAACGGATGATTTTGCCAGACAGTTCTACAGTAACTCACTTCATGTTAGTCGAAACCACAGACTTAGTAAAACACCTGCTAGTCTATCCCGAAAACATGAAGCGAAACATGAACCTTTACGGCGGAGTTATTTTCAGCCAGCGCGTGATGCTAGCCTTAGTAGAAAAAGGCATGAACCGCGAAGAAGCCTATAAAATTGTACAATCTTGCGCTCACCAAGCTTGGAACAAAACGGGCGGCAATTTCTACGATTTAATTTCTAAAGATGTGAGCGTTACTGCTCGCATGACGACCAAAGAAATTGATGATTGTTTCGATCCGCAGTACCAGTTAAGGCATTTAGATTTAGTGTATCAGCGTTTGGGGATTTAAAAACATAACGCTTAGCAAAAGATTTTGAATTTCCCACTAAAGATACAAGATCGATCGCAATCCTTCATCTATTTCTTCCTGTAATTCCTGTGGTATTGTGCCAATGCACTCAATTAAAAACGTTTTGTCCACAGTGAAAATCTGAGAAATATTAGCCACAGAATCCTTTGGTAAACCTGTGGCTTCACTCGGTAACACGACATTACCTGGTGCTTCTGCTAACCGCAGATTAGAAGTAATGATGACGACAATTACAGTGCTAATCCGACTCTGAGTAAAAGTATCATCCTGAACAATTAAGACTGGACGACGATATCCAGGTTCTGAAGCCACTGGATCGGGCAAGTTGGCCCACCAAATTTCTCCGCGATACATTACCAATCCTCATGGGGTAAGGACATAAATTGCATCTTTGCCAAGACAGGATCTAATTGAGAAGACTCTTGAGAATAGACTTGATTGAGTTTGCTCAAAATTCGATCGCGGTTGTATCGTCGCAGATACGCTTGCAATGCTTTTGTATAAAGCTCGTTACGTGATAATCCTAACTGACTAGCCAATGCCTCGGCTTCTTCAAAAACTACATCTGGAAGTGAAATTGCAGTTTTCATAGTTTCCCCTGCTGTCACTGTTACTACATAATACTGATTATATCACAGAAAAAAGACCTCAATCTATTCTCTAAAACTCGCCATCATAACAGCTATGAAATTTAATCGTTTTGCAAAATATCCGATCGCATTTATGCTAGTGTTGCTATGTGCGAT
>JAAUPI010000207.1 GCA_012035135.1 Microcoleus sp. CSU_2_2
GCGGCCCGGTTCTCCAGGTCTACCACTACTTTCTTCTATTCGGAGTTTCAATCCCTAATAGGGGTTTAGTGTGATTGCGGCATTACAAAATACTCTTAGAAAAGAATCAAGCTACTTTAGTTTCAATCCCTAATAGGGGTTTAGTGTGATTGCGGCGTAGCCAGTTAAGGAAATATCGTTTTGGGTCTGAACCATCAAGTTTCAATCCCTAATAGGGGTTTAGTGTGATTGCGGCCGCCCGTTCCAGAAGCTTTGCTGTATTTGGTTTTCAACGTTCAGTTGCGGGAATCTAAAACAAAAGTACCATTTCAGCCTTCGGCTTGTCAAGAGCCAATTTTTCATACTCACTCAAAAACCTTATCCTGTATAGCTTTCAGACTTTGCGGGAATCGTTTTTTGAGACTAGGGGCATCAAACCCTTGCGGAACATGAGTTTGGGCCGAAAAATTTGATACCCCGATTTTAACACCTACCGATTCCCGCAAACTAGGCAAAAAATATTGTCCGATCGGCTGGCTGTGTAGGCTCGAAGACATTGTACTTGGGGATAGGACAAGACGCCAACCCCACAATCAACATCGCTCAAGGTTTTGGGCAAGTCTTATTGGCGAAATCACAACTATAAATAAAAGGTTTCTGCCAACTCAGAGGAATTTCCAACAAATCCCTCGTTCCAGTCATACCCTGCCCGAAAAAGAGCAGCACAGCGATCGAATTCAAGATAACATGGATAGTCCGCCAGCGATTCGATCGATCTTTATAAATGTCTTCAATGATCGCCAGCGAGAAAACCATAAGTAGCGCAGCCGTAATCCCAATATAGTAATGCGACCAATACCATTCATTGGTGCGCCGAAAAACGCCATCTTGAGTACCAATAACCACTAAACCAATACCAGTGAGAGTAGCAAATATGCCACGCCACATAGCGGATCTAGCTCGATACAGCATCACCAAAGAGGCGATCGTTGCCACAAACATTAGAACAATAAAAATCACTTGAAACGAGTTTTTGCTCCAAACATCCTCTTTCAAAATATGCTCAAAAATCGCGTAACCTAGCCCCAATAAAGTCACTCCTACCACCGATCCCGACAAAATTCGACCTGCTTTGAGATGTTCTTGACCGACTATTGGTGGAATCTTACTCTTATCACCACTGGCTATTTGCTGGCGTCGCTGTCTGGTTTGCCAAGCCATATTCAGCACGATACCCAGCATCGGAAAAACGATCGCTACAGCTAAAATAGGATGAGCCAGTGCTAGAAAATCTTTGAGTTCCATAAATCACCCTTCCTTTTTTAAAGTTGATAAAAATTAACCTTTCGATACTTTAACAAAATCGATCGCCCGATCGCGATCGAACAAAATGCGAGGCTTCAACAAAATTCCAAATAGCAGAAACAGAGACTTTAACTCACCAGGAGCACAAGGACGCTTCCATTGACCCGGACGGCAAAACAACATCTCCACCAGACACCGATGTTGAGCAAGTTCCAATTTGTCAAAGTGGATCTGTACAGAGGGAAATTCACCACTCAAGTCCATCTGAGTGATTTGCCCTTGTAATCTCAAATTATCTTCCAGAATTTTGAGTGTCACCGGCAGCACTTCTCCTGGAATAATAACAGGTAATTCCCCTTGAGTCATCTCTATGTGAACCCCCACTTCCGAAATGAAAGTAGTCACGCCCCAAAAAATCTGTCCATTCGCCGTAAGCCTTACCAATCGACGGAGATCGAACCATTCATAACGATCGCATTTAGGAGCATCTAACAAAATCAACAGGGTAATGCTCATAATTAAAAGATTATAGGCACTCCAAATCCAACCAATGCCTAATCCTTTGAAGTGCTGGATAATTGCCGGCTCTGATGCGTGCATTTGAACTTGAATCAAACAGGTGCCTAGAATGTGCCACAGGTTGATCGCATTGGGAATAAATAATAGTACCAATGGTAGCGCTAACTTCCAGTTGAACGAAAAGTGATCGCTCGCAGTGCCTTTGGCTGTGACGTTAAATCCTTTGGAGAAGGGAGACAGCATCACTTGAAAGACTGTCAAAACCAGCGGGAATGCTAGTACCAGTGAATAAATATCAGACAGTAATGCCGATCGCGATCGATAATTCAACCAAGAAAAAACCGTTAACTGCACTAAATAATAAGGCAGAAAAAAGTACAACATTTCTTGAAAACTGGCTCGGATGGGAATTACACCCAAGCCAGAATAAGCTAAAGGCATCAAGAGAAAAACCACGCGGGGAATGCAGGTAAACCAATGTAAAAGCCCTTCTAAATGAGCCAGTCGCTGAATCGGTTTGAGTCCGCGAATAGTCAGAGGATTGGAATCAATAAAAAACGCCTGTAAAGTTCCTCGCGCCCAGCGCAGGCGCTGAGTTGCATAGGCCGCAATATTTTCCGCCGCCAAGCCAGCGCTGAGTTTTTCATTGAGATATACCAAGCGATAGCCTCTAGCAGAGAGTTTAATGCCTGTGAAATAATCCTCACTCAGAGATTCGGTGACAAATCCTCCGGCGTCTTCTAAGGCGCTGCGTCTCACCACAAAGGAAGTTCCTGAACAAACTACACTGCCGGCACCATCTTTGATCGGTTCAATTTGGCGATAAAAAACCTCTTCTTCCGGTGTGATAATATTATCTAAACCTAAATTCCGGGCGATCGGGTCAGCATTGTAATAGCTTTGAGGCGTTTGAACCAGGGCAACTGTGGGATCTTGGAAAAATCCAAGGGTGCGAAGCAGAAAGTTTTTGGTGGGGATAAAGTCGGCATCGAAAACAACAATTAACTCTCCTTGAGTATGAGTTAAGGCATTGTTCAAATTTCCAGCTTTCGCATGATGATTATTCAATCTAGCAATGTATTCACACTTGAGTTCATCTGCAAGTTGCCGGATTTCTTCACGGCGGGTGTCGTCGAGCAGATAGATTTTTTTATTGACATATTCAAGAGCTTGACAACCGACGATCGTGCGTTTCAGAATATAAGCAGGCTCGTTGTAGGTGGGAATCAAAATGTCAACCGATGGCGTAAATCTACCCTCAATGACATCGATTGCTAACCGATTAGCTTCAAGGCTGCGATCCTTTACCCGTAACATCAAAAATAACTGAATGATGTTGGTCAACAACAGGAAAATTTCTAGAATAAATAACCCAATGCTAAAAACTCCATTTAATGGGTCAGATACATTTAACGTTGTGAGCGATCGCCACAACAGATAACGGATCACCAACATCAGCAAAATTCCCACAACTACCGCCCGCGACCAGGTGCGGGGTATGGGCGAAACCCTCATAATTAGCAGGGAAATCGCCAACAAAGTCACAGTAGGTGTTAGCAAATACTCCCCCATTACCATCGGCACTTGCAGCCACATGGGAGGATGATTTTGCATTGCTTGCAGTTCGGCAAATAGATGATAGAGAGTGCCGTTACCGGAAAACCAAACAGCGACAAGTCCACCTGTTAGAATAATCAAACCTAACATGATGAGAGTGGCGATCGGTATCCGGTTGCTGCGGACACTATCTCGACGATGCCAGCCAAAATAATTAAGCCATGAAGTCATTGTTTTTGAGGGAATTATGAATGGGTGCATCTGGGCGCAAACAAATATGTTTGTAGGGGCGAAGCATGACCGCACTCAATATTAGATTATAACTAATAACTTATATGCGGTCATGCTTCGCCCTCTTCAAAAATCAGATGCACCCAAATGTATGAAAGGGCGATCGAATTTAACGAAGCTAGTTATATCGAGTCCGGTAGTATCGGTTGTACATACTTTTAGGGGTGAAGCATTCGGGCGATCTTAAATTTCTTGAAGCTTTCTTACGCCACTCAACGTTGTACATACTTTTAGGGGTGAAGCATTCGGGCAATAATCTCAGCAATAAATGTCAGGCTTTAGATCCGTTGGCGCAGCCTGCGGACAGGCATATACTTCATCCTGGGCGATCGAGAGCATCTTACTTTGGCAAAGGGCGAAGCATTCCGGCCTCTAACTTATGGGTTATAAGCTGATATTTACTGCCGGAATGCTTCGCCCCTACTAATATCATGGTGAAAGATGCGAGTCAGTCTTATTTGAGTTTAGCGAAACAGTTCTTTGTTATTCAGAATCGTCGGCCAATTCTTGTTTGCTAAAGCAATGTGTCCGGGAATATCTGTCATCCACTGTGCTTGTACTTTCTTGTCGTAGTTGAGATAAAGCTTCCCATCAACAATTTTCCAGGCATCAGGCTGGGTGGCAACAAGATTACCTTCACTAGCAGCTTGGGCACAATATCCACCGTATTGAGGAGCATACTTTTCAGGATTTTTGGCAAACAAATCGCGGTTTTGGGCACTAGCAAACTGCCAGGTTGCGCCATTCCAATTATGTTTGAATTGGCTAACTCCCATTACTAATTTGCTTTGGGTGAAATAGGCTACAACATCCTGGCCATCAAGAGCCACACCTTTTTCGGTGTAAAATTTAGGATGAACGGTTGTTGTGCTGCTTTTACCAGCGCAAGGATTGCCTTTACCAGCACAAGGATTGCCTTTACCAGCGCAAGGATTGCCTTTACCAGCACAAGGATTGCCTTTACCAGCACAAGGATTGGCCTGTGCAATCTTGGATGAAATGCTTGTAGAGTTTAAATTTGCGGAAGTCTTGAGGTTAGCGTAGCTAACATTAGTTGTTACCAAACCTAGAATGGTGGCAATGGCGATCGTAGTAATGTATTTTACTTTCATGGGTCGAATCTCCAGATAAATTGTTAGTAGTTCTATACCAGATATTTGCTTGAGAGTTCTTGGTCTCTGGCAATTTTGCTGGCATTTTGTGGCGATCAAGATTTGAGGTTATTTACATTAATACTCAAGAAAATGAGTGCTAAATGAGGAAGAGATATATCCTAGATACAATTCTGAGAGTTTTGTGAAAAATCCTTTCTCGATCGCGATCGGCAAAGCCTCCTAAGTAAGTCAACCTCATTATGAAGTAACCCACTTTTGCAGAGCGAAGCATTCCGGCAGATAATTTATTGTTTAGCAGCTACCCTCTAAAAACATCCTAAAAAAACCAACGAGTACCTTCAATGATGTAATACAAACCTGTCAGCATTAGAGCGATACTACCAAATCGGATAATCGACTCAGAATGCTGCATCAAAGTCTTAGCTTGCTTGGCAAAACCAGTCAATAAACTAGCCATAAAAATGACGATCGTATATCCCAGAGCATAACAAATCATGGTCAAAACTCCCAGTAATTGCGAACCAGTAGCTGCTGCCGCTGCCAGCACCGCAAATAAAACTGGACTGGCACAAGGAGAACTCACCAAACCAAATGTTACTCCTACTCCATAAGGCCCCAAATTTGCAGCATTGATATTGACTCCTGGTAAAGGCAATTTCACAATTCCTAGGAAGCTCAAACCCATGATAAAAACGATCGTTCCTACAACAATGTTGATGTAGCCCCGATAATCCACCATGACAGCCCCGGCAAATGAAGATACTAGCCCGAACAAGCTAAGAATTGTTATAACTCCCAACACAAACAAACTAGCTTTAACAAAAGCATCTCGCTTGGAAGTGATATCACGAGTACCAATGTAGCTCAAATTAATGGGTAACATTGCCAGAATACAGGGTGAAATGCTGGCGATTAAACCACCGATGAATGCAAGGGGAAATAACACCAGTGGATTAGCTGTATCTTGCTGGCTGAACCATTGCTGGTACTGGTTTTCTGTTACCGAAATCAGATGTTCAATGGTCTGAGAAATTGGTCCTGTGAGCGCCAGTGCCAGTACCAAGCCCAGGAATACCCATCCACCCCAAAATAACCATTTATTGGGAAATTTGAAAACTTTGGTGCTTTTGGTTTGGGGTTCAGGTTTTTGAAGATTTGTCATGGGTTCTCCTGATATATTTAAGCAGCTTACCAATAGACATCTCCCAAAAAGAAATGTTTGAGAGATCGTTCTTAAATTATGCGGCGTACAATTAGGAATCGGTGAATCAACTGCTCATTGTATTTTTCATCGCTGGCTCGATATCATCTTCACTGCTTTCTCTCACATTTTCGTAAATGCGCTGCTGGACGCTAAAACCAAAGTGACCGTTAGAATATTTTACCCAAAGTTGGTCAACGGTCTGCAAGTCCTCGCAGGAAACTTCTTCAATACTTGCTCGATCCAGCCATCCTTGGGGTGCAGCGGCTTGTGCAAGCAAATATATTTGTAGGGGCGAAGCATGACCGCATTCAATATCAGATTATAACTAATAACTTATATGCGGTCATGCTTCGCCCTCTTCAAAAACTGTTCAGTTTATTCCCACTTTTTGGATGCTAGTAAATTTCGCAACTTTCGATAATTAATACCTACTTCGGAAACTAACTTTACTTCGTTTTTTGCGGTTTTTAACATCACTAAATCCTACTTTTCTGAAACCAGCTATTTTGCGGCAAGCGCCCGATCGAGCACGGTTGTATAACTGGATTTGTTAGGATTGTTACGATGCTGCGCTAGAATATTTCCTGTGGCAGGGTCGATGATGGTTAGACTTCCCGTTTGAGACTTATTCGATGCGAAAAATTGGGTGAGTCCTAACTGTTTCGCTTTTGCTTCTGCTTGAGAAGTGGTTGATTTATCTGTCACATCTAGCACCACAAAATGCACTTTTCCTGCATATTGCTGTTTCAGTTGGGAAACGGTGGGGGCAATGTTTTTGCAGCCAGCACACCTGCTTGAATAAACATCAACAACGACAGGTTTTCCTTGCAATTGTTCCGCTAGCGGGCCTCCTACGTTTCCTTGCTTTGAGGCGCAGGGATTTTTGGAAGCGCAGGGGTTTTTGGAAGCGCAGGGGTTGGTTTGTGCGATCGTACTCTTAGGTGTAGCAGAAGTATTGAGTGTGGTTGCAGTCACAAGCGATACTGTAACGACCAAACTACTTAGACATAAGCTGAGCCATAATGCTGGTTTACGCATATTCAATCTCCAAAATCTAAGGTTTATTTACAAGAAGGCTAGTAGAAAACTCTTTCAGTTTCAATCCTGAATTTAGACAAAGAGTAACTTACAGCAGATTGCAGATTTATGAGGTACATTCAACAACCCCGTAGGGACACGGCACTGCCGTGTCCTTACCTTTTTGTGTACCTCACATACTTGAAAAAAGCTGTATGCCTCTATGACTTGAGATTAACTGCATTTGCTTCTAGAAATATGAGTGTAAGATGAAGACCAGATGGATTTTGGATAAAATCATGGATTTGTCTGGTTCTTCATCTAAAATTCATCTGTGCCTTATCACAGGATCATCTACTTCCCAGGAATGTCTTATAGAATGGAGATTAAACCTGACTATCTCAGGACTTACGCAAAGCTTCTATATATAGTTTTTGTATGGTCTATCCCCCGTGGTTGCCCCTATGTCTGGAGATGGCGCGTAAGTTCTGTATCTTTTAGTAGTACAGTAATTTAACCGCGAGTTGATAATTATGATAGGCAAAGACTGGTTGGTGACTGATGAGGGAGAGTGCAAAAATTTTGACGCTACCAATCAAATTGAAGATTTGCATCCTTATCGACTTTACCGCTTTCTAACTGACTTGGAAGATATATTAGATCAAATTAGTGATGATTATTTACGACTTCAGAAAATTTGTCCCCTTGTCCACAGGTTATTAGATAGTTCTTCCTGGTTGGAAATTGCTCTCCTCGATCCCGATCCAGCGACAGGCTGGGCAGTACAAACACTTTATGATGAACCATTTTTTCCGCTCACCGTACAGTTAGTTGCTTGGGCGCCTGGTACGGTTTCTCCAATTCATAATCATGGCTGTTGGGGATTAGTCGCTTTGCTTAGCGGACAGGAGAAAAATACTTTTTGGCAGCGATCGCCAAATCCAGCTTTTCCCGATAAAATCAAAACAAAAGGTGATATATTGCTTGCCCCTGGTGACGTTTTGTGCTTAATGCCAGATGCGATTCATCATGTGGAAGCGATCGGAGATGAACCAACAATTAGTTTTAATCTTTATGGTGAAACAGATTACGATCGCAGATTTGAATTTGACCCAATTCAAGGCAGTGCGAACAACTTTTAATCTTGATTATAGATCGCGATCGTGTTAACAACAAATTTTCCGACATCTTCTTAATAACCTCCACTACCTACAGATCCAATGAAGCTGAGTCATCAAATTCGATCGACTATCAAACATCTGACAGGCAAGCGAATTTCCACCTCATCGCTTCAGTTTCGCCTGACACTCGAATTGATGGTACTCTCCATTCTAGGACTTAGTAGTGTCGCGTTTTCGGCAAGCTGGCAACGATCGGAAAATCTAGTCGCGGCTCATAAGCAAACCCTCGAATATATTGGAATGCGCTTTCCCGAACAGGTTGAGCTTTACAGCGAGATGGGTTCTCTAGAAATTGGCTTAACGCGAAGTGTTGATAAAGCTTCTACGGGAGGAATCATGGTATGGGTGAAGCGAAATGATGGGATGCTTTTGATAAATTCACCCGATATGGATATGCAATCCTCTAAGATTACCAAGATGATTTCGTTGACTGAAGTACCTGCGGAGCCGACTTTTGTTCATGTGAGCGATCGCTACTTGGTTATTTGTAGCACAAATCTGAGGATTAAAAATCAGTCAGTGGGTACGGTATATTTTTCTCAAGATATCACTGATGAACAAATTCAGTTAAATGATGGGATTCGGAGTCTGATTATTGTTAGTATTTTAGTTATTTTAGTATTGATTTTGGCGATCGCCAGTCGCATTCGTCATGCACTCCGGCCTTTGGAACACATGAGTCAAGTAGCCAGCACTTTGTCTGCTGATAATTTGAAGGTGGCTAAACTCGAACTGCATCAAGCACCGGATGAGATTTTGGGACTAGCACAAACTTTTAATGAAATGTTGTTTCGATTGTCCGGTTCTTGGGAGCAACAACGCCAATTTGTCGGCAATGTTTCCCACGAATTACGAACTCCATTGACAGTTGTCGTTGGTTATTTACAAAGTCTGCTGCGACGCAGTAATAATTTAAGCAATCATCAACAACAAGCACTAGAAATAGCAGTCGGAGAAACCGATCGCACAATTCGGATGTTAGAAGATTTGCTGGATTTGGCACGGGCTGATAGCGGCAACTTGCACTTTCGTTTGAATCCGGTTATTCTGAATACTCTGGCGGCTGAGGTGGCCGCCATGAGCCAACAAGTCAGCGATCGACAAATTACTTTGGAGTCAACCGATGAGGATGTCGTTGCTTTTGCAGATCAGGATCGTTTACAACAAGTGTTAATTAATTTAGTTGATAATGCTATCAAGTATTCTGCTCCTGAACAACCCGTTGATTTAGTATTAGAACAGACGGAACAGCACGTGATGATTCATGTGCGCGATCGCGGAATCGGGATTTCTCTCCCCCATCAAAACCGAATTTTTGAACGGTTTTACCGGGTGGATGAGTCGATGACTCGCTCTAGAGATGGTACTGGGCTAGGATTGGCGATCGCCAAAAGCTTGATCGAAGGTATGAATGGACGGATTACCATCGATCGAAACCGGGAGAAGGTAGTATTTTTACTATTACCTTACCTATCTGGAAGCTGTAATGGTAATTTGAGACTTGAGATTGTTGGATTGTTAGATTGTTGGATTGTGGCTCGCTGTCAAGTGTCAACTATTCCTTCTTCCTTCTTCCTTCTTCCTTCTTCCCCCTTGGGGGGTATGGGGGTTGCTTCTTCCTTCTTCCTTCTCTCTCTCTCTCTCTCTCTCTCTCACTGTCACCTGT
>JAAUPI010000208.1 GCA_012035135.1 Microcoleus sp. CSU_2_2
CTGGATGAGATTTCATTAACTGAGCCATTTTGTGGTAATTGAGATATCCCCATCCGTATATGCTGTTTTGGCGAATAACGTAGTTAGCAGCGTTGTAAAGATTTTTAGATTGAAAGGCTAATCCATCGATCTGGGCGAAACGATGTTCTGTGGATTTAATGATGTGTCTCTCTGCTAGTTGCATTCAGACTCTCCATTTTTTAACGAGCGCAATTATTCTCGCTTGTTCCCCCTTTTGACTATATGATGCTACCATTGCTTACTCTTGCTTACAAACTTAATAAAGTTTTATAATACCAATATGGACTGGCAAGAAATTTCTGGAAACTGGGTATTAATTCCCCCTCGACCGATCGCGATCGTGCATTTTCTCGGTGGTGCGTTTGTGGCTACAGCACCGCAGTTGACCTATCGCTGGCTGTTGGAGGCTTTGGGGAATCAAGGATATGTGGTAGTAGCAACGCCGTTTGTCAATACTTTGGATCATATTGCGATCGCCCGCGATGTCCTCAACAAATTTGAAAATGCGCTCAACCGTTTGCAGGCAAACAAAGCGCTGCGAAATCGGTATCTCCCCATCTATGGTATGGGACACAGCATGGGTTGCAAACTGCACCTTCTAATCGGTTCTGTGTTTGACGTAGAACGCGCCGGCAACATTTTGATCTCTTTCAACAATTATGCGGCTTCTGAAGCAATCCCGATCGTCGAGCAAATTTCGCCCGTCTTTAACGTCGAGTTTACCCCTTCTCCGCAAGACACCAATCGCCTCGTACAAGATAGCTATCAAATCCGGCGCAATCTTTTAGTTAAATTTAACGGGGACAACATCGATCAAACTCTGTTGTTGACTAAACTGTTAAAAGCACGATTTCCTGACATGATTACAGTTCAGACATTGGTAGGGAACCATCAAACGCCTTTGGGTCAAGATGTTAGCTGGCCGATGGGTCAAATTTTTACCCCCTTCGACGCGATCGGTCAATGGGTTAAACAAGAAGTGTATCGGGAATTAAATCAATTAAAACGGACCATTCTGCTGTGGCTGAATCCTCTGTCAAACGATTTTAGGCTTTAGATTTGAGATTTTAGATTGTGAAATTCCCCGAAAGCATAAATCCGGGGGATTCTTATTCAGACACTGCACAAATTTACAAAATATTATTTTTATTTTTACTCGCTGAGACAGGGCGAATAATTTTTGACGATCGACAAACAGTTCCGGTGATCGGGCATTCTTGAGTAACTAATACTGTCTGCGATATCGTCGATCAATCTTAGACCCCGCCCGCCTGGAGCATAAATATCCGTTTGTTCCGACATATCTTGGATTTTTTGCTCTAAATCAAACGGATCGCCACAATCCCAGATTTTAATCTCTAAAGATTCAGTAAATACCGCCACCTCAATGTCGATCGGCAAATCCGACGGCTTGCCCTTGTGGGCATGACGAACGGCATTTGTAAAGCCCTCAGCCAAAGCCAACTGACACCGTATCCACACACTTGTGGGAATTCGCGAATCATACAATTCTGCAAACCACGACAAAATCTGGCTTAATGTACTCAGACCAGTATTGATTCGAATATGCGCTTTTTTTATTAGCACTGGCAACTTTTCGGAACCTTTTAATTCAATCACGATCGGCCACTGAAGTTTTTGATCGACTCGTCAGCAAAATAAAACGATGCACAATAGACATCTCCTAAAAAGAATCTGTTGCTGTTCGATCGATGTAGGGGGTAGGGGCGGCGCCAAGAGAGCCCGCCCTGAGTGGGCGACAATTTCTGCCGAAAACCCTCTTAGTTTATGTCCAAATGCTTCACCCTCCCCCGAACAAGTGCGATCGAGTCCTCATACCTAATTTCTTTTTTGGAGATGTCTAATAGAATTAGACAAAATTGAATGAGAGTTTGACAATACTAGCTTTTGCTGCTATTGGGCAAATGTCAAATTCACTAATTGGTTGAATATGATACCATAAATTCAGAGGAAATGTCAATCGGCCCATGCTGCAAATAAAAAACCATAAAAAAAGTTTATATTTTGAATATAAACTTATTGACGTACTCACCGCTGCTTAAGCAGCGGTGATTCTTGAGGCTTCAGTCAAGTTCGATCGCGTCTTTAGACGCTGAGAGTATCAATAGACTATACTCAATCTCAGGCAAGTGCGCGGAAAGGATATATTTTTAATGACTCCCAGACCTTGAAAGACTTGTAGTACCTGAGTGCCCATGTTTCAAATTCTGGTTATTGACGATGATACTGCTGTTCAAGAACTGCTGAGAAGAACCCTGAAAAAACAGGGTTACGAAGTTACAGTAGCAAGTAATGGCGAAGACGGTGTAGCACAGGCGCAAAAATTGCGTCCGGCTCTGATAATTTGCGATTGGATCATGCCACGCTTGACTGGTATAGATGTTTGCCGTCGAGTCAAGGCAGATCCGGATCTGTCAACTACACAATTCTTTTTGTTGACTTCTTTGGGGTCGATCGCCGATCGAGTCAAAGGACTTGACGCTGGTGCGGACGATTTTATCTCCAAACCGATCGAACTAAACGAGTTGCAAGCCAGAGTGCGCGCCGGATTGCGGTTGCACCAACTCAGCCGAGATTTGAAAATTGCTAAGCAAAGTCTGGAGGCAGAGTTGGCGGAGGCGGCGGAGTACGTGCAATCGTTACTCCCAGATCCGATTACGGAACCTGTCACCATCGCAGCAAAATTCATTCCTTCTCGGCAGTTGGGTGGAGATTGCTTCGACTACAATTGGCTGGATTCAGATTATTTGGCGATTTACTTGCTTGACGTGGCCGGTCACGGTTTGCGGGCGGCACTGCCTTCTGTGGCCGTGTTAAATTTGCTGCGATCGCGCGCTATCCCCAACATCGACTACTACAAACCGAGCGATGTTTTGCGCGCCCTCAACACCACTTTCCAGATGAATTACCAAAATGACAAGTATTTCACCATCTGGTACGGCGTTTACAACCGCATCAAGCGCCAGTTAGTTTACGCCAGCGCCGGCCATCCCCCGGCGGTGTTGATTTCCCAGTCTGCTACGAGCAGCGCTAAAGTCCAGCAACTAAAAACCCCCGGAATGCCTGTCGGGATGTTCCCCGAAGCCCGCTATGTCGATAATTGGTGCGATGTTGAGGATTTGAGTTCTCTCTACATCTTTAGCGATGGGGTTTATGAGATTCACCAACCTGACGGCAATATCTGGGGGCTTGACCCTTTTATTGACCTGCTAGCAGCTTACAACGGTGCAACTGCCGATCCGTTAGAGCTGGTTTTGAGCTACGTTCAAAAATTGAACGCTAAAGCTGTTTTTGATGATGATTGGTCTTTACTAAAAGTCGATTTTGGCTAGCTGACTTCTCGGATCGCATCTGCGATCGAACAGCGAGAAGGCAGCAGCCAAAAGGTTAGTTATTTAAGGGAATCTTTCTGTTAAAAGCATCGCGGGTGGCAAATATCTCGAAAACTCGATCCATGCTGGTGAGCTCAAATAAAATGCGGATTTGCTCGTTGATCGAACAGACTACTAACTGACTCCCAGCGGCTCGGACTGTTTTGAGTGCTAAGACTAAAGCGCCTAAACCAGAACTATCCATAAAAGTCACATCTGTGAAGTCTATTAATACCACATCGGCTCCTGCTTCAACGAGGTCGCTAATCTCTTGGCGGAATTGACTTGCCTTGGTGGTGTCTAAAATACCAGAGGGTTGAATAATCTTAACTACAGGACTCATATTTTGGGTGGGAAGGTCAGAATTTCTAGCCAGACTACGCTAGTATAGCTGCGAGTTGACACTCCCCGCCAATCCCTAGAAGGAGATGCTAAGAGATTTTAGTAGGTTCAAGCTCAATTCAAACTGGGCTAACTTTAGCGCGATAGAGAAGTTTGTCACCTTGTCTGTATCCCGTGTAACGGACTTTGACGGTTTCTCCCGGCTGCGCCGTGCCTTCTAGGAGTTGGTGCTGTTGCGGATCGTAGGGAATTTCGGTTCCGACTGGGGCGATCGCCTCTACTCCCCACTCCTGCAATAATTGCTCTACGGGCCGCAATAGTGGCAGCAATTTCACTGCTGGTAAATTCTGATTTTCCTGGGCTTTGCTGGCGGCTGTTGGCCACTGCAACATCCACGATTCTAAAATTTGTAAGCTTGAAAGCTGGAATTCCTCCATCAAAGATGCTCGTTGAATATCGAGCGTAGCTTGCAAGCGCTGATATTCTTGTTCTATTGCTGCTGTCGGTGCTGACTCTTCTAACTCTACAGACCCCGGAGCAAAAGTTGCGAGCAGTTCGGTGAGGGAAATCTGCAAGGCTTGACTGATTTTGAGCAGGATATCTGCTGACGTTTGCAAGGCTAAGCCACGACGCAAACGGCTAAGCTGTAGTTCGGAAACTCCTGCTTTTTGACTGAGTTCTCGATCGCTCCTAAGCCCTGCTTGCTGCATCAGACGTTGGAGTTGAGGAGCGTAATCTGGAATATTAGCTACCACAAAAAGCCATCCCAATTCATAACTGGATATCTTCTCGATCGTAAACTGTGAGTTGCCACAACTGCATCTTTAGAGCGGGCAAGATGCCCACTCCACAAGAGAGTCAAAATAGATGCAAGTCGATCGATTGATAGCAGGTTATCTGGCGGCTACTTTTTCTGGAGTTGCTGCGCTTGCAGTTGTCGCAGATCCTTGCAAATGGGCTTCTAGGAACCACAAACGCTTGTCGATTGCCCGCGAGATTTCGGTGTACAAGTCGGCGGTATCGGCGTCGCCGAGTTCGGCTGCTTTGTCTATGGCTACTCGCAGGTGTTGGGCGTAGGGTGCGTATCGATCGGCCAAAGCCGTCACGTACTCTTTCCCATCTAAAATATCGAAGGGAAATTCTGGCAAAATCGAATCTGCGGCGGCGACGCGGGCTGTTCCTACCGCAAAACCGCCCAAAGCTGTCACCCGTTCGGCAACCAAATCAATGTACTCTTCGAGTTCTGTTGCCATTTCGTCAAATAGCAGGTGCAACTGGTAAAAGTCCATGCCTTTGACGTTCCAGTGAGCTTGTTTGACTTGGGTTTTTAAGTCTAGAGTCGTTGCCAGGGTTGCGTTGAGCAGCTCAACTATTTGAGCGCGGCTTCCTACTGACATATCGATGCGGGTAGGATAAAGTTTTTGTTTGTGGTTGTTCAGACTCATATGTTTGTACCTTGTTAGTAGGAGCTAAAAAATTTCGATCGCTGCAATGTTTGCTTGTCCTGAATTTCTGTTGAGACACTCATGCCAGGTGCATCTGCAACACAGAACGGGGAGCTCGGCGTACTTTGCAGCGGATGGTTTCTAAACCGAGGCGCTGGCAAGCTTCGTACCGATGGCAGCCGGAGAATCCGTAATACTGGCCATCTACTTCTAGCACATCGATCGGCTCGTTCAAACCTACCTCGCGGATGGATTCCATGAGGGCGGTTACTTTGGTTTGGTCGTTGACTCGCGGCAGGGGGCGGCGAATCTGGTTGAGGGGTATTTCTTCTATCCTCATTGCTGGCGCTTCTCTTTCGCTTCTTATTAAATCATACTCGTAATGACTTCGACTTGGCAAGCAAAATGTATAGGACTTACGTATGGGCCCAGAAACCGGGTTTCTCCGTCGGAGTGCGTAAGTCCTAATAGACATCTCCTAAAAAGAAATTAGGCATGAGGACTCGATCGCACTTGCTCGGGGGAGGGTGAAGCATTTGGACATAAGATTGAGGGTTTGAGGCATAAATTGTCGCCCTCGGCGTACGCCCTACATATATCGAACAGCAAGAGATTCTTTTTAGGAGATGTCTAATGAGGTAAAGTTAGCCAAAAGGTGTCGATCGCCCAAGCCATTGCACAAATTTCTCGTACCGGCACGCAAGTGTGCTACCTTACGATCGAAACTCCTAATTTTCCACTAGCGGGAGACAGATAACTGTGTTGGCTCAAGCACCTCAAACTCCCAATTACAAATGGTTTAGCTGCATTTCTAGCACTTTGCTGACAGCATTTTGTCTGTTGCCCCTCGCCAGTGCCACCGCCACCGCTCAAAGCCCGCAAAATCGAACGCTGAAAGTCGGCGTGGTGCAGCGGTTTGGCACCAAGGTAACGGATAAGTTGACGCTGAAAGCATTACCGGGCGATCGCTTAACTTTGCGTTACAAAACTCCTCAAGGCATAGAAACCACCAACGCCACTAGCGTCAAGTTAGAAATCGCGGCGAAACAGATGGAAACTGTGGCGGTAGAAGAGCGAGTTGTACTGAGTTCCCATCGTAGTTTCGAGAGTGCTGAAGACAGCGCCAATCAGTGGCGAACTCAAGGAATTGAAGTAGAAATCGCTCAACCTTTGCGCTGGCAAGTTTGGGCAAAAAGAGATGTTTACAACTCTCCTTTAGTGCGACGCTGGCTGTTGCAAAGTCTGCAAGCTCAAGGCAATAAAACTGCGTTTTTAGATACAAAAGTTTTCAAACAAATGCCTCAGGCATTTTGGGTATTGAAGGGCTTTCGTTTTAACCGCAATGAGTTGGATATTACGGCGGGGAAAAATGTCATTGAGGTAATGGAACAGACAACTCAAGAGGCAACTGCTGTTGAACCGGAAAAAGCTATTCAACAAACCCGTCGTTACGGTGGCAGTTTGCACCTTCAGAAAAATGCTTACGGCACTTATACTTTGGTAAATGAAGTGCCGACTGAAACTTATTTGCGGGGAGTTGTGCCGCACGAAATCGGAGCTTTTTCACCTTATGCTTCCCAGGAAGCACAAGCTATTTTGGCAAGAACTTATGCACTGAGAAATTTACGCCGTTTTGCTGTGGATAATTACGAGTTGTGCGCTGATGTTAACTGCCAAGTATATAAGGGATTGACGGAGGTTTTTCCGCAAACAGACAAGGCGATCGTCCAAACTAGCGGTTTGGTTCTAAGTTATCAAAATGAGTTGGTTGACGCGCTTTATTCTGCCTCTAGTGGCGGGGTGACTGCTCCTTTTGGCGATGTCTGGCACGGCCCGGAACGACCTTATTTGCGTTCGATCGTTGATTCGCCTAAAAATGTTTGGGATTTGTCGAAGCAAACTTTGTCGGATGAAAACAATTTTCGTCGCTTTATCAGTTTGAAAAATGGGTTTAATGAGGAAAAAGAAGAAACATTTCGCTGGCGTGAAGAAGTTTCTTTGATCTCGATTGCTGGGTTTCTCAAGCAGTATCTTCAGAAGAAACAGCACCCTCTGGCTAATTTTAAAACTCTCAGTCAGGTACAGGTGGTGGAAAGGTCGGCCGGTGGTCGAGTTTTGCAAATGAAGGTACAAACTGATTTGGGGACGATCGATATTGATAAAGACGAGATTCGCAATGCTTTTTACCCACCGATCAGCACGCTGTTCTACCTAGAGCCTATTTATAATCCCGATCGCACCCTCAATGGTTATGCTTTTGTGGGAGGAGGTTTCGGACACGGAGTCGGAATGAGTCAAACTGGTTCTTACAATTTGGCGAATTTGGGTTGGAATGGCGATCGAATTCTCAACTTTTATTTTCCCGGCGCTCAAGTTGTGCCGCTAAGCGATTCCATTACATTTTGGCGCCAATAGCCAATAGCATCAATACAGCAGATTCCACAGTTATGAAGTACAGTAGGGACACGGCAATGCCGTGTCCCTATCTTACTTCGCGTTCATTTAACTAGATTTGAGATCGGTTATCGGCTCTAACAGCTATCACTTAATAGCTTGGAGTGACAGCCGAAAACTAAGAAAGTTTCTAGTACAGCGACTCTTCTTGGTGAGTTTCGATCGTGCAGTCAGACTTAGGATAAGCGACGCAGGTGAGGACAAATCCGGCCTCGATTTGATCGTCGTCCAAGAAAGATTGGTCAGATTGGTCAATTTCGCCTTCTTTGATTTTGCCTGCGCAGGTGGAACAAGCACCAGCGCGGCAAGAGTAAGGGAGGTCGAGTCCCGCTTCTTCCGCAGCGTCGAGAATGTAAGTATCATCATCAACGTCAATTGTCTGGTTAATGCCTTCGGCTTCGCTGATGAGGGTAACTTTGTAAGTTGCCATGCAGTAATCCTCTCAAAAATTCAACAAGATTTATAAGCTTTCCTAATGCAAACATCAGAGCTTTATTAGCTCTGATGTGTGGTACTAGGTTCGTTCTCTCTATGATATTAGGGGAAAGAAGGGATATTGACACACTTATTTACAAAAAATTTGAATGGGATTAGTTATAAATTTTTCTAATTTCATCTTGATTACTTATACCTATGTGGAAGTCAGCCAATTTGAGATTTGAGATTTTAAATTATAGATTTGCTCCCGTCTTGAGTCTGCGAAGGAATGAATCCGGGAACCCCAGACCCAATAGGTTTTGGTGATTGGTGTGGTAGTGTTTGGAGTCGATCGACTCTAGTTTGTCCCTAAACGTTGTGGAATGTATAGTTAGATGGCATCAAGACTTGGGTCTTAAACTGGGCGATCGAATGTATCGGACCAATTATAGGATCTGGGCGATCGAGCCGTAAAGGATGACGCCACCACTCTTAAATCTAAAATTCTATGACCAATATTGATACTCGCTCTGATTTTTCGGTCAATTCTCCAATTAGGGTGGGAATTGTGGGTACTGGTTTTGCCGCTAAGTTGAGGGCCGAGACACTTCAAGCTGATGCGCGCTCGCACTTGGTAACAGTTGCGGGCCATAGCCCGGAGAAAACGGCAGCGTTTTGTCAGGAGTTCGGGGCTGAGGCTGCGGTTTCTTGGCGCAAGTTGGTAGAAAGGGACGATTTGGAGTTGATCGTTGTCTGTACGGTAAATCGGGATCACGGGGCAATCGTCCGAGCCGCACTGGAAAATGACAAGCACGTTGTGGTCGAATATCCTCTATCTTTAGACGTATCTGAGGCCGAAAGTGCGATCGAACTTGCCACCCAAAAGCAAAAACTCCTCCACATAGAACACATCGAACTTTTAGGCGGTTTACACCAAGCCATCAAAGCATCTTTACCTTTAATTGGCAAAGTTTTTTATGCCCGCTACGTTACTATTACATCTGTGCGTTCCGTACCTGAGCGCTGGACTTATCAACATTCGCTATTTGGGTTTCCATTAGTTGGTGCAATTTCTAGACTGCACCGATTTACCGATTTGTTTGGGGAAGTGACAAGCGTTAACTGTCAAAGTCAATTTTGGGACACTCGGCCGGATTTTTATAAAGCTTGTTTGTGTAACGCGCAGTTACGTTTTGCTAATGGAGTTTTTGCGGAAGCTGTTTACGGAAAAGGGGAGACTTTTTGGCAATCGGAAAATGTGTTTACCATTATGGGGAAGACGGGACACTAATTTTTACTCCTGAATCAGGTCAATTAATTCAGGGCGAAAATAGGCAGATAATCAAAGTGGGAACGCGACGCGGTTTGTTTGCCAAAGACACGGATATGGCGTTGGAATTTTTGTTAACTGGTACGCCTTTGTATGTAAAAAACTCAAGTAGTTTATACGCTTTGAAAGTTGCGGATGCTGCGAGGCGATCGAGCGCCAGCGGTCAAACTGAAACCGTTATAAGTTTGTAGTGAGGACTTCAGTCCTCAACTTCCATTATGGGCTCAGAGAGAGGCAGAAACCGGGTTTTTTTGACAATCTATTGTTGCAGCCGACAGTAACAGTAAAAACCCGGTTTCTTTGGTATGGATACCTGAGTGCAGAAACCGGGTTTTTTTGACAATCTACTTGCTTGCCAGCGACAGTAACAGTAAAACCCGGTTCTTTGGTAGTTGATGACCTGAGTGCAGAAACCGGGTTTTTTC
>JAAUPI010000209.1 GCA_012035135.1 Microcoleus sp. CSU_2_2
CTTTGTCCACCAAATTTAGCTGCTTTACCAAGTTGAGAACTTCTTCTAAAGTAACGGCTGTTTGTGATGCCATCTTTTTACCCTAGATATTTTTTCCAGTCTATCACAGTTTGGGAGCGATCGCCCTTAATCCATCCGCCTCCATCTGCGATCGCTAAAAAGAACGATCGCCCTTTTTATATTACTTAGTTCAATATCAAGTTTGGCTGTAAGAAAGATGCCCCATGATAGGATTAAGTCAAAGCAGTGCAAGCTAATTCAGATAAATGACAGACGAAACTAGACGAGAAATAGCTAGACGACTAGCTAGCGAACTAGCATTAAGGACAGTCATCTCACCGAGAAGACCGGGGCAAGGCTTTCAAACCTTTGGTGAATTTAAAAGAACGATCGGGGTGGCAGGATCGGGCTTAGCGTGGCATCATATAGTTGGGCAAACAACATCAAACTTACAGAGATTTGGGGCCCAAGCAATACACAATACAGGCAATCTCGTCCGACTCGAACACGGTACGGGGTCAATTCATCAGGAAATTTCCAATTTATACAACTCCGTCCAACCCGAACTAACTGGTACGAATACCTTAACAGTTAGAGCATGGCTCGGCACTCAATCTTTTGAAGAACAACAAGACTTTGGCATTAGAGTTATTATAGCTTTTGGAGGTACAGTTTAATGCTGACTCTAGATATCCAATCAATACTCAATTCTATTCCCCAGGAAATTCCTTGGCAAAACATCGTACAATTTGAAAAACTAGACGATCGCGTTGCCATTGCCAACAATCTTTGTGCCAATATTATTGGTGTTAACGAAAATACTATTGAATGGTGTCCCAACGACGCACCGCCAAATCATTTAGAAACCCTGGTTTGGTGGTGGGTTGTCCGTCCCGATTTAGGAGCGGCCATTGCCAAAGAAGCTCCTCAAGAACTCAAACAGATCATCAGTCAGTACATTTTGCAAAATTGACGAAAAGCTGCTATCCATTGCGAGCGCTAAAAAGTGCGATCGCCCTTATTCCAAAAAGCGCGATCGCCCTTGTGAAAATAAACCTCACCATCCATAATTGATTAATAACCCCTATCCTTTTCTCAGGAGCATCCTCATCAGCACAAAGCCTAGCAGTTCCCCCGAACCTCAAAAGGACCCGCCAGCACTTTTAGGGGCCGGTGGTCGTTGGCCAGTCATTGATGAAATTGTTGACCCCACAGTTGTCAGACAGCAAAGTAACCTATCTTGTGGCCCTGCTAGTGCTGAAATACTCCTCAAAGACCGAGGAATTGCTAATATTGAGCAAGGCGAAGAATGAAAATTTAACAGGATCACCCACATCGGCGGAAGAAATTGCCAATGCCCTTAACGAACTGACTCCGGCTACTTCTCATCGATGGCAAGCTGGTTTTATTGATACATCAACACCTCTAGCAGCTTTTAACCTGTTATTAAATACTAAACAGTCGTGGATGGCTCAAATGAAAGAATGCTCAACTAAACAACCTTTAATCAGTCACGCCAGACAGGGCTGGGTGCGCACGCAGTGCGCACCTTACCGATAGAGTTGCTAACCTAATTTCTTAGATACCTCTGCAAGTTTAGTCACCATTGCGCTACGGCTTTATCAACGGCGGTGCTCAACAGTGTATCCTCATTGCTGCCGCCAGAATTGCCACCGATACCCCTAATAGAAACACTAGAATCGCTTTGATCTGCTTCTCCTACTGCTTTGGCAGTGGCAAGAATATCTCCCGAAGCGGTACCGATTAACCGCACGTCAATTTGAACGGTAGCTTTAGTTTTTTGCGAACCGCCACCGATTCCCATAAAACTGCCACCGCCAGATTGTTTTTCGATATTAAACTTGGTAATAGTGCCGATGAGCACGGCATCAACTCCTAACTGCTTGCCAATTTCAGCAGCGGTGCCGGCATCCATCGAACCGCTGCGATTTTGCTGTTTGAGCACTTGTTCAAGTTTGCTGCGATCGACTACGGTATAAGTGCCATTGTTGACTAGTTCGTTGATTAGTAGTTCGCTAATGCCTTTGGCGGCGCCTACTCCTCTGTAGGAACTGTAATAACTGTTGGTGGTGCCGTAGTCGAAATCCATGACGACGAGGCGCTTTTTCTGATTGGCTTGGGCTTGGAGGGTTGCCGGTTCGGTGATAGCTGGTGTGGCGATCGCACTTACTGAAACACCTGCTAGCATTAGGGCAGCAACGGAAATGCTGGTTAAGCGAGACATCATGGTTATTTTCATAAAGTAGTTTTTCTGACAGTAATTTTGTGCCGACTCTAGAATACTTCATGCCAGAGTCTGATGTCAGGGGGGCATTGAAGAAGTGGGAATTTTCGATCGACTCCCTTCCCCTGTTTAATACTAATTCTCAAAATTCATGCAACAGTAGCCGTAGGGTGCGTCGTATCAATCATCTCAAAAAAAAGCGACAATCGATGAGCGAGTGCACCTACTCTCACCATATGAGCTTCAACTTTCCCCAACACTTACGATCGTTGCATTACTTTGGATAATTGGTATAACAGCGGACAATTATTGACAATTGACAGCCAAAAACCCGCTCAGATTTTCGCTGTCAACTGTCAACTATCAACTGTCAACTGTTTAAGCTCTTAGTTGAACTGGCATTACCAAAAAAGTAGCATTGACTCCGCCCAAAGGCTGGAAAATTACAGGGGCGAGAGCACCGTTTAATTGCAGTTGAATTTCTGGGGATTGAGCAGTTTTCAAAATGTCAATTAAATATTTCACGTTGAAAGCAATATCTATGCTATCTCCAGAAATTTGTGCAGGCATTGATTCTTTGCCACTGCCCACATCTTTAGCATCTACAGACAAAGTGATTTCCTGATTCACGGCGTCGATGCTGCATTTGAGAATATTGTTTTTTTGGTCGGCAAAAACCGCAATTCTTTCTACTGCGGATAATAGCGATCGCCTTTCTAAGGTAATTTGTCGCTCAAACGACGGTGGAATTAACTGTCGGTATGCTGGATATTGCCCTTCCAAAGTGCGAGTTGTTAGGCGCTGGTCTGCCCATTCAAATACAACTTGACCGTGTTCAAAATGCAGGGTAACAGGTTCAGTCCACTGCCGCATTACCAACATTCTTTCTACTTCCCGCAATGCTTTAGCTGGAACTGTCACCTCAAATTCTTCCTCTGTCTTTTCCGCTTCTGAATTTTCATTTACAGTTTGAACTACTGCCAATCTGTGACCGTCTGTAGCGGCAAATTCCAGGCAATCTTGCAGTACCTTTAAATGTACGCCCGCCAGTACCTGTTTTGCTTCGTCGGGGCTAGTAGCAAATAAAGTTCCTTTCAGTCCTTCTATTAAAGCTTCTGGTGGCAAATTGAGGATTTTTCCTGATTCGATCGCGGGCAATTCTGGAAATTCTTCTGGGCCCATGCCTCTGACTTGGTAGCTACCAGAACTGCAAGTAAGATATGCTACTGTGTCCCCCGCTTCGTCTTCTAAGGTAAGTTCTCCTTCGGGTAATCTTGAAACAATATCATTGAGCAATTTAGCAGGTATGGTAAAACTACCACCTCCTGTCACTTCTGCTGCAAAGCTGGTACGAATGCCCAAACTTAGATCGAAAGCTGTCAAGCTAACCCGCTGATTTTCCTCATCCGCTACTAAGAGCACGTTGGCTAGTACAGGATGCGTCGGGCGAGAGGGAACGGCCCGACTTACCAACGAGAGGTTGGCGTTGAGGTCACTTTGGGTGCAAACCAATTTCATGAGACGAAGGTTGATTAACCGGATTTGAGATAGAAACAAATCGTATCACAGAAAGTCGGCGGGGCGAAGAATCCCCCGCATTTTGACCTTACGGCTTGCGGTTGCTTTTCTATACCTAGGATGATTAATGGCGCATCTGCCAATTTTTATTTGATTTGATGTGAGCTGTTAAAAATGTGGAAAAAAAATGAAATGCTTACTGAGTATACTTTATGACATGAAAGTGCTTGTGGAAAACTTGTGGAAAAGTCAGTGCTGTCGATCGCCCAACCCTTTCTACTCAAAGTCTTGGACACATTTCTGGCAAAGAAACCGGGTTTTTTGACCGAGATTGAAGGTTTTCAGCCAATATTTTGGTGAAAAAACCCGGTTTCTAGCTACCCGTGCGCAAGTTTTATACTCAAAAACTTTGTCCAGCCAGAAAGTAATGTTTTCCACAAACTTAGGGCGAATTTTCCACAGGTTTTTCCACAGCTAAGCTAACCCGGAGCGATCGTCTCTGCTGAGAATGGGAATCGGCAATTTTAGATTTTAGATTTTAGATTTTAGATTTGGTAATTGCTAATTACTGCCTAATGGTAAGGTGCGTCGCTCATCGATTGTCGATTTTTTTCGGGATTTTTGATGCGACGCACCCTACAACGTCGGACTTCTTTTCAAGTTTTGTGGCTGGCAACATTAATACGATCGCTCAACTGACGCAAGGTTTGAGACAAATTTGGATCAGTGTTCCGCAACTGAGCAATTTTGTCGCAACTGTAAAGCACAGTCGTGTGATCTTTGCCACCAAATACTTCACCAACTTTGGGCAAACTCAAACCCGTATGCTGCCGGATTAAATACATCCCAATTTGACGGGCCTGGCTGATTTCTCGACGCCGAGAATTGCCTTTCAAATCTTCAACAGAAACGTCGAATGCCTCTGCCACAACTGCAATTACGGCATCTGGCGTCGCCTCTGCGCTTGCCGTTTGCGGGTTCAAAACAGGGGCGATATTCTCCACCGTCATCGGCAAACCAGTAATTGAAAGATATGCTACCGCCCGAATCAAGGCTCCTTCTAATTCGCGAACATTGGAAGTGTAGCTAGAAGCAATATATTCAATAACATCTCGCGGCAGTCGCATATTTTCATACTCGGCTTTTTTCTGCAAAATTGCCATCCGCGTTTCTAAGTCTGGCAACTGAATATCCGCAATTAGTCCCATAGAAAATCGCGAACACAAACGTTCTTGGAGGCGGGGGATTTGTTGGGGCGGGCGATCGCTCGCTAAAACTACTTGATTTCCGGCTTCGTGCAAAGTATTAAAAGTGTGAAAAAATTCTTCTTGAGTGTATTCTTTGCCCTCAATAAATTGAATATCGTCTACTAACAAAACGTCCGCTGCTCGATAATGATCGCGGAAAGTTTGCATACTATCTTTGCGAATTGCGGTAATTAAATCGTTGGTAAATTTTTCAGTAGAAACGTAAAAAATCTTGGCATTGGGGTCAATTTCTAAGCGATAATGACCGATCGCCTGCATGAGATGAGTTTTGCCCAAACCAACGCCGCCACACAAAAATAGGGGATTGAATTCTCTGCCAGGAGACTCGGCTACCGCTAGGGAAGCAGCATGAGCCATGCGGTTGTTGGAACCAACAACAAAGCGGGAAAATAGGTATTTGGGGTTGAGATTGGCGGGTTTGGGAGGATGCAGCGAGTGGCTTTCGGGGACATCGGGGGCGATCGGGGATGGCCAAATCAGTGCCTGCTCGCCGTTGCCATCGGTTTCATTTCCCCCAGCAATTGTCAAGTAAATTTCTACGGGATAGCCGAGAATTTCGTACACTGCATCGGCAATGATTTTGACATAATATTTCTGCAACCAATTACGAGCGAAAGGGTTGGGAGTGCTGACGATCAAACAGTTATTTTCCAGTTGTTCGGGACTGGCTGTTTTGATCCACGTCTCAAAGCTAGGTCTGCTCAGTTGTACCTGGAGACGCTCAAGTATCTGATTCCACAGACTTTCGAGGGGAATGTCCACGCTCTACCTCTGCCGATCGGCATTCAAGAGATTGAATTTGTATGCTAGAAAACTCAGTTTAATCGAATTGGCGATTTGGAAGGTTGATCGATCGATCAACATTGTCTCTACTTGGGTTCTGTAATCTAAAATCTCAAATCGCCGGACCCAATTGCTTTCGCTCAATGCTAAAGTTTAAGGGAGTCTGCCGATTACCTCAAAATTTGGGGTTGAGCGATGGCTCATAGGTATCGGGAATCACCTCGGCAAATATTTTAATTTGGCAGGAAAGCCTAAAAACGTGGCGATGAAAAGTTCTACTGGCAAATTTTGGAAGCAACCGGCAATTTATATATTGTTGCTGGTGACCGGGGCTGGGGCCGCAATGTTGGGCGATCGTCTCATGGTTTCCCGATTACCTTCAACTTCGGGCGATCCGGGACAAAAAACATTGCAGCCAAAATTGCAACTGCCGATTAATACTAAGCCTGAAGCTAGTAAAATCCCGCCGCCGAGTGCCTTTTCGGGCGATGTGGCTAATGTGAATTTTATTGTAGCTGCGGTGGAAAAAGTGGGCCCGGCAGTGGTTCGGATCGATGCTTCGCGCCCGGTTTCAGCGGGCAATAGAGGGCTGTCGCCGGAAGATTTTTTTGGATTAGATCCGAATTCAGGCGGCCGAAGAGGCATTGAACGGGGTACTGGATCGGGTTTTGTCATCGGAGCAGACGGGGTGATTCTCACTAATGCTCACGTTGTAGAGGGGGCAGATACAGTAAATGTAACTCTCAAGGACACCCGCAGCTTTACCGGGCGGGTGTTGGGGGCAGATAAGGTGACGGATGTTGCTGTGGTGAAGATTGAGGCAAACGATCTGCCGATCGTCACGATCGGCAATTCTGATAAGCTGCTGTCTGGGGAATGGGCAATCGCGATCGGCAATCCTTTGGGTTTGGACAATTCGGTGACAGCGGGGATAATTAGCGCTACAGGGCGATCGAGTACCGAGGTAGGCGTACCCGACAAGCGGGTGGGTTTTATTCAAACAGACGCTGCGATTAATCCGGGGAATTCGGGGGGGCCGCTGCTGAATGCTTCGGGCGAAGTTATTGGGATGAATACAGCGATTATTCAAGGTGCTCAAGGATTGGGGTTTGCGATTCCAATTCAGGCGGCTCAACAAGTTGCTCAGGAACTGGTTTCGACGGGGAAAGTCGAACACGCTTATTTGGGAATTGAAATGGCGACGCTAACTCCTGAGGTTAAGCAGCAAATTAACAGCAACAATAACAGCAACCTTCGAGTTACAGTCGATCGAGGTGTTGCTATTATTAGCGTTGTTCCTGCTTCTCCTGCCGCGGCATCTGGTTTGCGGCGTGGGGATGTGATTCAAAAGATTAACAATCAACCGATTATTCAGTCGGAAGCTGTTCAGGAGTTCGTTCAAAATGCTAAGGTGGGCGGTCTTTTGCAAATGGAGATTAATCGTAATGGGCAAATACTCAATTTGAGTGTGAAACCGGGCAATATGCCTGTTCAAAAACTTCGGTAAGTTAAGAAGGAAGAAGGAAGAAGGAACATTAATTACGAATTCCCTATTACCCATTGGTGTCAACTTGAACTTAAATGTAGTCAGAGACTGCTCTTTGACGATTAGACCCCGATCCCCCCTAGCCCCCCTTAAGAAGGGGGGGATAAGAGCATTCTCCAAGTCCCCCTTCTTAAGGGGAGGCAGTGCGATCTTGGGGTCCCCCCTTCAGGAGCAACTGCCGTGGATTTAGGGGGATCTGACCTCAATAAAAGCGAGATTTTTCAATGCTTTCAGGCTTAATTTGATACCAATTCCCCATTACCAATTACCAATTAATATGGCAGAAGTATTACAAATATCCCAATTAGGAAATCCCGTATTGCGTCGCCCATCGCAATTTGTGGAGAATATTAAGGACGATCGCATTCAACAGTTAATCGACAACCTAATCTCTACAGTACAACAGGCGAACGGAGTCGGAATTGCCGCCCCTCAAGTCGCTCAATCCGATCGCCTGTTCGTCGTCGCATCCCGTCCCAACCTGCGCTATCCCCAAGCGCCGGAAATGGAACCTACTGCAATGATTAATCCGCAAATTATTGCAAGTTCGACAGAGACAGTCAAAGACTGGGAAGGCTGTTTGAGCATTCCAGGAATTCGCGGGTTGGTGCCGAGAAGTCGGGCGATCGAAATTGAATACACTAGCAGAGATGGCAAACTTCACCGACAAGAATTGACAGATTTTGTGGCTCGGATTTTTCAACACGAATACGACCATTTAGACGGCATCGTGTTTTTAGACAGAGTGGAAAGCACCACAGAATTGATGTCAGAGGACGAGTACCTAAAGCAAGTTGTTAACTTACTTTAACTGTACAAATCCGTAAAAAAAAATAGAGGTTTACTGGTTATTACTGTTTTTTTATAGCTGATTAATTGAATCTATAACAAACAGTATACCTCTTGCTTCAGTCCTTTCGATCAATTTTTATGACGGGTTCTTCTGGCCCATCCCACAAGAAAAAAAATTGTGGGATGGGCGTCCCGCCAGTCCTAGTATTTTTGCAATTTTGTCTAGTATGAACAGCAATCAACAACCTGCAAATCATCAGCCACAAATTATTTTAATTACCGGAAATATGGCTGCTGGAAAATCAAGTGTTGCCCAAGCACTGGCCGAACAGTTGCCCAAAAGTGTTCACCTGCGCGGGGATATCTTTCGCCGCATGATTGTGAACGGGCAGGCCCAAATGGCGTTAAATTTGTCAGCAGAGGCATATCAGCAGCTTCAACTGCGCTATCACCTGGCAGCAATGGCAGCGCGACACTATCTCCAGGCTGGCTTTACGGTTGTCTATCAAGACATTATCATTGGTTCGGCACTTGCTGAGGTAGTTGCAGCGTTTCATGATGTGCCGTTGTCTGCGATCGTTCTGTGTCCCTCGGCAGAGGTTGTAGCGGCACGGGATGCAGCAAGATCGAAGACGGGATATGCCAACGAAACAATGGTTTATGAATTCGATCGCATCCTCCGCACCGAAACTCCTCATCTCGGTTATTGGCTGGATTCAACCCATCTAACGGTTAAAGAAACGGTCGATCGGATTTTGGCAAATTTGCAAGATGAATCAGTGAGATAACATCGCTATGTGCCACAGGCGCGATCGCTCCTAAATCTATCGTTTAAAGGGAAGACATATTATACTTGACATTTGAAATTTGTGATATAATTATTAATAGTAATGTCAAAGATGTTGCGAACAGGAGAGCAAATGTCTATCAACTTGGAAAAAGGCGGGAGAATCAATCTCTCTAAAGAAGCACCAGGGCTGAAAAATGCCGGGATCGGTTTGGGATGGGATCTCAACGCTACAGACACAGGTGGAGCATTTGACTTAGATGCTTCCGTGTTTATGTTGGGTGCAAATGCGAAAATTCCCAGCGAAAAATACTTTGTTTTCTACAATAACAAAGAGTCGCCCGATACTTCTGTAATACATCTGGGAGATAGCAGAACCGGAGAAGGATTTGGCGATGATGAAACCGTTACAGTCGATTTAACCAAAGTAGACCCGGCGGTGCAAGAAATTGTGTTTGTGGTGACAATCCACGAAGCGGAATCGAGAAGGCAAAACTTTGGTCAAGTGCGGAATGCTTTTATCAGGATTTACGACACCACTACTAACACAGAAGTAACTAAGTACGATTTGGACGAGGATTTTTCTCGGGAGACTGCGGTGGAATTTGGCAGACTTTACAAGAAAGATGGCGAGTGGAGGTTCCAAGCAGTCGGACAAGGCTACAATTCAGGCTTGCAGAGTTTTGTAGACAAGTATGCCGGATAAAAGAGCGATCGCTCTGAGCTAAATAATACCATTGTCCCCAAAAAATGTAACAGTATTCGTAGGGTGCGTCGCTCGAAAAATCTCTTGCATTCAATCGACAATATTAGAGCGACGCACCTTATGTTCCCAAAAAATGTAACGAGTATTCGTAGGGTGCGTCGCTCGAAAATCTCTTAT
>JAAUPI010000210.1 GCA_012035135.1 Microcoleus sp. CSU_2_2
AATCCGGGTTTGTTACCCCCTTTATAATGAGCAGGAGCGTAGGGTGCGTCGCCACGAATAATTCTCGCGCTTAAACCGGAATTAAACGAGCGACGCACCATACAATTTATAACGGGGATGGGAAACCCGGATTTGGTATAACAGGTAAACAAAATGGGGTGTCCCGCCTGCCCTTGAGTGGCTTTTTGCCAGATGTCTACTGACGTACCTTACAGGTATTAGTCGCGGGAACTTGAACTCGACGATTGCTTCCCGTACCTGTGGGGTTATATCCCACTAGAACTATTTCCCCCCGTTCATTTTGAATCCACCCATTAGCCGCCATAATTATCGGCGCAGTTTCCCCATTCCCACCTTCAATATTTGGTTGGGAAGGCGGCAGCGTTTGCAGTGTATTTCCCGAATTTGCAGGTGCTGCGGGTTCGACTAAATTGACTCGCACACTGTCATTATTTAACGCTTCGCCAGGATTCGTAGGTAAGCCGCCGCGCCCGGTAATTGTGAATTCGCTCTCCCGACCTCTTTCGCACGGATTCTGCCCGATTAATGCCGCCGGATCGACAATGTTTTGCGGCAATTCGACTAACCCAGATGCGGGGTCAACATCAGGAGTTACGATTGTTACCGTGCCGCTGAGAGTGGGGTCGGTTTGAGAAATTGCGACGATATCGCTGCTCGGCAAAAATCGTTGACTGAAGTCAGGATCGAGAATTTGCTCGCCTGTTAATCGAGATTCTACTTGCTGTCTTGTCTGGGATTGTGACCCAAAAATTGCTTGAGAAGAAATCGATATTACTCCCCCTCCTCCATTTCTAGCATTGGCTGTAATGTCGCTATTTCTTAATCCAGCTAACGTGTCGGCATCGATCGTAATATTACCGCCGTTGGTATTATCGGCATTGGTAGCGATCGTACTATTTCTTAGCAGTTGTAATCCTGATGTATCTAATTTAATTTCAGCTCGCTTCCCGGCTTGCGTGTTGGCTTCAATGCTGCCTGTTTCCAAACGGATGTTGTTAGCTTTAATATTGACACTGCCTGCATTGTTACGCACATTTTCTGGAGTTTGTAGCGGTTGAAAAGTTTGGCTGCTGGCGGTGATTTGGGCGCTGTTTCTGACAGTAACAGACCTAGCTGTAATGTTAATATTGCCTCCCAAACCGCCTTGCGCCCGATCGCTCACAGTTGCGAAAATACCCGATCGCTCGTTGGGATTTGTGCTGTCACTTCCAGTAATTGTCAAGCGATCGCGCACGTTAATGTTAGCATTGCCCGCGATCGACCTTTGAGCCGGATTTCCCCCAGAAGTCGCCGTTTCCAGTCGAGAACCGTTGCTTAACGAGAGCGATCGCGCGTTTATGGCAATTTCGCCGCTCCTTCCCAGCACTTCGTCTCCCACTGTGGTAAGCATAAAACCGCGATCGAGCGTCACCCGTTCGCGGACGTTAGCGATAACATTTCCCGCATTCCCTCGTCCCGCTGGCTTTTCGGCTTCCGCTTTGGTCGCCCGCGTTACCAGCGCCGCGCCGTTTGTCAAGGAGAGCGATCGCGCGAAAATGCTGACATCGCCGCCGTTCCCCACAGCACCGCTGTCAACTTCAGCTTCGATCCTGCTACCGCCAGTCAGGGAAACCGCATTTCCCGCGCGCAGGGTAATTTGACCGGCATTTCCCTGTCCCGACGTACCCGTGCGCAGCTTAGCGCCCTCAGCGAGGGAAATTGAGCCGTTGGTAGCGGTAATTCTAATTTTACCGCTCCTGCCGACCACACCGCCACCGATGTTGGCAACGATCGCAGTATCGCTCCCAGTTAGAGAAACGCGATCGCGCGCATCCACAACTATATTGCCCCCATTTCCTTGACCGGCCCGGTTTTGAGCGTCGGCTTTCCTGACACCGCTCAGCAGCACGGCACCTGCGCTCACTAACAGAGAACCGGCTCTCACTTCGATCGGCCCGGCATTGCCAACACCGCCACTTTTAACATCGGTTTCGACGCGACTGTTGGCGATCGCAACTGTATCCGAAGCCTTGATGCTGATACTTCCCGGCACTGCGCCCCCCAAATTGAAACCCGCGATAATGCCCGCATTCAGAGAGCTCCCGGAGGTAATATCTAAATTCCGGGCTGCGATCGCAATGCTCCCTCTACCGCTAGCTGCTACGTTCAGGTTAGCAAGGTTGCTCAGAGATACATCGGCTAAAGGAGTGCGATCGGGAAAAATCAAGCCATTAGCGCTCAATTCAACGATTCCCGCCCCCGCCAACCCTCCCACTTCAATTCTGCCATCAGGAGCCGTCAAACCTCCTGCCGCCGACATAGTTACTCCTGCGGTTCCCGGTGCGGTATTTTGACCGCCCACTAAAGCCAAAATTCTGCCGTTTTTTACCTCAAGTTTGCCACCTGCATTCAGAATCCCTTTTTCCGTTCCCCGAAATTGCAAACCGACAGGAATATTCACCGTTAATAGCGGTGCAGCTTGTGGATTTGCTGCACTAAAATTCAATCCATTTCTAAATATCAAACTGCTCGCTGTTGAGGCATAAAAAGCACCACCGACATCCAAGCGTGCGTTCGGTCCGAAGACAATACCGTTGGGATTAATCAAAAATAGATTAGCATTTCCCAAAACGCCGATCGTCCCCAAAATATTAGAAGCATTGCCACCAGTCACCCGCGTCAAAATATTCTCAATTGCAGCAGGATTCGCAAAATAAACTGCTCTGCCATTACCAACATTAAATTCTCGAAAACTGTGGAATAAATTAGTACCGCGCACCGCACCTCCATCTATGCGATCGGCCGGAATTCCTTTAATATCGACATTCGGCGCAACCAAAGTATTTTCTGTCCCTAAAGTCGTATCGGGAACGAGTTGCGCTGTTGCAGCCGCACATGACCAAGATAGTTCGGCTATGATTAATGTGAGCGAAAATAAAGTTAATTTCATAGCTTGCCGATCGAATATTTATCTAATTTTCCGATATTATACTAAACATGGTAAGGTGCGTCGCCATCTATCATCTACAATTTTTATAAAACTAAGTAGCTGATTATAATGTTAAGGTGCGTCGCCAATAGTGGCTCTCCTGGGTATTCGGTGATAAGTGAAGCCTATATGACTCCTGGTATAAGTTTCAATACTTGCACCCGGAGAATTTTGTAGCTTAAGATACAGTTTGCACCACAATCCCAGGAGAGCCTACTTTTACAAGCTATTAAACAAATCAATTAAGGAAGTCTTCGCGCGTATTCAACAGTACAGGTGATTTAATCATTTACTTTTTGTTGGCGTATCCATTGTCGTAAACTTTGTTCCGCACCAACCTCATCTTCCTGCGCTTCGGTTAGAAACTCATAGAGTTTTATTTTGGGAACTTGCCCAAAAGTCGGGCTAATTTCCACTTCTTGATATGCTGCGCCTTGCAGTTGATAGATGCGCCCAACCCGCCCGTTAAAACGCCAAAATTCAGGAACTCCCATACTAGCATAAAGTTCCAGTTTCTTGATATCTGTATGCGTAATATCGATTTCGACTACTAAATCTGGCGGCGGATCTTGCTCCAAATTTACTGTTTTTCCCGCTACTAGCGGTTGATTTTGGATGTAGTAAGCATTATCCGGTTCTGCACCCCGATCTAAATCTTCTCGATCGAGCCTTGTCGAACCCATCGTTTTGATTCTCAAACCAAACTCAGCGACTAAGAAATAAATAAAACGTCCGATTAGTTCTCGGTAAAATTCATGTGCTTCTAAAGGCATCGTAATTTCCAAAGTGCCGCGATCGTAAGTAAAATGAGCAGAACGATTTTCGCCAATTGCTCGGACAATTTGCTGGTAAGCTTGCCAATTCAAGTTGTAAAAAATTACCCGTTTTTCGCCGATCGATGGCGGTGTATTTAACAGTATAGAAGTAGTTACCATATGCAACACAGTTGACAGTTGACAGTTGACAGTTGTAAGGTGCGTCGCCACCTATAACCCCTCAAAAAATCGACAATCTCACGGCGACGCACCTTACGGTTGACTCTTCGATTATAAATTTTCTGTGTAAGTCCTGTAATTAACACAGGACTTACGCACGGCATCTATACAAATCAAACATCGAAAATCGAAAATCGAATTACTCCCATTCGATCGTTCCGGGCGGCTTAGAAGTAATATCGTAAACCACCCGGTTCACCCCTTTCACTTCATTAACAATCCGGTTAGAAATTAGTTCCAATAAATCGTAAGGCACCCGCGCCCAATCAGCCGTCATCCCATCCTCACTCTTAATAAATCGCAAGACGATCGGGTAAGCGTATGTTCGTTGATCGCCCATTACACCTACACTGCGAATAGGTAACAAAACTGCAAAAGCTTGCCAAAGTTCGTTATACAATCCATGTCGATTAATTTCTTGGCGAACCACAAAGTCAGCATCCCGCAAAATATTTAATCTCTCTGATGTGACTTCTCCGATAATCCGAATTGCCAAACCCGGGCCTGGGAAAGGTTGTCGGTTGACGATTTCTTCTGGAAGTCCGATCGATCGGCCGACTTTTCGCACTTCATCCTTAAACAGTTTTCGCAGTGGTTCGATCAGCTTAAATCGCAAATCTTTAGGCAAGCCACCGACGTTGTGATGGCTTTTAATTTTAACAGCAACTCGCTCGCCACTTTTCGGGTCTACATTCGTATCAGCCGACTCAATCACATCAGGATAAAGAGTGCCTTGGGCGAGGTAGTCAAAGGGGCCAAGACGCTTCGATTCTTCTTCAAATACGTTGATAAATTCGTGTCCTATCCGCTTGCGTTTTACTTCAGGATCGGTAATTCCTTCAAGTTGAGATAAAAAGCGTTCGCGAGCATTAACATACTCAACGTCAATGTGGAATTGCTCTTTAAATAATTTAACCAACCGTTCTGGTTCGTGCTTGCGCATAAACCCTTGGTCGATAAACATACAGGTAAGCTGGTCGCCGATCGCCCGGTGCAGCAAAAAAGCTAAAGTAGAAGAATCTACGCCACCGGATAGAGCCAGCAAAACTCGTTTGTCTCCCACTTGCGCTCGAATTTCGCGAATAGATTCCTCGACAAAAGTAGCTGTCGTCCAATTCGGTTCGCACTCGCAAATATGGTAAACAAAATTGCGAATTAAAGCTATTCCGCCGATCGAGTGAACTACTTCTGGATGGAACTGAACCCCGTAGAGCTGATTATCGTGGTGAGCAATTGCCGCACAGGGAGTATTTTCTGTATGACCGAGTATTTCAAAACCAGGTGGCAAGTGGGTACACGAATCTCCGTGGCTCATCCACATCGTGCTGCCTTCTTCGACATTTGTGAGCAAATCTGTAGGGTCGTCAATAGATAGCGCTGCCTTGCCATATTCGGCTAATTTAGCTCGCTCCACTACCCCGCCGAGCTGCTTTACCATCAACTGCATTCCGTAACACACTCCCAACACGGGTATTCCCAAATTCCAAATTTCTGGGTCGCATTCGGGAGCTTTTTCATCGTATACAGAACTCGGGCCTCCTGAAAGAATAATTCCTTTCGGGTTGATGATTGCTAATTGTTCGGCAGTAGTGCGGTAGGAAATAACTTCTGAATATACTTGAGTTTCGCGAATGCGTCGAGCAATCAATTCGGAATACTGCGAACCGAAGTCGAGGATCGCGATCATCTGCCGATCGATCTGACCCAGTTCAGAGTTAGTTATGGCTGATTCAGTTTCTATTTGAGTAGTCACGGTTAGTGCTTAATTGCTAATGGCTAATTGGTAATTGTTGCGGTCTAGTTCAATATTCTATTGACGATTAATCATGCGATTCTGGGTTTAGCCGCCAAAGTTCCAGGTCGATGGTAAAGGCAGATTCACTGCTATCTTTACCGTAATTAATTGAGCTATTTCCTGAAAAATAGACCTAGCATAATTCAAGTCTAGGAACTAAGAATTACTACTGATTATCTGTGACCCCCGATACTTCTTTGAAACAGAATTCAGGGAGATTCCCACTACATTAACAAATTTGAGTCAAAAATGTATCACCTATTTCACTTTTAACAATTATTTTGCGATCGCGCCCGAACATCACCGATCCGACCGGGACGCGCAGCCCACTGTGTGCAAAAATACACTCGGACGATCGCAAGTCTATCTGTTCGGCAATATCGCCATAAATTCGATCGACCCAATTGCTCCCAGTGGAGGTGTCTAACGCCCGCAGTTGCTGAAGAGCGTCTTCTGCTGTCGCTGCGCCAAAAATCGAGGCACACACATCGGCCGACATTCCGGCTTTCGCACAGTAAGCTGTCAAAATTTCCCGACGCCCGTCAGCGAGATGGTGATGAGTGTGAAAAATCCCCGCCGCCAATTTCATTAGTTTTCCATGATAGCCAAACAGCAAAATTGACTGCACGCCTTGATATCCAGCCTCTACGAGCAGCGGGCCCAGCCAGTTAGCTGTTTTGACTAGCCTAGAGGGATTAATCCCCAGTTGTCGGGCCAAATCCAAGCCGTTTTCGCCGATGCAGAAAACCAAACAGTCAAACAGTTCCGCTTTTTGTTGTAGTTGTTCGCGGTAAGCTTCCAACTGTCCAGGGGCGCTTAGAGGCTGAGAAATGCCAGTTGTACCCAGCAGCGACAGTCCTTCTACGACACCGAAAGCTTCGTTAGAAGTACGGGTAGCCAGTTGGCGTCCAGAGGGCAGAATGATGGTGACAGTAATTTTTTGTTGGGGTTCGAGCTCTCGGCTCAGATTCGATCGCAGCAGTCGCATCGCATAATCATAGATCGCCGATCCTCCACCGACTGTGTGACGCCCTACGCCTTCACCGCCGAGAATCACAATCTGCTCCTCCTCTCCCTCTCCCCCCCTCTCCCTCTCCGACACTCCTCCCAATTCCACCATTACCCAAACCGGGGTATTGCGAGTCAAATCGAGGTTATCCCCCGGATCGGAGCGAGTGACGGCTAAAGCCGTATTAGTTTTAAGTACAGAGACTTGTTCGATCGGAATTTCTGCGGTTATTGCTGGTTCTAGTAAATTTACTGATACACTATCTACAGACGCAATACCACCACGCAAGCACCGCAAAGCTCCTAGTGCAGCAGCACAGGCAAATACTGGCAATGTATAACCCGATCGAGGTTGCTTTTTTGTGATCATAAATGCAGATATCCGTAAATGTGCCGGCGATCGATATCACGCCGTAGCAGTGACACCCCTCAAACACTTAAGCTTAATTCTAGGGTTTGATATTAGTATCAGTTAGGGTGATTTTTGTCAACTAATAGTTTTGCTATACAAGTTGCGTGCGATCGCAACAGTTTTTTTGAGAGTCGATCGTGAATACCGCCACTACCTTAATGCCACCAATTGTTTCGAGTTCAATCGCCCAACTCGATCTAGAAACAACCACATTTAACACAATTGTTTTGCAACCCAAGGGCTGTCTCGACGGTATCGCTGTCCTGGATTTCCAAACAAAATTGGAACAAGCTTTGGAAAGGGCAGCCCTTGGAATTATCGTCGATATGCAGCAAGTTAAGGCTGTAGCCCCAGAGGGAATAGCCGCGCTAGCCTTCGGGATTTCGTTAGCAGCTATACTCGGCAAGTCGATCGTCTTTCTATCTATGGATTTAGCTAGCCGTAGAGGTTTGACAGCGGAGTGGAAGCGATCGCGCGAAATTTGTTTTGGCCCTTGGGGGGACTTATTTGATCGCGAATTCGAGCAATTTTTGGGCATCTAGAGCCTTTCTCAGATAGATGAGGTGTCCGCTGGTAATGGGAACCCCCCTCACCCTCCACCCCCCTTGTCCATAAAAATTACCCGGACACACCAGTCCTACTTTCGAGCTAACCTCTTGAAAGTAGGGCTGGTTTTGCAGCTCTTGGGTTAAGGACTCTATTCATCTTCTCCAATCTCCAATCTAAAATGTAAAATCTAAAATCTAAAATTACTTGGCTATGGTTGAACCAGTTGCAGAGTTAAATGAATCCCGATCTTTTCAGATCCCAGACATAGTAGAAACAACCATATCTCAGCTCGTTCTACCTCCAAAAACAGCTCCCAAAATTTCCAAACAAGACATTCGATCGACCCTCAAAGCCTCAACTCTAGACGGCGTTTTTGCCACTGTCTTCGAGTCCGCAACCGCTGGCGTACTCCTGAGCAACTTCTTGCTGCAACTAGGTGCTACCAGCGTTGAAATCGGTATATTATCTGCGATTCCGATGGTGGTGAATCTGCTGCAACCATTAGGAGCATACATTGCCGATCGCACAACCAGCCGCCACTGGTACAACCTTTACGTATTCGGGGTTTCGCGGCTGCTGTGGCTGGTGCTAGTAGTGGAAATTATCTGGTGCAGACAACACACCGACTCGCACCAACTACTGCAATGGACGCTTGCAACCGCCTTGGCAGCTAGCCTGCTGGCAGCTTTGGCTAATCCAAACTGGTTCAGTTGGATGGCCGCTGTAGTGCCTCACCGTTTGCGAGGACGCTATTTTGGTTTTCGCAACAGTGCTGTCAGCCTGATCACTTTGCTGGCAGTACCACTGATGGGATTGGGAATCTCTACTTGGGGTACCGATCCGATTTTGGGCTACGGTATTATTTTATTTTTGGCAGTGTTGGCGGGATCGATCAGCTTGGGGTTTCAATTCTTGATGGTGGATGTGAATCCGCAAGTATATGGAAAAGATGAAGATGAGCAGAAAGTGATATCAAATCCAGTAGCATCGGAATTAATATTACCCGAAATCACGAGACGGCACTGCCGTTTCCCTACAAGATTATTTTGGGGTAGGGACACGGCAATGCCGTGTCCTCCGTATGATTCCGATGCAATCGGAATTGATATGACAGAGAAAGTAGGCCAAAGTCAGAGAGAATTTTTGCCTGCTATTCTCAAAGATGCTAATTTTTTAATGTTTCTGGGTTACTTGTTTTTGTGGACATTTGCAGTTAACCTGAGCGCGCCTTTTTTTAATATCTACCTGCTGAAAGATTTAAACTTAGATGTGAGTTTAGTGACGATATATACTAGCTTGAGTGCTGGGGCTAATCTGCTACTGCTGTTGTTTTGGGGTAAATTGGCCGATCGATGGGGAAATCGCCCGCTGCTAATTGCTGTGGGGGTGCTGGTGGCGATAACACCTTTGCTATGGTTGGTAACGGGCAATTATCCAGTAGCGCTTTGGGTATGGCTGCCAATCTTGCATTTATTGGGGGGAACGACTATAGGGGCGATCGATCTTTGTACTAAAAATATTCAAATGGAGATAGCACCAATCAAACAACCTTCGACTTATTTTGCGATCGCGGCGGCGGTTGCGGGAGTCGCTGGGGCTTTTGGAACTACCGCCGGTGGCTTTTTAGCTGAATTACCGGGGATGAGTTTGATGGCATTGTTTGCGCTTTCGGCTGGTATGCGATCGATCGCCCTTTTACCTTTGATTTTAGTACGAGAACCTCGTAGTCTATCGTTGCGATCGCTCCTGCCGACTTTTCTACTTTTCCAATTTAACCGCGACTAGGAAATCTGCTCGCAAATTTGCCGATTTCGAGAAGAACTCATAACGATTTTAATTGACACTCTCAGCGCTAAAGCGACTGAGATTCTTAAGACATTGCGGTCTTAATATCCTGATTGCTCAGGTTCCCAAACTCACCACGTTTGCTCGTAGAGCGTGTTAATATCTTTTGGGCGTTTAGGTGTTCAACACCAGGTTTCGCAGAGTCCCCGCGTACCATTCTCAAAGCTCGATCTCTGATAGTTTTTGCAGCACCAATATCGGC
>JAAUPI010000211.1 GCA_012035135.1 Microcoleus sp. CSU_2_2
TTATAATTGGTATGGTGCGTCGCTATGAGATCTCCCAATAGCAACGAGAGTTGTTCGTAGCGACGCACCCTACATTTACTACATTTACGAGATTATAAAAGGGGTAAGTAACCCGGATTTGGTATTATGCAATAAATTTCAGACTTGTATCCGAATGCTTCGCCCCTACAAGAATTACACAAATCAATAATGTATGCCGCCGAACGAATTAGCACTATATTCTAGGACTAAAGTACACCGTGCGCATCCTACAAATGGAGTAGGTGCATAATTCCTGTTAAGGTAATTCGCCCATTTCTAATTTTCCCAGTACAATTAAACTTTCTAGGTCTTCTGCTGCATCAGGAAGGTATGTTTTTACTGTCTTTTTTACTAATTCTAAGGCAGTGCGATCGGCTCCTCCCAACATTCGCGTCAAGTCGCCCATATCTATACCGCGACTCGCTTGCAATTTCATTACAATTAAATAAGGCAATTGGATAATTGGCAAATTATCTGGCGCGGTGTTAGGATTTGCGATCGCTTCTGTAACCCAAGGTTGTTGCGATTCAATAACATCCAAAATACTGCCGTCTGGTAGTTGCCAACTACTACCACCTATGCTTAGTTCTCCAACTTTCGTGCTGCCGGCTTCGGTTAATTCTCGATAGATATTTTCCGCATCTTCCGTTAATACTAGAATATCTATGTCGTCAGTCATGCGTTCTGGCATATAAAGTCTAGTAGCAATTCCTCCTACTACTACGAATGGAGTTTGTTTGATAATAGCTTTAATGTTAGTCACGGGACGGTTCCAAGTTCTTTTTCTAAGAAATTCTAAGCTGCTGCCGCTACCGGGACGGCATCGGCGCAGCGCTATTTGAATGTATATTTTCCGTCGTTGTTCGGGAAGTTGCAGATTTTGCAGGTTTTGCATATTTTTATTTGTTCCTAATTTGTGATATTTTATCCTGTTATTTCTATAAAAACTCCTACACTTTCTAGTGCCATTTTATTGACCGCGCACAAAGCGTAAGTTCCACTTGCTACGACGATTTCGGTTGTCACTGCATTCATTATTTTGATCAGTTTCCAGCTAATGCCAGTTTTTTGATATAGCGTCCAAGAACGAATGCTAGAATCAGTAGAATTTTTCCAATTTAAAACAGTGCTATTTCCGGCTTTTTTTACTGCAACGCCTGTCGGGCTAGATGGCGGATTTCCTTTTTGCCAGGGCATGGCTGGAACGAGGGCGGGTTGTGTATAGGTAGTCGATTTAAAATTATCGTAAATTTGCTGGCGGTTGTCACTAAAGGCTTTCATGCTGAAGAAAACATTGCCTAAAGCTAGCTTGTCCATTGAGTTTCGCGTAATTTCAATTTGCTTGTTAATTTCGGCAACAGTCCACTTATTGCCGTCGAGTCGCCCTAAGTTATTTCCGGGATAAATGTGTTTGTTTTGAGGGTTGTTTTCCAGCCACCAATTTAGCAGCATTGGATAGCTTTGAGCTGTTTGGTCGATCCGCCAATAAAGCTGGGGAGTTAGATAATCTACCCAACCTGATTCTAACCATTTTTTAGCGTCGGCGTAAAGTTGTTCGTAGGCATCTAAACCGCGACTGGCGGGCGGCTGTCCGGGGCGATAAATGCCGAAGGGACTGATGCCAAATTTAACGTGTGGTTTGGTCGATCGAATCCCTTCTGCTAATCTTTTAACTAACTTGTTCACATTTTCCCGGCGCCAGTCTCCTAAACTCATTTTCCCGCCTCTAGAGACATAACTATTGTAAACCTTGCTGTCGGGAAATTCTTTGCCAGCGATCGGATAAGGATAGAAATAATCGTCGAAGTGAATGCCGTCTATATCGTAGCGCTTTACTACGTCTAAAATTACACTGTAAGTTTTATCTTGAACTAAAGTAATTCCTGGGTCCATCCACTGTTCTTCACCCCACTGATAAACGCATTCGGGATTGGTAACGGAAATGTGGGGGCTGACATTGGCGATGTTTTTGTTAGCAACTTTGGCGCGATATGGATTTAACCAAGCGTGCACTTCGATGTTGCGTTTGTGGCTTTCGGAAATGGCAAATGTTAAAGGGTCGTAATAAGGTTGTGGAGGCTTTCCTTGGCTTCCTGTCAGCCAAGCACTCCAAGGTTCTAATTCGGATGCGTAAAGGGCGTCGCCTTCCGATCGAATTTGGAGGATAATTGCATTGAAATTCATCTCTGCTAATCTGTCGAGTATTTTTACCAGTTCAGTTTTTTGTTGTTCTACTGAGAGGTTGTTGCTGAAAGGCCAGTCTATATTCCAGACAGATGTAATCCAAACAGCACGAAATTCTCGCCGATGGCTGACTTGAACTGTAGGTAGCGAAATTTTTCCAGGAATTACTGTATATTGAGAGGCGATTTTTGGCGCTTTTTTTAAATAGACTAAGGCTTGATAAACCCAGGCTGCGACATCGGAGCGCGTTGCATTTCCAGCGGGATTTAATAAGTTTAAATTTGGGTGATTAACTACTATTTCTGCTTGCGTGGCAAGGGCGATCACACTTTTGGCATAGTTGGGAATTTCGGTGCTATCTTGATAGATGTTTGCTAAAATAATGTTAGCTGACGGTGCAGGATTCACTGCAAAAATACCGCTGATTAAGGCAACTAATCCCTCGGCTCTGGTAATCCTATTTTCGGGTTTAAATATGTTGTCGGGATAGCCGGATATAAACCGCATGGTAAATGCTTTTTGAATGGCAGCAGCAGCCCAGTAGCTAGCAGGAACATCCACAAAGGGAACGTATGTCCGCAAGTCTTTTCCGGGAAATGCTTTGCTGACAATGGTGGCAAATTGGGCGCGGGTGAGGTTGGCATCTGGGCGAAAAGTGCGATCGGGAAATCCGCTGATAATTCCGCGCTCAGTTAAACCCTCAATAAATTGTTTAGCCCAATGATTTTGAATGTCGGAAAATCGAATATTGCTGGAAACCATAGTTATTTGATAATTGGTAATTGGTAATTGGCTGGACTTATAGCTATTAACTGTCAACTGTCAACTGTCATCCCCCCTTGGGCGAGGGGGGTTGTCAACTGTCAACTGACTACAACAAACCTACATTTTCGTACAAAAGACGGATGGTATTGATGATTTTTAGTCCGTATTGGGAGTCAGAATTCCAGCGTCCTGCGAGTTCGTTAGCGGTGGGGGCGACGCCACGTTTGACAAACCGAAAACGCACGTTTTCTTTAACCAAAGGTTGGTCGATCGGTTCAGTGCTGCCATAGGCTTTCAAGTGTTGAATTTGCGCTCGAATTCCAGTGCGGGCGTCGGGAAATGTGAGGCCGGAATTTGTGGGGCTGATTAATCCCATATCGGCAAAGTTAAATTGTTCTGGTTTAACTGCACGTCCAAAGTTGAGAAAATTTGTTTCCAAACACATTTGGCAAAAAGCTAGGTCGTGGTTGACGCCTTCTGCTGCTGCTTCTTGCACGTAAATTTGAGGCAAATTGGGAAATTGTGCGAGTGCTTTGCTGTTATTTTTGGTTAGAAATACTGTGATTTGTTGGGCGGTAGTTTGACCGCGACCCATGATTTTGCCAACTCCTGCAAGAATGTCACGACGCGATCGCAACGATACTGTAGTTGTTGCCTGATCCCAGGTAACAGTAATGTCTCGATCGCGCAGATCGATCGCCCGCACAAATACTACTCCATTATACGTAATTCGCCTGTCAACTGCGGCGGGCGGGATCTTGAGAAGGTCGAGAACTTCCGAGGGCACAAAGGCATTTCCATTCACCAAAATACCTTTATCTTCGTGTGGCGAAACGTTGATTTTGATATTAATTAGTGGATAAGTTACAGGCTTTGGTACAGGTGTCGGTGCAGGTGTTGGTGCAGGCGTTGGTGCAGGCGTTGGTGTTGGTGTTGGCAAGGGTTTCAAAGTCGTATTTTTTAACCAAGCTTCGAGTCCATCAGCGAGTCCGAGTGCTAAATCGCGACGGCGATTTTGAATTATTTTCAAGTCATCGATATTGGTGAGAAAACCGATTTCTACGAGTAGCGAAGGGACGGTTATGCGACGGCAAAATCCAAGACTACCAACACCAGCTTCAGTATCTGCTTTTGCGCCACGGCTGACCATTTCTGGAATGCGTCGGGAATAGCCATTTAAAATTAATTCAGCGTTGGCTTTTCGACTGGGGTTGCTGCCAATATAAAACGCGCTTGCACCGCGAACTTGGGGATTTGAAAAAGAGTCGGCGTGCATTTCAATCGCGACATCTCCCGCGCGGCAGCGATCGTTAATCCAAGCGATCGTTTGTGCTAAACTGAGAGTATCTGGTACAGACAAAGTTTCGATACCTCGCTGTCGCAGTTCCGTGACTAAGGCATCACGAGTTAACATCATTTCTTGCGCTTCGGTTGTACCAAATGCGATCGCCCCCGAATCGCGGAAGTTTCCTTCAAACCCGCCGTGTCCGGCTGAAACAAAAATAGAACTCATACGATAAAACCCTCCACCTTGCAGTTATTTGAGTGTCTGCTTTTTAGTCTTGGGTTTGATTTTACCGCACAGGTGTATATTTTATAACAGTTGACCCTTCGACTTGATATCGATCATTTCTCTATATCTATCTCTCTCTTTTCTCTTTCTCTGCGCCCTCTGCGCCCTCTGCGGTTAATAAAAAAATAAATCTCCTTCACAAAAGAACTAGAAGTGCTATACGATCATTGTACAAGATTGAGTATTCTATTTAAAATCAACCTAAAAACTTGCCATGAAAGCAGTTGCGATCGATCGCTATGGTTCCGTCGAGGAATTGCACTACCGAGAACTAGAAAAGCCAACAATCCAACCCGATCAATTGCTAGTGAGAGTTCGCGCTAGCAGCGTCAATCCCGTAGACTGGAAAATCCGGCAAGGACACCTGCAACTATTGTCAGGATTTAACTTTCCTAAAATAGTTGGTTCTGACATCTCAGGAGTTGTCGTAGAAGTCGGTAGAGATGTCACCAAATTTCAACCGGGAGATGAAGTTTATACCTTCTTAAATCCCCTGAATGGTGGTGCTTGTGCCGAATACTGCGCCGTACCAGAATCTGCGGCGGCGATTAAACCTCAAAACATTACTCACGCGGAAGCAGCAGCAGTGCCGATTTCGGGTTTAACTGCTTTGCAAGCACTCCGAGATTTGGGTGAAATTCAAGCCGGAAAAAAGGTATTAATCAACGGTGCTTCCGGCGGAGTCGGGACTTTTGCCGTGCAAATTGCGAAAGCCATGAACGCCGAAGTTACGGGAGTTTGCAGCGCCACAAATAGAGATTTTGTAAATAATTTAGGAGCAGATTTTGTTCTGGATTACGCTGAGGTTGACTTTGCCAAACAAGCACAAAAATATGATATAATCTTGGATGCTGTCAGCACGAAAACATTTGCTGAATGCGAAAACGTGTTGCAAGTTGAGGGAGTTTATATCTCTACGTTACCAAGTTTAGACAACCTCCCACCGATGTTTCTGAGCTTGTTTGTGCCTGGTAAAAAAGCTAAAATAATCGTAGCAAATGCCAATACCAAGGATTTAGGGATGTTGCGGGAATTAATTGAATCCGATAAAGTTGAGCCGATCGTCGATCGTACTTACAGCTTACAAGAAGTAGCAGCAGCCCACGCTTACAGCGAAACAGGGCGCGCAGTTGGCAAAATTGTGATCGTCATTGAATAAATAAGAAGTCAGTAGTCAGTAGTCATTAGTCATTAGTTAGTTGTTGGTTGTTATTTGTTGGTTATAATAACCAAAACCCATGCTTTTCGGCCCGATTCCCGATTTCCCATTACCAATTCCCCATTACCAATTCCCCATTTCTTATGACAGTCCCCTCAGACTTGGAGACATCCGAACAAAATTTCGACAACAACCTCGAACCCAGCATTGCACCAATCGCTGACGGTGCGATGGGTGCCCGCAACCTCGAAAACGAATTTCTCGACGAACTCCCCGACGAAGTTGAGATGTCTTTGTTCGATCATTTAGAGGAATTGCGGTTGCGAATTTTCTATGCGCTAATTGCAGTAGTAATCGGTATAGTCGGCTGCTTTTTATATGTGAGACCGATCGTTAAACTCCTAGAAGTACCAGCAGGATCAGTCAAATTTTTGCAACTAGCTCCCGGAGAGTATTTCTTTGTCTCGATCAAAGTAGCTGGATACAGCGGTTTGCTAATCGCAAGTCCGTTTATTTTTTACCAAATAGCGTTATTTGTTCTCCCTGGCTTAACTCGCAAAGAACGTGGGTTGCTCGGCCCTGTTTTCTTTGGTTCTAGCTTTCTATTTTTAGGCGGGTTAGTATTTGCTTACATCGCTTTGATTCCAGCGGCGCTCAATTTCTTTGTCACCTACGGCGCGGATGTTGTAGAGCAATTATGGTCGATCGACAAATACTTTGAATTTGTTTTATTATTAATGTTCAGCACCGGCTTAGCATTTCAAATCCCGATCGTCCAAGTTTTGCTAGGTCTTTTAGGCATAGTTTCTTCCAACCAAATGCTCTCCGGCTGGCGGTATGTAGTCTTGGGAGCGGCCGTTTTGGGAGCGGTTTTAACGCCTTCAACTGACCCTTTGACCCAAAGTCTTTTAGGAGGTGCGGTGCTGGCTCTGTATTTTGGAGGGATAGGTTTGGTGAAGCTTTTAGGACGGTGAAAATCAGGAATAGCAGACCATGCAAAAGTTACCGAATATATAAATTTGCTAACATAGTCTGCTATTTTTAGCCGATATATCGAACGCTCACAATAAGATTAGTTTGTAGTGAGGACTTTAGTCCTTACAATCGAAGGACTCTCCTCCTATTTGGTTGGAGTAACTAGTTTCGACACGGCCGCACAGTTCCCAAGATACCAACGCCATGGCAAATCAGTTCCTTTCGTAATTCCAATTCGCGTAGTTCGCACGATATTCACCGCACCTGACTCGACAGCGTGCTGAAATTCCTCGGTGCGGTGCTCCAGGTGCAGCAGTCGCTCCGAACTCAGGGGCACACCGCTGAAAGTTCGATCGATTCCCAGTACCTTACACAGTTTCCCAGGCCCGGAGGCGAGGCGCGATCGTCGGTTTTCGGACGTGCCTGCAAACTCTTTGGGAACCGCATCTAGCTGCAATGCCCTAATCAACACAGCGCTACCAACTCCCTCTAAATCCGTCACCACGTTAAAACAGTGGTACATCCCGTAAATTAGGTAAACATAACTCATACCCGCAGGGCCGAACATCGCCTCGTTGCGGGGTGTGCGCTGCGAGTAAGCGTGACAAGCCGGATCTCCGGGAGCATAAGCTTCCGTTTCCACGATCGTCCCCCGAATCCTCTCCCCATCTGGAAACTGTCGCACCAGAGTACAGCCCAACAAATCTGGCGCTACGCTGATAGATGGCCGCGCTAACCAAAAAGATTCTACAATCTGAGTATTTGCACTCACTCAACAGGAGCCAGTAAATTATGGACGTTAAGTTAATTTTAGCATTCTTGACAGCAGTTTTCACTGTTTGCTGTCTGTTCTTCGGCACAAAAAACGGATTCTACGATACTGACAAGTATCACGGTAATGGTTCTGCTCACTAATTTCAGGCGAATTTTATGTGCTTAAAAAAACCGTCGCCTGACTGACAGGCGACGGTTTTTTTTTAATGAACCACAGAGACCACAGAGGACACAGAGAAAGAGAAAAGAGAGAGCAGAAAGCATAAAAAAAGCAGTTGACCAATGATGACATAGCAGATTGCTATATTTGTGGAAATTAAGGTTGAATCTTGCCATCGGGCATTTTAGTTTCCTGCAAGCTAGCATTCTCGAAGTCAGCGCATCCCGGCAGATTGAAACGCATTGTCGCTCCTCTATCGGTTGCTTTCATGTTGAAACCAACTGCTGCATTTTCGGGGTTATTCTTTTCTGGAACAGCGGTGACATTAAAATCCATATTTGCTCCTCGATCTTTAGCATCAAAGTTGAAAGTGATGCCACTACAGCCCAAATCAGCTCCGGTCAGGTTGGCTTTATTCAAATACTACCTGTACAACCAGCATAAAAACAGGCAAGGACAGGGGCCGCAGGGACAATATTATCTTTCCAAAAACGGTCGCGTTTACTATCGAGATGCTCAAAATCGCGCTCACTGGGTAACGCCACCACCGGAATAGATATCTCCTAAAAAGAAATTAGGCGATCGCGATCGATCGCGGCAGGTGGGGCCGGGTGAAGTCGCCCAAGAGGGGGCGGGCTCTCTTGGCACCGCCCCTACCCCCTACATTTATCGAATGCCTTGAGATTCTTTTTAGGAGATGTCTAATGAATTAAAGTGCCGGAATCTGAGGCAGTGCGTTACCGCGAATTTCAGGGTTCACTTAGCTCATACTAAATAAAGCAGTCCCAAATGCTTTTAGCGATGGGATAGGGAGCTGTGTAGCTCAGCTTAAGAAGGTTGAATCCGCTCGAAGTGAAAGCGAAAGGGGAGGGATTCAACGCCTCCCATGTCATGTAATAGATGACTATACTTTTACAAGCTATCAGTTGGCCAGACAAATTATCTGGTAGGCAAAATCACCCCACAGGGGTGATTTTTTTGCCCGTTATTAAAAACGGAGAGGGTGGGATTTGAACCCACGTTAGAGTTACCCCTAAAGTAGATTTCGAGTCTACCGCATTCAACCGCTCTGCCACCTCTCCAATTGAGCTGCGATGATATTCCGATGTTCGCTATCAAATATATTACCGCACACTGCGCCACATTTGCCAATCTTTACAAAAAAGAAGTCTGATTTTCTTCGCTCTCCAGGGTCGTCTTGAATCCCGCAGCCGGCGTCCATTGCAGGGCTCCGTCGCGCCCAGTCCAAAAGATCTGAGTTTTGCTTTGGTGCAGTTGGGCGGCGGTTTCTGGGTCAATTTCGTCAGCAGATGCGATCGCAACTTTGGGCCCAACAGCGGCTAATAACTCCACCGTTAGCGGTTTTCCCGACCACCACAGCACTTGAGCTGGCTTCAAAGTTCCGGTTGCTACTAACTTTTGTTGTTCTGACGGTTCGATTTCACCTAGCAGCAACCAAGTTTGATTTGCCACTACAAATTCTACCACTGGAATCTGGGCATTCACGAACCGCAATTGCGCAGAACCAAGATTAATTTCGTTGTTAATTTCTACGGGCAAGTAAACTCCTTGACGAGATTGCACCGTATTCATAAATTCGCGATCGCTAATTTCGTGCATTTGTTTGGGAGCTTTGTTATCATAAAATGTTTGAATTGGCAACCGTTCTAGTAATTTTTTCCAACCTGCGCTCAAACCTAAATCAGCATGAGTGGCGATCGCAAAATTCACAGAATTAACTCCTTGTTTTTGCAAAAAGGCAGCACTATAAACCTAACTGTATTTTCATCACCACTATTAATTAGCGCCACTTTTCCTTTGTCTTGAATAACTAAAACAGGCTCACCAGATGTCGCAAGTAAAGTAACTTGAAATAAAGATGCCTGAGTGTGCCAAGCTGGCAAAACTATGATGCCAATTCCCGCAACAATCGCCAAAGGCAAAATCAAAACAGTAGAAAAACCGGGCAACGAAATAACTCTGTGTTTCCCCTTCTTCCCTCTTCCTTCTTCCCTCCCCCCTTGGGGGGGGTAGGGGGGGGTTCTTCTTCCCTCTTCCTTCTTCCCTCTTCCTTCTCCTCTCTCTCTCTCTCATCCACTACTACTACCACATCC
>JAAUPI010000212.1 GCA_012035135.1 Microcoleus sp. CSU_2_2
CGTGTCAGTCTGTGGAGCGACCGTAAGACCTGAAGAGAGTAAATCTCCGAAGGCTGGTGCTAAGAAGCAGAAACCTAAGTCGTGAGTCTTAGGAATCCCCGTGCGTTTACGCCGGGGAGGATGTCAAGCCACAGCCGAGATGGTGTTATTGCGTGGATTGAATTTAGTACCCGTGGACAATCGGGGAATGGAAACTGCCTGTGCAGGCGAACTAGCGAGCATCCAAACGTCTAGCCAAGTGCCGAAAGCCCGTAAGGGAATAACCAGGAAATCCAAGAAGTGATTCTTGGAATCCCCATCCGCCTATTCGGTGGGGAGGATGTCAAGCAAACTACATCAAAAAGGAGTAACGTGCCAATGGTCTCTACCGTTAAAAAAGAAATCTCCGTCCAAGGCCAATCGCTCCTCAAACAAAAGCATCCTAAAACTCACAATCACTATAGGTTTCAGGATTTTTTTGCCTTCGATCGCCAGAGCGGTACCCTTAACGACTGGAATGAGTCGCGCAACATTTTTACCAGTGAAGATTTTATTATCGGCTTGGTGCAGGGACTCGAAGAAGAAGTAGGCCCTGCGTCCTCTGTGATCATGTATACTATTGGTTGCCAGTGGGGACTCCAAGATTCCGAATTTTTTCAAAAATGGTTTAGTGCTGAATTCAGCCAAAACATTCGCCAGTCAAATCTCATGTTTCTGCTAGAAACTTGGTGGTGGCCGTTCACAGCTCAAGGTTGGGGTCGCTGGGAAGTTGACATGAGCGATCGTAAGCACGGCTGCATCTTTATAAACCTCTTTGATTCAGCGGTTGCTCGCACTTTGGGCGACGTGGGCAAACCAGTTTGTCACCTTTACGCCGGTTTATTCGCCGGTTTCTTCGGATCTCTAGTCAAAAAACCTCTGAGCTGCATAGAACTTCAATGTTACTCAATGGGAGAAACCTATTGCAAATTCTTGCTCGGCAACCCAGATAAAATTGATGCAGCAGCATTTTGGCTAAACGAAGGTGCCAACGCCCGCGACATTCAAAATCGACTTCAACACGGTGAAATATTGCGGTAAACAACATGGAAAGGCACATACCCTGCCCTGCCTTTCCTCCTACCACTTTCGCGATCGTACAGCTACTGTGGAGGTTTCCAGGTAGGAACAAAGATGAAAAGTCAAACTTCGTGGTTGGACAAATCTGTCCAAGATTTTTTTGGCCACTATAACTGGCTAGGAAAACCTTTAGAAACCCAAAATGGCTCTGTCCCAGGTCAATTATTAAGTTTAACCCTCCCAGTGGCAGACTTTTTTCGGGCTATTGCTTGGGAAGGCATTCCCGAAGTCGGCGCACTTCCCCCACCACCAATCATGCCAGCAATTCCTGTTTCTGAACCAGCAGAAGTTACCATTGACGATCTATTCGATCTGTTTTAATGCTTCTGGGTAATCAAACACGATCGATAGTTAATAATTATTCCTAATTGGTAAATTGCTAATTGCTAGTTGCTAATTGCTAATTGCTAATTGCTCGTACCTGACTGTTTACCAACCAAAGAATAAATCAAGAAAACAGAGGAAGTCTTAAAAACTGGTCAAAAATACCTAAATGACTGCTGACTACTGACTACCGACTACAACTTACTTAAAATCATGCACCCTGAGATTGAAGTGCTGCTGGATCAGGCAGAAAACCGCTTTCTAAAAGCTGAAGAACTTATCGCTTTTAAGCGTCAAGCTGCAACCCTCGCCCAGCGCTTAAAAATTTACGAATTTTTGCGAGAAAAGGAAGCAAGCATCTTCCAACCAGTAGCCAATAAGCTACAAGAAGCATTCCCAGACGAAAAACAAGAAACCTTAGAACGATCGCTCAAGCATTGGGTGTTAGTTTTGCGCTACTGTGCTATGGCCATGCTGCTCAACGATCGGGCTTTTCTCGAACAGCGACTGCTCGACTGGCTTTCAGGTCTAGTCGAAGCTCATCAAACTCAAAAAATCGAACTAACTCTTTGCAATTTACTGCAAACTCGGATCGAAGAAATTCTTTCTGAGCAAGCTAGAGCTATATTGCAGCCATTTTTAGACCAAGCACAGTCAATTCTTATTCAAGGTAATAAATAATAGGTAAGAGGTAATAGTTAAAAAAAGTTGTACGTGGAAATGTAACTTTTGAGTTGTCAATGAAACATGAAATTTAAAACTTACTACTCATCACCAATTACACCACTTACCAATTACCAATTATCCATCACACATTACTTATTGCCAACTACCAACTACCCATTACCCGTTACCCATTACCATTACCGATGATTAATATTGCCGACTTACTCAAACAGCCCCGCCTCCCAGGAAACTACTTTGCTAGTGATGCCTACGTCAGAGGAGACCTCGAACTCGGCTTGCTCGAAAATCGCCGGGGCAATCGCCTCATAGCACTCCCAGAAACACTGATTAAAGCCATTTACAGCGGCTTAGAACAAGAAACCGGTCAAGCCTCCCGCCTAGTGCTTTTTAACTGCGGCCGCTGGTGGGGGAAAAATTTCTACGTGCGTTTTTGCGAAGAAGTAAGCGAATACTATGGCCAGCCAGTTTCCGAAATGGAAATGGTAGAATTTCTTCAGTCCCTGCAACAGTGCTGGAAAACTCACGGGTGGGGGACATTCGATATCGATCCCAGCTACTCCGAACAGGGATTTTTAATAGTAAAAATTGTTAACTCTCTTTTTGCTAAAACAGCCCCAAAAGCGAAACGACCGTCCTGTTTTCTAGAAGCAGGCATTTTAAGTTCGTTCTTTACTCAACTCACAGGTCGAGAACTCCACTGTCTGCAAACCTCCTGCGAATCCTTAGGTTCTGACTGCAACCGCTTTATTTTAGGATTGCGCGAGCGCCTCCAAGCAGCAGATTCTATGATCGAAAAAGGACAAGATCACGAAACCATTATCACTCAACTTTGTCAACAAAAGAACTGACTTATTTCACAGCTATTAGTTTGTTGCTAATGGCTGTTAGCTCGATCGCACTTTCATTTACTGTATCGGCGAAACTGTGAGTGCACTAAAAAAATTAAACAGTTGAAAATAATCTAAGTTTAGCTTTGAGAAAATCACTTATTGTAACTCGCCACTAGACAATTCATAACTCATAACTCCATAAGTAACTCATAAATTTTAAAACTACTAACAACCCAAAACTTTGGTTTCAAACTCAATGGATGCCAATGAACTTCTAAATCGATATGCAGCTGGTGAAAGAGATTTTAGACAAGCAAACCTGCGCGGTATCGTTTTGAGTCCGATCGATCTATACAGATCCAGTGATGCTCCCACTCTAATTTTAGCAAATCTGAACGAACACCAGAATCGTCCTTACTTAATCGGCGCTAACCTCAGTCAAGCAGACCTCACCAAAGCCCATCTCAGCCGAGCCAACCTCAGCAAAGCCGACCTCAGTGGAGCCAATCTCACCGATGCGAACCTCCTCTCAGCAAGTCTTAGCGGTGCTAATCTCACCGGTGCTAATCTTACGGGCGCTAATCTAGCCGGAGCCCACCTAAATTGGGCAAACCTCACCGAAGCAATTCTCTCCAAAGCCAACCTCACAGGTGCAGATATGAGCGCGGCAAACCTCAGCCAAACCGTCCTCACCGAAGCAAATCTCACTAAAGCCTATCTGATTAAAGCCAACCTCCACCAGGCAAACCTCAAAGATGCAGACTTGACTCTAGCCAATCTCAAAGACGCAGACTTGAGCGAAGCAAACTTCACCGGAGCAGAATTGTCCAGAGCCAACCTAGCCGGAGCCAACTTGACCTGTGCTGACCTCACCAAAGCCAACCTGTTGAAAGCCAATCTCAGGCGAGCCAACCTCTTGCAAGCCTATTTAAATTGTGCGTGTTTGAGCGAATCAGATCTCAGCGAAGCTTGCTTGAACAGAGCAAATTTGTGCAAAGCAGACCTAAGTAGGACTTACCTCAGAAAGATAACTTTGAGTGGAGCTCACCTAAGCGGTATTAACCTCCGTGGAGCAGACCTCAGCAGTGTAGATTTGAGTCGAAAACTTTTAACTGGAATCAATTTGGCAGAGGCATTATTAACAGAAGCCAACTTCAGTGGTGCCTATCTGATGGAAGCTAACTTGAATGCGGCCAACCTCAACAAAGCTAACTTGAGCAATGCTTATATGATGAATGCCAACCTTTCTCATTCTTGTCTGCATCAAATTGACTTGAGCAAAGCCAACCTAAGTAAAGCTAATTTGCGGAAAGCAGACTTGAGAGAAGCTAACCTACGGGGAGCCATTCTCACTGAGGCGGATTTGAGGGGAGCTAATTTGATTGGAGCAGTTCTTCCTAACGGCACAATTTATAGCAATCCTAAATGATTGGAAAAATAATACATGAGCCAGACCCTTAAACTACAAGGATTCTGGTCTCGATCGATTTTGCGACTGATTTAGGACTGCTATATCAGAATTAATTGGTCTAAAACCTCTTTTAAAAACCTAGGTAAACCTGGGGAAACTCTACGGTATAAGTTTAAAGTAGTAAATGTAGGGTGCGTCGCTACGAACAACTCTCGTTGCTATTGGGAGATCTCATAGCGACGCACCATACCAATTATAACGGGGATGGGAAACCCGGATTTGGTATAAAACCTCTTTTAAAAACCTAGGTAAACCTGGGGAAACTCTACGGTATAAGTTTAAAGTGTTCTTCCCTAGTGCTTTACGCTTCCCTGATATGGAAGTTGACCAGGAAATTCCAGTTAGGAGTAAGATAGTAATCACAACGACACCTCCCGCCATAGTTGAGCTTAGGGTACATAAAGCATATCAAACTCTCGTCCAATGTCGCGTTGATTACTTGCCCAGTAAGGTGCTGTTAATTTCCAGAATCGGAAAAAATAGGCTAACTTCTTCCGCAGTAAGATATTGTTTAAGTACCTTTTTCATGACATCGTAAGTGATAGTCGAACTATTTTTAGTGTGGAAAGGACTTAAAATAGTTTGGAGCCAAAGGAGCAGCCGATCACGCAACCGCTCAGTATCATTAATTAACAGTGCAGCAGTTGAGTGCCTCAAGACCCGTGCAGCATCTGCGCGACACTTGGCAGTAACATCTTGAGACCCCCGACGAAATAAACTAGGATCGATAGACTGCATTTGCGCTTCCACTTGCTGAATAATATCTTTCTCAGCAGCTTGAATTTTTTTATAAGCACTCATACGGTGATTGAAAGACTGAAAATAGTCTTTTAAAAATTGGAGTTCTTCAGCAGAGGCGTAGCGTCCATCTGCTTCCGTGCTCAAACGAGCCAGTTGACTTAGCATATGACTGTTCTCTTTAGGGTAAAAACAAGTGAAGTATCCGAAATCAATGGGTATACCGATATTATGTCGGCTTCCTATCTCAATCGCTGTCGCCTCTACTATGCCGTCATAGCCTTGGTCTTACACAGCTTTATAATCAAGCTACCTCGGAATTTGGATAAAATTACCGAGAAGAATTAGCTCCTTTAATTCTAGGTAAACTTAGATATTTAGTCAACAGTCCATTACCCATCGTGGGAGTTTTGATATTTCCTAATATCAATAGCGTCGCAAATATTTGCACAAATATTTGTTCGTCTCGTCTTCAATTACCACCAACTAACCATTATAGGTAGTTCACGCTTCTCTGGTCCGAACTAAATACTGTCCTACTTGGAAGCGGGTTTCATTAAGCTGATTGACGATCGAGCGAGTGATCAACTTTCCCGATTCTACAACTACTTGACCCGTAATTGGATGTAATAAATCTTGCTGAGCTCGGCGACCGATCAGAGCTTCCACATTTTCAATAGCATTGATGTACATCCCCGCCGGTAACTGCACCACTACACCTTCGCCCATAATTTGAGCTTGACAAGCCAATCGCGAATTACCTTTAGCTGTAGTAATGACCTCTAATGTCCTGCTTTCACGACGGTTCATATCAGACAAAGCTTCCATGCCTTCTTTGATGTAAACGTGGCAGGTCGCACACATTCCTCGCCCTCCACATTCCTTAAGAACGTCTAAGTCTTTGGAAAGTAAGGCAGACAGGATATTCGATCGCGTCTCGACTGCCATTTCTTCGGCAATTGGCTCAAGTTTAATAATTTTAACCATCTTGATTTTTACTTTTGTCAGGTTGAGTATTGAGCAAATGACGATCGAGATATTCCATAGCAAAAAAAATCCGGCTAACACTCAAAAAGGTTAAGATGGCTTGACAGCATCGGCTTCCGGTTCTTTAACCCATATAGCATAACCCTTAGCAATTTTGGTGATCGCTGTTCGATCGTTCCTATTTCCCAGCTTAGCCACTATGGCTAAAACCTTTTCGGGCTCCTCAAGAGCTTTAAAAAAACTGTAATACTCGCCTTCGACTAAAATAGCAGCCACAGACTGTTGGAGATCCGGCACCAGAATTCGACAAGGTTGATACTGACTGCGAGACTCAAGGATTATAGTGGGTGCGATCGGGCGATCGTTCTTAGCTGGCTGAGACTGAACCTGAGATAACATAGGCTGTACCTGGCGATAGATTCAAAAATTTGAATTTGGGTCAGAATTCTTTACATATTTTAATACTAGCTCAAGCTTTTTCTATAATTAGACAGACCGATGCAACATTCTAAGTACCGCATTTTAGGGCTAGTCGGACAAGGACAATTTGGTCGAGTCTTTTGTGCAAGCGTTCGAGAAGCTCCCGCCAAGGACTCCCGCCTCACCAGCCAACTGGTCGCTCTCAAAGAACTCAGCCATCAAAAAGCCCCAACTAGCGAATTTTTACGAGAGCTGTGGTTCCTGATCACCTTACAGCACCCCAACATTGTCACCTGCCGAGCCTTGGAACACACAGCTACAGGCAGGTACTTAGTTATGGACTACTGCGAAGGAGGAACCCTCCGCAACCTGCTCAAACAAGACCGTCCCTTAAGACTGCTCGAAGGTTTGCAGCTCATTATGGGAGTGTTAGCAGGCTTAGACTACGCCCACCGCCGAGGTGTAGTCCACTGCGACATCAAACCAGAAAATATTCTCCTAACTTTAGGCTCCAAAGGTTGGTCGCCCCGCCTGTCAGACTTTGGCATCGCGCGCAGACTACCAGAAATTGGTACCACTCGCCTGCACCAAGAAATTTCTCCCGACGCTACCGTAGGCTCCCCCGCTTACATGGCTCCAGAGCGGTTTTACGGTCTTTACTCCCCAATGTCAGACATATATGCAGTCGGAATTCTGCTATTTGAATTGCTGATGGGCTACCGTCCTTTCGGAGGAACGCCAGGGGACTTGAGGTGGGCGCACCTAAATCAACGCTTGCCACTTCCTGGCGCCATCCCAGAACCTCTGCAAGCAATAGTCAAAAAATCTTTGGAAAAGCTGCCAGCCCGTCGCTTTGCCAGCGCTTCTCAAATGGCTCAAGCCCTGCGACTGGTAATGTACGACCCCGCAGTTAGACAATTAGGTGACTGTATTATTCCTTGGGACAATCCAACAATCAGTGACCCCAAAAATCTGCAATCAGAAACTGACTCTTTGCCAGAAGTTAAAGAAGAAAAAATATCTGAGCAGTCTATCAATTTACATACTGTTCGCCCTACGCTCTCACAGCCAAAGCCCCTGATACTTCCTGCACCACTAACCGCTTTAATTGCCACTGAAGAGTATCTCTATGCTGCTACGGGTACAGAGATCAAGGTGTGGTATCAGCCGGGAAACCAGCTAGTTACAGGAGAAACCGAAACTTCTATATCAATGCCGGAAACAGTGCGTGACATTTTGCCAGCAAAACACGGCTGTTGCGTTCTCTCTTCGCAAAAACTTTACTGGCTAAGCGATGGTACTTGGGAACCTCAATGGTTGCTGGATATCGGTCTCCGACAAGGACCCGATGCTTGCAAAGTGGCCGTTGACCCTCACGGCCGCTGGCTAACACTAGCTGTTCCGGGCGAACTGCGCTTTTATTCTTTGGCTGCAAACAGCACTGCGGGCGATCGAGAAAAAGCCCTTAAACTGATCGCAACTGTACCGCTACCGGAACACTATTCGCCAGAATTAATATTTTTGGATCGGCGACACGTTTTGGCTATTTGGTCTGACAACGAACTCAAAAATCCCCAAACTATCTTCAGAGTTTACACTCGCCGTGGCACGGCAGTTGGTGCGGTGCGGTTATCAGCTAGCGTCGGACAGATTTTACTGACACCTGAGCCATACACTTTACTGGGAATTCCTCAAGGTGGCAAACCGGCCGTGCTGTTGATGAAATTGTGGCCTCTTAAAGTAGCCCGTATTCCCCTCGAAAGTTTACCCGTGTCTGCTTGCGTTGCTAATTGGGGATGGGTGTTGGCAGATATTGGGGGGCAGATACTTGTGTTAAACAGTCAAGGGGTTGAAGTAGGAAATTTCAGTGCCCCCCCCACACCTAAGGCGATCGCCCATTGGGGAAAGACTGGTTTAGCGATCGCTGCCAATACTGAAGAAGGAAGTCACCTGCACTTCTTAGATATAAATATAGATATAGATGATGAGGCGAACTCGTGAGCTAGTCTCAACAGCCGATCAGGCTAACCAACAGTGTGTGCTGAGGATTTACCGTAAGTAGCAGACACTGTTGTTGGTGGCTGATGCACTACAAAGATCGTTGACAGTAGCCTTTTGCAGGATATCGTGCACTTCTCGATTTTGAATAAAAGGATTGGCTACGGGCGATCGGGTAAATCTCATACCCAAACATCACTCACTAAAGTCCCAGAAGTGCAGACAAAACTACATGTGACTCATGCACCAACGTGCCTCTCTTCTGCTGAACCCAGTAGTGAAGCAGTCTCACAGCCTAACCCTGCCTCACCTCTACTTTAAGTAAACCCATCATCTTTAACCGTGGGAATATTCTACCTAAGGGGGAGAGAATTCGAACCCAAAAGTCGCCTTTTGACCTAAAAAAAGACCCCTTAGTGGAAAGAGGAGCCAGCCAGCGGATGTCTGAATGGGATTTAACGGCTCAAACCCTTGCGGTGTATGGCTTCAAAAAAAAACTTTAAAAATTTTCGCCAAAACGCTTGACAACTCTAGGCAGAGTTGATACATTAATAAAGCGCCGGAAAGGAAGGGGTTCAAAGAACCACAACCTAAAGGTGAAAACTGAACCTAGAAAAAAGAATAGTTTGAAAGCTTAAAGCACGATTAACCTCGTCAAAAGAATCAAGATAGAGAGTCATCAGCGAGAGCTGATACTTAATATCACAAACAACAAACAAAATGTCAAGGTCAAAAACAGGAAGTTAGATAGAAATATCCAAACGAGCTGAAAATAACTTGACGGAGCTAACAAGAACTCAACAACACGGAGAGTTTGATCCTGGCTCAGGATGAACGCTGGCGGTCTGCTTAACACATGCAAGTCGAACGGAGTAGCAATACTTAGTGGCGGACGGGTGAGTAACGCGTGAGAATCTGGCTTCAGGACGGAGACAACAGTTGGAAACGACTGCTAACCCCCGATGTACCGCAAGGGAAAATATTTATAGCCTGAAGATGAGCTCGCGTCCGATTAGCTAGTTGGGGGGGTAAAAGCCCACCAAGGCGACGATCGGTAGCTGGTCTGAGAGGACGATCAGCCACACTGGGACTGAGACACGGCCCAGACTCCTACGGGAGGCAGCAGTGGGGAATTTTCCGCAATGGGCGCAA
>JAAUPI010000213.1 GCA_012035135.1 Microcoleus sp. CSU_2_2
CTTCTTCCCCCCTTGGGGGGGTAGGGGGGTTCTTCTTCCTTCTTCCTTCTTCCTTCTTCCTTCTTCCTTCTTCCTTCTTCCTTCTTCTTAGAAATGTCCAAAATTAAAATTTTAGTTGTTGATGACTCAGTAGTGGTGCGTCGGTTATTGAGTAACGTACTAGACGGCGATCCGGCGCTGGAAGTTGTAGGCGCCGCAGCCAACGGTAAAATAGCTTTGGCAAAGATTTCTCAAGTGCATCCAGATTTGATTGTTTTGGATGTGGAAATGCCCGACATGAACGGCTTGGAAACGCTGACAGAAATCCGAAAACAGGACAAAGATATTCCAGTAATTATGTTTAGCGCACTCACAGAATTGGGTGCTGCGGCGACTTTGGAAGCTCTGGCACTGGGCGCTACGGATTATGTAACTAAGCCTCACAATATGAAGAGCAAGGAAGCAGCACTACAGAACGTCCGCGAGCAGTTAATTCCTAAAATTAAGATCTTTTGCAAACAACAAAGATTAAATCGGGGCAATCTTGAAGTAGCAGAAAAAGATAAAAACATTGCTCTCAAAGAGCAAATTAAACCGCGTTTTGTCGATCCTAAAATAGGATTAAATATTAAATCTCAGGTCGAAATTGTGGTAATAGGTGTTTCGACGGGAGGGCCGAATGCTTTGGAAGCAGTTTTGCGGGAATTGCCGGCTAATTTCCGAGTGCCGATCGTCATTGTGCAGCATATGCCGCCTGTTTTTACGAAGCGTTTGGCCGAACGGCTAACGCAAAAGTGTCAGATTCAAGTAGAGGAAGGTTTTACAGGAAATACTCTCAAACCAGGAGTTGCTTGGATAGCACCGGGAGATTATCACATGGTGTTGGAAAAACACGGGTTTTCTGTGCAAATTCGCACCCATCAAGAGCCTCCGGAAAACTCTTGCCGACCTGCGGTTGACGTGCTGTTTCGATCGGCTGCTAAGATTTATGGTGGAGGTGTTTTAGGTGTAGTTTTGACTGGAATGGGACAAGATGGATTGCACGGCTGCGAGCATATTCGGGAAGCTGGAGGCCAGGTGATTGTTCAGGATGAGTCCAGTAGCGTAGTTTGGGGAATGCCGGGAATTGTGGCTAATTCTGGTTTGGCTAATAAAGTAGTATCTCTCAAGGAAATGGCAGGTGAAATTATCGATCGAGTTTAAGTGTTAGTCCTAATAGTGGCTCGAAATTCGCTACAATTAAGGGATCAAATTTGCCTGCAATACCATGATTGCCATCCCCTCTGGATTTAGCCCCGAAGAGTACCTTTCCCTGGAACGCGAGAATACATTCCGGCATGAATATCGACGCGGTTTAGTCTACGCAATGGCAGGAGGTAGCGACGATCATAGCCGTCTCACAATTAACTTTTTAACGGTGATTAATTTTCACCTGCGCGATGGGGACTATCAGTTTTTTTCTGCTGATGTGAAGGTGAATTATACGGATGTGTTTTTCTACTATCCTGATGCCTTCGTTACGTGCGATCCGCGCGATCGCAACGATCGCTATGTGAAGCGTTATCCCAAGTTGATTGCTGAGGTGCTGTCACCTTCGACGGAAAAGTTCGATCGCGGTGATAAGTTTGAGGATTATCGACAGTTGGAATCCTTGGAAGAGTATGTTTTAATCGCTCAGGATGAGATGCGAGTAGAGTGTCGCCGTCGGGTGAAAGATGGGAGTGCGGAAGGATGGGAAACGGTGGTTTATGGTGCGGGCGATTTAGTGGTTTTACAGAGTATTGAGCTTGAAGTTGCGATCGCAGAATTATATCGTGGTGTGAGTTGGGGGCGAGAAATGAAGTAATCTAGAGACAAACTAGCAGAAAAGAGGTGAATGACAAGTTACTCCAAATTCCCAATTCCCAATAACAATGTCTAGACCAACATTATATATTGCCATCACCAATCACGGATTCGGTCACGCTGTCCGCGCCTCGTCGGTAGCAGCAAAAATTCAAGAATTAAACCCAGAAATTTTACTAATTCTCACCACAACGGCACCTCGTTGGTTGCTAGAATCTTACATCACAGGCGACTTCATCCACCGTCCCCGCGCTTTGGATGTGGGAGTCGTGCAAGCTGATAGTTTGAATATGGATTTAGACTTGACGCTGGAAAAATTGCGGGAAATTAAAACTCAGCAAAATTCGCTAATTGCTAGCGAAGTTAATTTTATCAAGCAAAATCGGGTGGATTTGGTGTTGGCAGATATTCCTCCTTTGGCGGCGCCAATTGCCAAGGCTGCTGGCGTTCCGTGCTGGATGATGAGCAATTTTGGTTGGGATTTTATCTATCGAGATTGGGGTGGCGATTTTGTAGAGATAGCTGATTGGATTGGCGAGTGTTTTGGAAAGTGCGATCGACTGTTTCGTCTCCCATTGCACGAACCGATGTCTGCTTTTCCAAATATTGAAGATGTTGGCTTAACTGGCGGCACTCCCCGCTACAGCGAAGATAAAATTCGGGAAGCATTCGGCATCGAAAAACCGCTAGAAACTACAGCATTGATGACCTTCGGCGGGTTGGGTTTGGAAGAAATTCCTTATCAAAATTTACAGGAATTTCCAGAGTGGCAATTTATCACTTTTGATGAGGCAGCTCCCGATTGTCCAAATTTGATTAAAGTTAAAAATCAGGAGTTTGCAAAATCTTTCCCAATTTTACCGCGTCCTGTCGATCTGATGCCTGTATGCGGACGGTTGATTTCTAAACCGGGATACAGCACTTTTGCGGAAGCTTTGCGGTTGGAGATGCCTGTTGTTTCTATAATGAGAGAAGGTTTTGCAGAGTCTGCGGTGTTGCTTGAAGGGATACAAAATTATGCGGAACATCAAATAGTGACGGCGACAGATTTTTTTCAGGGAGATTGGGAGTTTTTGCGCAAACCGTTGAATCCGCCTCGTTTGTCGGATAAATTGGATAAATACGGTACGGAGGCGATCGCAAAGGCAATTTTAGATTTTAGATTTTAGATTTTAGATTTAAAATGGGAGATGATATCATGAGTAATCTGACAATCAACAATCAATCCCAATCTAAAATCCCCAAAAAATCTAAAATCGAATGTCTCACTACCAACAGATACTCAAAATTCAAACGACAGGGAAGTCTCTGTGCAGAATCACTCCTAAGGTAGAAGATGCGGTAGCAAATTCTGGTATTAAAATAGGACTTTGTAGTTTATTTTTGCGCCACACTTCGGCTAGCTTGCTGATTCAAGAAAATGCTGACCCCGATGTACTTAAGGATTTAGCAAATTTTTTGGCTAAACTTGTACCAGAGGGCGATCGATATATTCATGATGCCGAAGGTCCAGATGATATGCCAGCCCACATTCGCACGGCACTGACTCATACTTCCGAACAAATTCCGATCGATCGAGGCAGGTTGCTATTAGGCACTTGGCAGGGAATTTACCTCTGGGAACATCGCCAGCGCGGTTACATTCGCGAACTTGTTGTTCACGTCAGCGGCAGTTGAAAGAGAGGGCATGGGGCAATTTTAGATTTTAGATTTTAGATTGAGGAATTGAAGACTTGAAGAATTGATTAGCCTGGGGAGGGTGAAGCATTTGGGTATAATACCAAATCCGGGTTTCCCATCCCCGTTATAATTGGTATGGTGCGTCGCTATGAGATCTCCCAATAGCAACGAGAGTTATTCGTAGCGACGCACCCTACATTTACTACATTTACGAGATTATAAAAGGGGTAAGTTACCCGGATTTGGTATAACATCTCCACTGGGAAACATGAATTATCGCCCAAATGGTTCACCCCTACATTTCTCAAATGGCTGGAAATTATTCGTTGGAGAAGTCTACTGACAACTGACAACTGACAACTGACTACTGACTACTGACTACTGACTACTGACTACTGACTACTGACTACTGACTATATTTATTTGAAAGAGCGATCGGAATTTGCACCTCACTGATTTTAATTGCTTCCGCTGTCATCGGCGAATTGTAAAAAAAGCGGCGAGGTGGCCCGACTATGGCGTATTCCGGATGTTCTTGAAGCCAATCTTTAAGTTTCTGGAGGTTTTTTTCGTAGCTTTCCCAAGTGTAGGCCCCCTGCACGCCAATGCTGACAACTGTCATAGGGGGGGTATCAGTGACGGAAACAGCCGAGTTAACGCTGCTGGGAGCTATATCTGGTGAGGGATAGAGGAACGAAACTTCAGCTTGGGCAAAAGCATCGATTTGCCCTGGAATGGCCGTGTAGCGAGCTTCGACAGGTGTCGTCATCGCAATTTGATTATTGCTAATATGTTGAAATAGGGGATTGAACGCCACCCCAGTTGCTTGTCGCAAATCGCCTGCGTGCGTATACGTAACAGCACGGTACTGAGGATATTGCTTAACTTTGATGGCACCAATCTCTGCGGGTTCAGGGAATCCACTAGGTAAATAAGCTGACATTATTTGTAGGTTTAGCTTTAACAACTGGCACAACTACTCTAGCAGTTATTGAAATAGATGCTAATTATTGCACTTAAAATTTATTTAGAGATTTGTTAATCAACCTGATATTAATACGGACGGAGCCAGGCTAGCAGAGAAGTTTAAATATAATTCTTGAAAAATCAACTTTTTTCAAGATTGACTGGCATTTTGTGTCTGCAACTATTTGGATGTTCTGTCGGGGGAGATATATGTTCTCACTTGTTCGGACTAGATCTTGTTCAGGCACAGGCTTAATTACACCGCTATCAGGGAATGACATATGAAAAATATTCTAGTGATTGAGGACGAGGAAGTAATTCGGGAGAATATTCTCAAACTTCTCAAGGCTGAAGGTTTCAACGTGACGGGTGCAGAAAATGGAATGCAAGGTTTATCTTTGGCGATGGCAAATCTTCCCGATGTGATTCTTTGCGATGTGATCATGCCGGAACTTGATGGATATGGAGTGCTGACGGCATTGCGATCGAATCCTGTTACTGCTACACTTCCTTTTGTTTTTCTAACTGGTAAAGCCGACCGCTCTGAAATGCGACAAGGTATGGAATTGGGAGCGGATGATTACTTGACTAAACCTTTTACTAAAACAGAACTTGTGGGCGCGATCGCTAGTCGCTTGAAGAAACAAGAAGCTCTTGCTGAACAGTACAATACTTTGTGTTCACAAAGCAGCGACTTAATCGAAGATGCAAGGTATAAATTAGAGCTGATCAAAAAAAGTTTGTCCGGTGCTTTGGAACGAGAAGAATTCCAAGTTTACTATCAGCCACAGGTCAATCTCCAGACGGGTAAAATCATGAGTGCAGAAGCTTTAGTGCGCTGGATGCATCCAGAACGGGGGCTGATCGCGCCCGCAGAATTTATTCCGGCTGCCGAAGAAACAGGTTTTATTGTAGCATTAGGTGAGTGGGTTTTGCAGACAGCTTGCAGGCAAATTATAGGTTGGCAAGATGCTGGCTTCTTGGATCTACGAGTAGCTGTAAACTTGTCGCCGCGCCAATTTTACCAACCAGATCTCAGCAACAGGGTTGCCAAAATTTTAGAAGCTAGTGGTTTGGAACCAAGCTGTTTAGAATTAGAGCTGACTGAAAGTTTGATGGTACAGGATGCGGAAAGCGCGATCGCTAGTTTGCAAAAGTTGAAAGCTTTGGGAGTTTCTATCTCTATTGACGATTTTGGCACAGGCTATTCTTCTTTAAGCTATCTGACGCAATACCCCTTTGATGTTTTAAAAATAGATCGCTGTTTTATCAGCAATATCATAGATGGTTGTAACAAGGCAGCGATTGTCAAAGCAATCATTGAAATGGCGCACAGTCTCTGTCTTGAGGTAATTGCGGAAGGGGTAGAAACTGAAGCAGAAAAGGATTTTCTCTGGCGTTACGATTGCGATGCAATGCAAGGATATTTGTTCAGTCCTCCCGTGCCGGCAGCAGATTTTGAACAGATGCTGATCGAAGGCAAATAAACAGTTGACAGTTGACAGTTGACAGTTGCCCACCTAACACCTAACACCTAACCACCTTGACCAATAATTTCTCGATCGAATGACGCGGGCTGGGATTTACACCGCACCCTAAAAACATGACGCCAACCTGCGGGGGTTTTAAACCCCTGAATTTTGATAACGAGGCTAATTTGTAGGGTGCGTCGCTGTCAGATGTTCAATGAAACTTGTAGATTGTAGAAGGCGACGCACCTTACCGTAGATAACGAAGTGGTTTTACATCAGAGTCACGATCGCCGACAATTTAGATGCTACCAGAAACTACCACAAATAAGTTCTAACAAAAACACCACTATGGGAAAACCAACAGGCTTTATCGAATTCCTCCGTGAATTGCCCTCCGAACTCTCACCAGTCGAGAGAGTCCACAACTGGGACGAATTTCACCTCCCGATGGAGGAGGACAAACTCCGCACCCAAGGCGCGCGCTGCATGGACTGCGGCATCCCATTTTGCCACACCGGAAACCTGATTAGCGGCATGGCCAGCGGCTGCCCAATCAACAACCTGATTCCCGAATGGAACGACCTAGTATATCGCGGACTCTGGAAAGAAGCCTTAGACAGACTCCACAAAACTAACAATTTTCCCGAATTTACCGGTCGCGTTTGTCCCGCACCCTGCGAAGGCGCTTGCGTGCTCGGCATCAACAACCCGCCGGTGACAATCAAAAACATCGAAGCCTCAATTATCGACAAAGGCTGGGATGAAGGCTGGATTACCGCAGAACCCCCGGCCAAACGCACCGGCAAAAACATCGCCATCATCGGTTCCGGGCCCGCCGGTTTGTCCGCTGCGGCGCAATTGAACAAAGTCGGTCATTGGGTAACTGTATACGAAAGAGCCGATCGACCGGGCGGACTGCTAATGTATGGTATCCCCAACATGAAGCTAGACAAAGAACAAGTCGTGATGCGCCGCCTGAAAGTTCTTGAAGACGAAGGCGTCAAATTTGTCTGCAACACCGAAGTCGGCAAAGACTTACCAGCAGAACAACTACTCAAAGAATTCGACTCCGTTGTTCTCTGTACCGGTGCCACCAAACCCCGCGACTTAGGCATCGAAGGGCGCGAATTCAAAGGCATCCATTTCGCAATGGACTTCCTCACCGCCAACACCAAAGCAGTTTTAGACAAGAGTACAAACGATAACTTCATCTCAGCCGCCGGCAAAGATGTCGTGATTATCGGCGGTGGCGACACCGGCACCGACTGCGTGGGTACCTCCATTCGCCACGGTTGCAACAGCCTCGTCCAGCTTGAAATCCTCCCCAAACCGCCATCCGAACGCGCCGCCAACAATCCCTGGCCCGAATGGCCAAAAGTTTACCGTCTCGACTACGGCCAAGAAGAAGCCGCTGCCAAATTCGGCGAAGATCCCCGCGGCTATCTCACCACTGCTACGAAATTCGAGGGCGACGAAAACGGCAATGTCAAAGCCGTGCACACCGTTGAGGTAGAGTGGACGAAAAACGAAAAAGGACAGTTCATTCCGAAACACATCCCTGGCACCGAAAAAGTCTTGCCAGCCCAGCTTGTATTGTTAGCAATGGGCTTCCTCGGCCCGGAACAGCCGTTGTTGGATGCTATGGGATTGGAACGCGACGCCCGCAGCAATGTGAAAGCGGAGCACGAAAAATATGCAACTAGCCTTCCGGGAGTTTTCGCGGCGGGCGACTGTCGCCGGGGACAGAGTTTGGTGGTTTGGGCGATTAACGAAGGGCGAGGCGTGGCCCGCGAGTGCGACCTTTATCTAATGGGAAGTACGGATTTGCCTTAGTTTGACAGAATACCAAGATCCTGACGCTGCGGCAGGGCGAAGCATTTGGATATACATATCAAGGTGTCGATACTTATCACCATAACTACGAGAGAGCCGTCCTTACTACAAACCTCTTTGATTATGGGTAATTCATCCGACTTGATATTAAATACTCTCGCAAATAAAAACCCGGTTTCTTGGAGAAACCGGGTTTTTATCGCACTTTCTTCGAGATTGATACTACGAACAGTTTTGTCGAGAGCCCCAGCACCAGCAGCCCCAGCCGCCGCAGTACCGCCACCGCTACCAAAGGCGCCAAACACCACGCTACCCAAGGATCGATTCAAACCCGGTTTCTGCCTTCCTACGAGTCATACCAAATCCGGGTTTCCCATCCCCGTTATAATTGGTATGGTGCGTCGCTATGAGATCTGCCAATAGCAACGAGAGTTGTTCGTAGCGACGCACCCTACATTTACTACATTTACGAGATTATAAAAGGGGTAAGTAACCCGGATTTGGTATCAGTCCTATATTCATTTAGTCTCTTTCTTCATAACATGGAGGTATAAATCGTGAAATCGCGCTGTTATTTCCTAATTTTTATCCTTATTGGATTATCCTTAACAAGCTGCGGACAGGCGAAGTCATTTCAAGAAATCGATCGCACATTTAAAAATAGTAATAAGATAGAAGAGCGTAGTTTGAATCTGCAAACGGACGATCGAACGCTCGATCGAACTAACAACATCCAAGCAAGTCCGAAGAGTGAGAAGTTCGCCAACTTGTCATCGGAAGAAAGCGCGATCGTATTAGGGATATTCGGGTTTCAGTTGATATGTTATTTGTTAGTTAGGAAGTTTCGCGGGAAGGAAGAAGCGAACAGGATGCTGAGAAGAAGCAGAAGATGGTGAAGTGAGGATAGATACTTGCTAAACCTCATTTTTTCTTAGTGCGGTTGCGTTTTCTCGATTCAGCCGCCGTATTTTTTGCTTTTTTTTGCTTTTCTTTACTTGCCTTAGAGCGATCGACTGCACTATCACTTATTGGTTTGCTTGGCAATCCAAATATGTCGGAGTTTTCAGATGCAAGCATAGGTGCAATGCTAGCATTATATAGCTCCTGAAATTGTGTTAGACCTTCCCCCGTAGTCATATCAAACCCTGCTTGATGACCGAGAGTAAAAAAGGATTTGGCAAGTCCAAATTTAGAGGAATCGTCCATAATATCCCCAAATTCCGACTCGATCTCCCGCAGGTATTTGATAATTGAAGTAGCGTTTCGCAGTTTAAATTCTCGCTTTAAAAATTGCCAGAACGCCAATAATTCCGGGATAGCATTTTCACCTTCTTCCGGCGAAAGCAACGTCACTTTCCTGGGAAACAATTCTTCGACTACAGTTTCCACATCTTCCACTTTCATGCGAGGCAGCGTAAAACCTTCATAGCCGAAACCGTAATAAATGAACTGCGAGATCCAAAATCCAACATCTGGATAAGTTTTACAGTATTCTTCTCCTTCGGGAGAATTGACAAATAGCTCGATCAGCGTGTTCTGATAATCTTCCAGCAGCGGTTCTGCTTCGTCATAATCTAGGCCGTTTAGTTGGCGGATGTTAAAAGGTCGATCTGACATAGTTGAAAATTTTTTAATTTAATTGACTTTAGCTCTAAGGTTAGTACAATTTTTGCAGTTCGATTAATTCTTTAGGATTTTATTATATTTAAAAATTTCCTATATAATAAATTTGTGCCATGTTTTAGGCTTCCTCATTTTCTTCGATCGCTCGTTCAATTTCTTCTGGGTAAGCATCAGCATAAGCCCACGCATTTACTAAATCAGCCGCAGTCAAATGGGGATAGCACTT